>JBBSIE010000152.1:0-7923 GCA_038232235.1 Pyrinomonadales bacterium | reverse complement strand
GAGCCGCAGCAAATCGCCTTTATGCGAAATACGTCCGACGGATTTGCGACTGTTGCCAACGGTTTGAAATGGGAAAAAGGCGATAATATCGTCAGTTTTGGAAAGGAATTTCCCGCAAATTTTTATGCGTGGCGGCGCGTCAGAGATGATTTCGGTGTCGAACTTCGTTTGTGTCCAGAAAGAAACGGGCGAATTGATTTGGACGAATTTATAAACCTGATTGATACAAACACAAAACTTGTTTCAATCAGCGCGGTGCAGTATGGTTCGGGATTTCGCGCCGATTTGGAAAAAATCGGCGAAGCGGCGCGAAAAGTTGACGCGCTTTTTGCCGTTGATATTATTCAGGCTCTCGGCACGATGCCGTTTGATTTAAACGCACAAAAAGTTGACATCGCGGCGGGCGCGAGCCACAAATGGCTGTGTTCGCCCGAAGGCTGCGGGATTTTGTATCTTTCGGATCGCGCTAGAGAAAGAGTCAAACCGACTTTGGTTGGCTGGATCAGCGTCGAAGATGCGTGGGATTTTGAAGACACCGAACAAAAGTATAAACCTAACGCGCTGGCGTGGGAAAGCGGAACGGGCTGTTCGTCGCTGTTTTACGGTTTGGAACAAAGCGCGAAACTTCTTTTCGATGCGGGCGCGGGAAACATCCAAAATTATCTCGAAGAATTAACCGATTATTTATGCGAAATTCTGCCGACGGAAAATTATGAAATCATCAGTTCGCGTGAAAAAGGCGAAAAGTCGCAAATCGTCTGTATAAAGCATCGAAACGGACTCGCGCCCACGGAAATCGCCGAACATCTGCAAAAAGAAAACATCGTCGTTTCGCCGCGCAACGACCGAATTCGCATCGCGCCGCATTTTTTTAATAATCATAAAGATATTGAAAAATTAGCGGCAAATTTGCCTTAACGCGATACTAAATTCACAAAAAATTTTGTAATCACAGAGTTGCTTTTTAAAGCTAAAGTTTTTTTATCAGCGACTTTTATTTTTTAAGTATTGAGCATTACGGACAATTTTCTTTAATTGGCATTACTATTGCATATTAGAGTGAGATGACGTTTTAAAGTAATGTTTCATTACACAAAAATTGCCTTTTAATTTTATAAAAGGCAATTTAATAAATTGATAATTTTTACTTAATTTGTAAAAAAGGAGAAAGAGAAGATGAAAAATATTTCAAGAAATGTAGTTTTGATTTTAGCGGGTTTTGGTTTCGCCGCTTGCAATAATACGGCGGTCAATACTAACAGAACAATGATGAATACGAATTCAAATACTGCCGTCGTATTAAATTCCAACTCGAATATGCCGATGAATTCTAATATGAACGCGAATATGAACGCGAATGTTTCGAGTGCGGACAAGGAATTTATGAATAAAGCGGCGCAGGGCGGAATGGCGGAGGTCAAACTCGGCGAACTCGCCGCGTCGAAAGCGCAAAGTCCTGAAGTCAAAGCATTTGGGCAAAGAATGGTCGTTGATCACGGCAAAGCTAACGCCGATTTGAAAACACTGGCGGCGGAAAAAAATGTAACGCTTCCGGCGGATGTCAGCAGTGAGCAAAAGGAAATGTATGATAAATTATCCAAACTTTCCAGCGCGGCATTCGACAAGGAATATGTTAAAGGAATGGTCGAAGATCACGAAAAAGACGTTGCTGAATTCAAAAAAGAATCAACCGGCGCAGAAGATTCGGGCGTGAAAGCATTTGCGGCGAAAACTCTGCCGACGCTGGAATCTCATCTTGAACAGATAAAAGCCATCAGCGGTAAAATGAAGTAACACAATAATTTAAACAGACTTTTTGGACAACAGCAAAGTTGTCATACAGCGCAGGTTTTGCACGTTCGTCGTCTTAAGCGGTTCGAGCAATCCTGCGCTGAAATTTTTTGTCGTTTTCAATAAAAATTCTTCGTCAACCAAAAATCGTTCTGAACCGTCGGGCAGCAAATATCTGCCGTTTTCGGTTGGAACAATTAAATTTTCGATGCCGATTGAAGAAGCCAGCCGCGCAAAAAGTATTCCGCGCCGTTTTAGAACGCGCCACATTTCGGCGAACATTTCGTTGAAATGCCGCTCGTTTTCGGCAAAATGCAGAACGGCATTGCTGACAACCCAATCAAAATAATCGTCTGGAAACGGCATCTTTTCGACGGTTGAAACCTGAAAATTTTCCGGCGGCAGATTCGGCGCGAGAATTTTTGACAGATATTTTATCTGCTCGACGGCTTCCGCGTTTCGGTCAACGGCGAAAACATTAAAACCGCTTCGCAAAAAATAAATCAAATTGCGCCCGCCGCCCGCGCCCGCGTCGAGAATGTTCATCTCGCGGCTGAATCTGCCTTTTTGAATCTGGTCAAACAGATAAATATCTATATTTCCGAACAATTCGCTTACATTTATCATTTGCTTAGAATAGCCTAATTTCGGCATTTTGTGATATATTATAAAAAATGATAACAGTCGCAAATCGAATTTATGTCGGTGCGGAATACGCCGAAGCATTTGAAAAAGTGTTTCGTGAACGTGCGAAACTGGTTGATGAAATGCCCGGATTTATAGCAAATCAGGTTTTGCGTCCGGTTAATGAAGGCGATCCATACATAGTTTTTACACTTTGGAACAGTCGCGCGGATTTTATGAATTGGGTGCGTTCCGAAGCGTTTGTCAAAGGACACGCGCAGTCTGGAACTTTACCGAAGGAAGCGTATTTTAAGCCGAATATATTGGAAATGCACGAAGTCGTGCAGGATTCAGCGCGTCCTGATTTAAAGCCCGAATCGCCCGGCGGTGAGTTTAAAATGCACTGAAAAAGATTTTCCAATAAGGAATTGTCCGTATAAAATTGAATCTAAAAACGCAAAAATGCGGATTCTTTTTCCTAAATGCTTCGGACAGTTTTTTAATACTTGAAAGCCGGTAATGACGGGCTTTTTATTTTTCAAAAATAATTTAAATCACGTTCAGCTTTTTGGCTAACTTTGATTTAAACATCATTTTCGTTATTTTTCAACAACTTACGGAAGCTATCAAATAAAAACCATCCGAAATATTGTTTACAGAAAACGAACAAAAGGAGTAAATATATGCAGTTACGAACAGAAAATGTCGGTTCGCTTCCGCGCCCGATGAAATTACAAGAGGCAATTGCCGATTATGATGCCGGAAAAATAACGAAGGATGAATTAAAAACGATTCAAGACGAGGCTTGTGCCGACTCAATCAAACGAATGGAAGCAACCGGCGCACCGATTGTTTCGGACGGCGAACAGCGCGTGTCGAGTTTTGCGACGTATCCGCTTGCCGATACGCTTGCCGGAACAGGACTTGCCGACAATCTGGCGGGCGACGGACAGTATTTTGCGATTTTCACCGACGGACATCATCGCCAATTGCCGCGTCTGACGGGCGGACCTTTTAAATATAAAACTTATGCGTCGGAATTCGTCAAAGAAGCGAAAAAGATGGCTGATAAACCTGTCAAACAAGCTGTAATTGCTCCTTCGATGCTTTCACTTCTTTATCCCTTGGACGGCGAAGTCGAAGGCTACACGCGCGAACAATTTTTAAATGATTTGGTTGATGAATGCGAAAAAGACATTCGCCAGTGTTTTGAAGCCGGCGCGGAAAGAGTTTCGATGGACTTTACCGAAGGCAGATTAGCGTGTAAAAACGATCCGCGAAATCCTTGGACAGGACGCAAAATGCTCGATTCGTTTATCGAATTGAACAATCGCGTGCTTGACCGTTTTTCGCCCGAAGAACGCAAAAATATCGGAATTCACACTTGTCCGGGCGGCGATTGCGACGCGACGCACAGCGACGAAGTTGATTACGCAGAACTTCTGCCGAGTATGTTCAAAATGAACGCGGGTTATTTTTTGATTCAAC
The DNA here is from genome assembly GCA_038232235.1 of Pyrinomonadales bacterium. GTDB lineage: Bacteria > Acidobacteriota > Blastocatellia > Pyrinomonadales > Pyrinomonadaceae. The sequence goes on along the minus strand of JBBSIE010000152.1, from coordinate 4,020 downwards.
TCGCCAGCGAAAAAGACAAAGAATATGTTTATAAACTGATCGGCAAACACAGCCGTGAAGACGCGAACGGAGTTCCACAAGTCAGCTTTATCGGTGTCATTGATCCGCTGAATCCGACGGTTGAAACACCGGAACAAGTCCGCGACGATCTCGTTACGGCAGCGAAATATATTCCGGCAGAAAGATTAGGTTCAACCGACGATTGCGGTTTTTCGCCCTTTTCGATTGATGTCAAACCGAAACATGGTTCGCCTGATGTCGCACGAGATATTGCATTCCAAAAAATCGAATCGCGTGTCAAGGGAACGGCGATGGCTTCCGAAGAACTTAGCAAAAAATCTGCTTCAACCACGGATTAATTGTCAAATTTCTATAACAAAAAGACGCACCGGATTTTCGCCGGTGCGTCTTTTTTGTTCAATAATCAAAAGAAATTAACTAATTTGAACTAATTGTTTTTCCGCACCTAAAGGCTTTGCATCTTTGCCTTCTTTTCGCAAAATCTCGACTTCTTTGACGAATTCTTCAACGATATTTTCACCGCCGACTTTTCGCATCGGAACGCCGTCTTTGAAAATCATTCCGACGTTGCGCCCGAAAGTAATTCCCAATTGCGAATCGTGCGCTTCGCCCGGACCATTGACGGCGCAGCCCATAATCGAAAGATGAAGCGGTTCTTCGACGTGCGCTAAACGGCGTTCGACTTCAGTGACGATTTCGACAAAATTATCAATATCAAGCCGCCCACACGTCGGACAGGCGACAACCGTTACGCCGCGTTTTCGCAATTCCAAACTTTTTAAGATTTCCCAACCGACGCGCACTTCTTCGTGCGGTTCAGCCGCCAGAGAAACGCGAATCGTGTCGCCGATTCCGTCAAACAGCAGAATTCCTAAACCCATCGCCGATTTGATCGTGCCGCCGAACGGCGTTCCGGCTTCGGTTACGCCGAGATGCAGCGGATAATTTACTTTCTCCGACATCAAACGATACGCGGCGACTGTGCGCTGAACATCCGACGCTTTCAAGGAAATAATAATATCGGAAAAGCCCAAATCTTCGAGAATGTTGACGTGGCGCATTCCCGATTCGACCATCGCTTCCGGCGTTGCCGTGCCGTATTTTTTCAAAAGGTCTTTTTCCAACGAACCGCCGTTGACACCGATTCTGATCGGAACTTTCTGCGCTTCGGCGGCGCGGACGACTTCGCGCACGCGATCAATTGAACCGATATTTCCCGGATTCAGCCGCAATTTATCAACTCCGGCTTCCAGAGCTTTTAAAGCTAATTTGTAGTGAAAATGAATGTCGGCGACAATCGGAACTTCCGTGCGTTTGCGAATTTCTTTAAGCGCGGCGGCAGCATCGTCGTCGGGAACGGCGATGCGAACAATTTCGCATCCGGCTTCCACCATTTCATCAATCTGTTTAATTGTTCCGTCAACGTCCGTCGTGTCGGTTTTCGTCATTGATTGGACGGCAACCGGCGCACCGCCGCCAATCTGCACATTTCCGACCATTATCGCTTTTGTTTCTTTTCTCATCTTAAATCCAAATTTTTATTAACACATTAAAGAGTTTAAGCCGCGAATTGCACGAATAACACAAATTACTTTTATTCGTGATATTTGTGTTATTCGCGGCTAACTTCTTTTATTTACCGATAATACGCGAAACGTCGAAGAAAATAACGGTTACCATCAGCAGCAGAATTATCGCTAAACCGGCGAGTTGAATTTTTTCCTTAATCGCCATCGAAAGCGTCAAACCAAACAAGGCGAGAATGCCTTCGATTGCCAGAACCGCGATTTGTCCGCCGTCGAGCATCGGAATCGGCAGTAAATTAAACACGCCGAGATTCAAACTGATTAGTGCCAGAATTGAAATCAGCCCGACAAATCCCTGATCGTGAACGACTTGCGAAATTATCTGAACGATTCCGATTGGTCCGGCAACACCGGCATCTTTGACCGAACGCTTGCCCGCGAAAAGCTGTCCGAAAACCGCGCCCGTCAGACGAACTATCTCATAATTAGTGTTGACGGCAAATGCGGCGGCTTGTCCGATGCCGACGTTTTCGCGTGCCGTAATCGCGCCCCGGCTGAAACCGATACCGATTCGGTAAACGCCGTCATCTTCAAGTTTTGCAGCAGTATTTATTTCCTTTTGTTCGCTGTTGCGTTCGACCAGAATTTTGGCGGGTGCGTCCTTGTTTTCGCGGATTTGTGATGTCAGTTCGCTGCTGTTGCGGACGGTTTGTCCGTTGAAAGCCAATACGCGGTCGCCTTTTTGTAAACCCGACTGCGCCGCCGGACCGCCTTCGACAATTGTGCCGACGACGACCGGCTCAACTCCCATATCAGGTTCAAATTGCACGTCGCCGATCATATTGCCTTTGACATCTGTTTTCGTCGGCGTAATCGAAAGTGGCATTTTTTGTCCTCCGCGCTCCACCGTCATTTGAATCGGTTGTTCGGGCGAAACGAGCGAGTCGTGTTCGATGCGTTCCCACGTTGGATTTTCGACACCTCCGAAATTAACTATGCGGTCGCCTTTTTGCAAACCGGCATTTTCTGCCGCGCCGCCCGCTTTAATCACGCCGACAATCGGCGCGGGCATTGACGGCACACCATAAGCAAGCGCACCGATGAAAGGGATTGAAAAAGCAAGCAGTAAATTCATAAACGGTCCGCCGATCATCACGAGAAATTTCTGCCAGCGCGGACGCAGTTCGTAAAGCTCGGAATCGGGAACAGTTTCGACGACGGGTTTCTTGTTCGGATCAACTTTTCCGATGTTCCGTTCATCCAGAAATTCTTCAACCCTCTGTTCAGAACTTCCGCCTTCGAGCGGTGCGGTGGCTTCGTCGCCGTAAAGTTTGACATACGCGCCCAGCGGAATTGCGCTGATGCGGTAATCGGTGTGTCCGTATTTGAAACCCCAAATACGCGGACCCAAACCGAAAAACGAATAAGCATCAACGCGCATTCCCAAAAGTTTGGCAACCGCGAAATGACCGAACTCGTGAATGTTTATGGCAATTCCGAGAACGAAAATGACTGCTAAAATAACTATTAAAATATCGTACATTAAATAAATTCCTTTACTAAAATTTCTCGACCGTTTAGAAACAAACCGAGCGCGTCAAGTTGCAAACTAAAGTGTAAAACCCGTGCTTTTCAGAGTCAAACTTTATTTTACGGAAGCAAATCGGCGACTATAAGTTTTTCTTGACAGATAGTATTTATTGACTCACTTTGCCGAAGCAGTTTTTTCCAATTTCATTATAGCCTGTTTTCGCGCCGCTTTGTCAGCCGAAAGAACGGTTTCAAGATCGGCGACTTGCTGCGTTTCGTGTTCGTTCATCACGCTTTCGATAATTATCGGAATCTCAGAAAGCCGAATTTTGTTGTCTAAAAACGCTTGCACGGCGATTTCGTTGGCGGCGTTCAGAGTTGCGGGCATCGTGCCGCCGATTTTTAATGCTTTATAAGCCAAAGCCAGACACGGAAAGCGTTCAAAATCAGGTTTTTCAAAGGTTAATTGCGAAATTTTTGCAATATCGAACGGAGCGAGTTCGCCCGCTTTTCTTTCGGGAAAAGTCAGCGCGTATTGAATCGCGTGACGCATATCGGTTACGCCGAGCTGTGCGATAAGCGAACCGTCAATCATTTCAATCATCGAATGTACAACCGATTGCGGATGTACAACCACGCCAATTTCGTCCGCGCCGAAATCAAAAAGCCACCGCGCTTCGATGACTTCTAACCCTTTATTCATCAGCGTCGCGCAGTCAATCGTGATTTTGTCGCCCATATTCCACGTCGGATGATTTAACGCTTCTTCACGCGTCGCATTTTCGATTTCCTGTTTGGTTTTTGTCCGAAAAGGTCCGCCCGAAGCCGTTAAAATCAAGCGTTTGACTTCACGTTTTGATTCGCCGCGCAGACATTGGTGAAGCGCGTTGTGTTCGGAATCAACAGGCAAAATCTCCGCTTTATTGTCACGCGCAGCTTTCGT
>JBBSIE010000151.1:0-8047 GCA_038232235.1 Pyrinomonadales bacterium | reverse complement strand
TCGTGTCGGCGTAAAGCATCCGGTCAAGCAGGCTTTTGCTGTTCGCCGAATCGAAAAGGCGCGACATCTCGGCGTATGGATTCGTGTGCGAACCGATTCGCGCCTTTGTTTCGTCAGACAACATTTCGCTTTGCATCTTTCCGGGGAAAACGGCGAAATTGTCAAAATAAATGTTTTCAATGTTCGGCTCGACGGCGAAAAAACTTTTTCGTAATTTGTGCCGAACTTTTGACGCGAGCGGCATTTTTTCGATTCTCTCGCCGACGAATTCGCGTGCAAACTTCGGCGTAAATTTATGGTAAGTTTCGCCGTACTTTAAATTCAGCAAAGTTTTCGCGTAGCGACCGTAGCCGGCAAGACTCTCGTCGCTGCCTTCGCCGGTCAAAACGACTTTTACGTGCCGGCTCGCCAGACGCGAAACGAAATTCAAAGCGACGCTCGAAGGATGCGCCAGCGGTTCGTCTTCGTGCCAGATTAATTCGGGTAAAGCCTCGAAAAACTCTGCGGGCGAAACGATTATTTCGTGATGGTCGGTTTTATAAGCCGTCGCGACAAGGCGCGCAAACTCCAGTTCATTGGCTTCGCGCTCGGCAAAGGCGACGGAAAAAGTCTTTATCGACTCGCCGACCATTTTCGACATCACCGCCGCAATCGCGCTCGAATCAATGCCGCCCGACAAAAACATTCCGAGTGGAACGTCCGCCATCAGGCGCATCTCGACCGATTTTTGAAAAAGCTCAAACCACTCCGCAACCCAATCTTTGTCAGCGCGTTTGTAACCGTTCAGTTTCGGCTCAAACTGCAAATCCCAGTATTTTTCGATGCGAATTTTCCCATCTTTCCACGTCAGCGTATGTCCTGCCGGAAGTCGTCTGACACCCGCGAAAAGCGTTTCTTCGCCGCCGGTTCCGCGATTCGCCAGGTAATCGGCGAGAACTGCGTAATTCAGTTCCGGCTTGACGGCTTTCGCTTCTAAAATCGCTTTAATTTCCGACGCAAAAAACAAATTTCCTTCCGTGTCGTGAACGTAATAAAGCGGTTTCACGCCCAGACGGTCGCGCGCGATGAACAACTCACGACTTTTTTTATTCCAAATCGCAAAAGCAAACATTCCGCGCAAGTATTGAACGCAGCTTGCGCCGTATTCTTCATAAAGATGCAGAATCGTTTCCGTGTCGCAGTGAGTTTTGTATTCGTAACCTTTTTCGATTAAATCTTGACGGTAGTCATTGTGGTTATAAACTTCGCCGTTATAGACAATGACACAAGACTCTTTTTGATTAAACATCGGCTGCTGACCGCTTTTCAAATCAACAATCGAAAGTCTGCGGTGTCCGAGACCGATATTTCTCTCGACGAAAATTCCGGCTTCGTCCGGTCCGCGATGATGCAGAACGTCGCGCATTTGCGTCAACATTGGCGCGTTGACTTCGCGTCCCGCTCTGTCCGAATAAATTATGCCGTTAATTCCACACATTTTAACTCTATAAATGGCTTAATCCTTATATAACAATAAACGCTTGCTCAAATTTATTTTCTAAATTTATTCGTTACCTTTTTTTGATTTACTTTAGCTTTGAAATCCTTGGTTTGAGGTTTGCAAGAGATTTGCGGTTGTTTGCTAAAATTGTTACAAATTTGAAATCACCTTTAATCCTTGTTCTAAACACTAGCTTCTTAGACTCGACTTTCGCGCCGTAACGCGGCGAAACCCAGCAATTTTCAATTTTCCAGACGCCGTTTCCACCGACGTTTTCAGCAATTATTTCAGTGTAAACGTTTAACAATACCTGTTCTCTGTTTTTTTTGTGAAAAACCGTAATCGAATCGTTTTTTATCTCTGCTCCGACGCGCGGAGAAAGTATAAAATTCAACTCATAAGAATTTAAGTTTACGCTTTTTATCGAATCGGTTAAAACAACCGAATCGTGTTTTTTCAATAATACCTCGCGTTCGTAACCGACGCCGAAGCGCGCGAAACCGTTGTGCGTGCCGCGAAAATAAACGGAATTATCATCTTCGCGCCATTCGAGAGGTCGCGCGTTTGCAATTGATTTCCACGAAAACGCTCCAGCCGGAATCGAAGAAGATTCGCCGTTAACCGTCAGACAATTATGCGCCGCAGTCGAACGAAAAATCTGCCGCGCTTCCAAATTCGACGTATAATTATACGTTCCCGAATCAATAAAAATCGGCTCGCCGTTCGCCGTTAAAACAAAACTCAGCGTGTCGGCGTGAGCGTGTCCGCAATTTAAAAAACCGTGTTCGCCGCAATCAATTAGCAAAAAATTTGCGTCCAATTCCCACGAATCGCGCATTGCAAAAAAACCGCTCGTCTCGAACGCTTTTGAAGTCTCTCGCGGCTCAAACGCTTCGATTTCGTCAAACACTCGCAAGCCTTCAACTCCAAGCAGCCAAAGAAGTTCCGCGTCCGCGTCGCTGGCGGCAAACTTAAAATCGCCGCGTTCATAAAGCACCGCGCCCAAAGCTAAAGTCGGACGAAAATCCGCTATATTTTTTTCATCGAGAAAATAAAATCGCCCGCCGTCGTCGTCTCCAAACAACGGAGTTTCGCCGTTCGGCTGCGTGATAAAAAGCAAAAACTCGAATAGTTGGTTTAATTTTTCCTGATGTTTTTGTTCGATTGGCGCGCCTTCTAATTGCCGCAGAATTAGCAGGTTAGCGTAAAAATCGGTTGTGTAGCGATGATAATAACTTGTTTGTTCGCAATAAACGCCGTCGGCACGTATCTGAAAATCAAGCGCGTCTAGCAAAATCTTATAACCCAAGTTTTTCCAGCGTTTTGCTTCCTTCATTTCCGGCAAAAACGCGCCGAGAAAATAGAGACCGAGAGCTTCGCCTGTCAAATGCGTGTTCGGACTAAAATAAGTCGAAAGGTAAGTTTCGAGATGTCGCCCGTACGAATATAAATAACTTAACATCCGCGCAAAAATTTCAGGTGTCAATTCGGGCGAATCTCTGAAAAAATGAAACGCCCAAATCCACGAAATCGAGCGGAACGCCAATTCTAAACTTGAAAGCCAATTGATACCAACTTTCGGAGGATTTTCGTCAAACCAGCTTTCTAAATGCGCGACGAAAGTTTCGGCATACTTAGCATCTTTGGTCAGCCAAAAGGCGCGTCCCAAAATCGTAAAGTACTGATGGCGATTGAGTTCCCAGATTACTTTCGTGTCGCCGGTAACCGCCGCATTTTCTAAATCGATTTTAGACCAATGAACTTTCGGCGACGATTTTTCCAAAATCGGGTCGAAATGCCAATTCGGAATTTTATCTTCAAAATACAGATTTTCGTAACCGAGCAAATCGAAAAATCCGTCGCAAATTCGGGCGGCTCGCTTAATAATTTCAGCTTCCTCAAGCGGAAAACGCCTCCGCAATTCGCCGATTGTCGCTTCGGGATTGTCAAACGAAGCATAAAATTTGACGGCTTTCCTTGTGCGAAAGTGCTGAAGAAGATTTTCGGCGGAAACGCTTTTTCCCGGCAAATCGAATTTTTGAAGCAGTTTCGCCTCGGTCGGTAATTTTATTTGCGAAGAGATGCCGAGCTTTTCCGCGAAGATATTCGCGCTCTGCCGTCCGCGTTCGTTAAATTCGCGGAAACTTCTGCCTTTGAGTTTTTTCAGTTTATCGAACTTTGCGGGCATTTTACTTTTGCATTAACTTTATTTGCTAAAACTCTGACGGCTTTTTCAAATAATTTTCAATCGGCGGCGTGATAAAATAAAATTTACGCGATCAGAACTCTTTTCACCTTGTTCTTATTTTAGAAATTTCCATCTAAAATCTTCAAAACCGCTCACGCTTTGCGCGAAATGAGACACATCGGATTGCGCGTCGATTCGGTTTAATAAAAACGGATTTATTCCTTCGGCATTAAAGCCGTAGCGACTTGTTGCCGCGAAGCCGTAACCGTTTCGTTTGACCGCCTGCCAAACTCTCTCGTCGACAGCACCCGCCGGATAGCAGAAAACCTTGATTTCTCTTTGCAGCATCTCTTCTAATTTTTATTTCGATTCGCTTAACTCAAAATTTAATTGATTATCGCCGACGTTGGTCAGTATCGAATGTCTCACCGTATGCGACTCGACGACGCCGATGCCGTCAGTCATTTTCCGCGCCTGCGCCCAACGAAACAGGCGCGTGCGCGTCCGGCGGCAAGTCCGGCAACTCAACTTTTAATTATTGCGCTATCTGTTCAATCTGGCGGTCTTTTTCCGCATCGGGCAATTTTTTTAAAATTGAGTTAGCTTTTGAACCGCAGAAAAAAAACTTCTTCCGGCGTTTTATTTTTAAGCTCGATTTGTTCTTGCCCGATTTTAATTGTCAATTTTTCCGTTTTCATCCGCGAAGCGATAAAACGGATTTTGTCAGTCCAAACCCAGATTTTGCAATCGAGAAAACCAGTTACGGCAAACAATGTCGCCGGAACATTATACTTTTTGAGAAGCGGAAACGCAATTTCGTAAGCGTCCCGGTAGCCGTCGTCAATCGTTATCACCGCCGCGTTTTTCGGCAGCTTCTCGCCGTTTTGCAAGCGTCTGAAAATTTCGGCTGTGGGCTGATAATGTTTGTGCCGTAAAGAATTCCTAAATCCGCGTCTGCTCGACGCAACAGATTTTTTGCTTCTTCGGCGTGATAATTTTCCATATAATAAAGCGGAATGCCCAAATTTTTAGCGCATTTGTCCAATCTCGTTTGACCTTCACGCACATTTTCCATCTCTTCCGCGCTTTCGGTCGTTCCGCAGAGAAGTTTGGCAGAAAACTTCTTAAACGTCGCTGCGTAGCCGTCGTAACGAATCGAACGCTTGATTTTTGCTTAAACTTCTCTGCGGCGAGGTCTTCGTTTCAACAAAAATTCCGGCGACTTCGATTGTTTTCAACGCTGCCAGAAGTTCAAGCAGACGATTCGGGCAGCCGTGAGTCAAAACAATAACTTTTAACTTTTCTCCAGACATTTTTCGATTTCCACCTTCTGTTTAAAACCGAGTTTCCCCGAAGCCAATTCCCGGTAAGTTTCCAGCCATTGCCCGCGAACATTTGACCAAGAGTATTTTATGCACTCCCGGCGCGCGTTCGCAATAATGTCTTGCGCTAGTTTGTCGGACTCTAAAATTCTGATTGCCGCGCGCCCCAACGCTTCGTGGTCGTTCACTTCGACGAGCAAACCGGTTTTTTCGTTTTCCATGATGTAAGGAATGCCGCCCGCGTCGGTCGAAATCACCGGCAAACCGCACGAAAATGCTTCGATTACCGAATTTGGCATATTATCTATGCTCGGCGAATTCAAATAAATGTCGGCGCGGTCATAAATTTCCCGCATTTTTTCGGGCGCTACGGCGCCGAGAAATTCAATGTTTTTCAGATTCAATTCTTCAGCCAGGTGATGCAGTTTATCTTTTTCGTAACCGTCGCCCACGACCAGAATTTGCGCTTCGGGAATGTTTTTTTGAATCAGCGCAAACGCCCGCAAAGTGCAGCTGACATTATAATGCGCTTCAAAATTCCGGTTCGATAAAAACAACGGACGCAAAGGCTTGCGCTGCCGAAAACGGTAATGCTCGGTGTTGACAAAATTAAAAATCGTCTGCGCTTTCAAATTAAAATCGGCAAAAACGTCAACCAGATAACCCGACGGCGCGACAACGGCATCAAACAGGCGAACAGTCGGAATCGCGCTTCTTTTCCAGGTTTTCAAATGGTCTGCCGCTTCGCCGCTCCGGTAATTTAAAATCGTCTTTTTCCCGAAAAGTCTGGCAATCAAAACGGCTGGCGTCGGCGCGAGCAAAAACGAATAATATGAAGCCGAAAAAATGTGAATAACGTCATAGCGCGGAATTTTGATGAGCAAATCGGAAATGTATTTGGCTGACGTGAGAACGGTTCGAAGGTATTTGACTTTTTGCAGAGCGGAAAAAAACTGTGGATTTATCGGCTGTAAATCAACCTGAATGCCCGGCTCTTCGTGAAATTTTTCCAAAAGCCGCGCGGCTTGCACGGTTTGCCCGCCGATAATCGGCAAAGCGGGCGCGACCATTAAAACTTTTAAAGGTTTTTCTTCGATTTTTTGTTTTTTGTCCGCCATCGCTTTTATTTATAAATGCGGTTTTTCGCCTTTTTGTTCAACAATTCGTTGTAAAGTGCCAGCGTTTTATCCAACTGCGCGCCAAGCGAAAATTTTTCTTCGACGATTTGGCATCCCCGCGCTCCGAAGCGTTCTGCTTTTTCGGGATTTCGCAAAAGCTCAACCAGACGTTCCGCCATCGTTTCGTCGTCGTCGGATTCGACCAGAAAACCGGTTTCACCGTCAAATACCGCTTCGCTTGCGCCGCCGACGCGCGTCGCCACGACCGGCTTGGCGGCGGACATATATTCTAAAATCGAATTGGAAAAACCTTCAGATTTTGAACTCAAAACGCAAACGTCGGAAATTGAAAGCAACTCGCCAATTTTCGCCGCGCCGCCAATAAAAAAAACATCTTTTTCGATGTTTAAATCTCGCGCAAAACTTTTCAGCGATTCGATTAATTCGCCTTCGCCCGCTAGAACAAAAGCGACCGATTTGATTTTTTCCTTCACCTTTTGCGCCGCTCGCAGAAACATTCCGTGATTTTTCACGTCGCTTCGCAAATTGGCGACAATCGTCACAAACTGCGTTTCATCGTCGAACGGTAAGCCGAGTTCGCGCAGAATTTCTTCGCGTTTCGCGTCATGCGTCGGCTCCAACCTCTGCAAATCCAAACCGTTATGCACGGTGACGATTTTTTCCGGCGCGACCCCGGTTTCGACCAGAAACTGCTTGACGGCTTCGGCGTTTGCCACGATTTTATCGGCGAAACGAAATGCCTGGCGTTCAACCAAAAACTGATTTTTCGACTTGCTCAACGTTTCGCGCTTCGAGGCAATGCGAACAGGAACGCGGGCGAAAAAAGCGGAAAACATTCCGAAAATATTTGTGTAAAAATCGTGCGTGTGAACGATGCTGATTCGGTTTGCTTTAATAAATTCGGCGCATCGTCTGGCTTGCCGCAAAAAATTCGCGTCGTAAAAACTCGTCAATTTGAATTCGGGAATTTCCTTTATGCCGAGCCGTTCGACTTCGGCTCGCAATTCGCCTGCGCCGTCGAGACAACCGACAAAAACGCGAAAACTTCCTTCTTCGTGCAGCAGACGCGCGAGCTGCACGGCTTGCCGTTCCGAGCCGCCTCGCAGAAAAGTTCCCGTCAGTTCCATCACCGCTTTTTTCATTGAATTGTGAGATTTTTTTCAAAGCGCAGCCACGATTCAAGAACAAAGATGAACCAGAGTTGGCGCGGCGCCCAATTTTTTTTGATTGAGTTTTCTAAAAGTTCGAGCGCCGAACGGACGTTTATCCAGCCTTCTTTTTCGAGCAGCGAATCGCGCAAAAGCTCTGTAAAATGCGCGCGCCAGTGTTCGGTCAGCCATTTCTGGACGGGAATTATAAAGCCCTGTTTTTTGCCGCTCGCCAGAGTTTCGCCGATTCTGCGCCGGACGATTTCGCGCAGAATGGCTTTCGATTTTCCTTTGTGCATTCGTAAAGCAAAAGGCAATTGCGCGGCGAATTCCCAAAGCTCGACATCTAAAAACGGCGAGCGCGCTTCGAGCGCGTAAAACATTGTGCCGCCGTCAACTTTCGGCAGATATTCGCCGACAAATCTGGTTCGGCGGTCGTAAGCGAGGAATTCCGCGAGCAAATTGCGCCCTGATTCGATTGTCCAATCAATCTGCCGATGCGACAGCGAAACGTCTGCGAGCCGCTCGCCCAAAAGATTGTTGCGCTGATAGACGGGCAAACCATCGCGCGCGTTTCCAATCGCGCCGAGACCGCCGAATGAATAATCAAGAAACGAAACGGCGCGTTTCATCGTTCCGACTTTCGGGACAATTTCGCGCGTTTTCTGCCACAGATTGGTCGTGAAAGCCGGAGCGCTCCGGGCAACTTTGCTTGCCATCAAAAAATGTCTGTGTTCCGGGTAACCCAAAAAAACGTCGTCGCCGCCGTC
>JBBSIE010000150.1:0-8209 GCA_038232235.1 Pyrinomonadales bacterium | reverse complement strand
TTATTTGAAGGTTATTGTCGTTTGATAAGAAAATTGCTTGTGGAAGCAAAAATTTGAAAATGTAAATTCAAGTTAAAGAAGCAAGCAGTTTTGCCGCCGAAGTTGCTTTTTTGGCGTTTATGGACATCGCGTTGCAACAGCGTGGACGCAGATGTGTAACTTCGGGTCTAAAGTATAAGTTTGATAATGAAGCAGATGCCCGCGCTTTTACATTCATTGATTTGTCGGGCGTGTTTCGGATTTTACCCGGCAATTCGCAGAGTAAAGTACGGCACAAGATTGAACAAAATTATGCCGACTTTGAAAATTACCACCCAAGCGTAATTTATCGCGTCAAACTGTTCAACCGAAAGACAAAATATCTTGTTGTTGAACCGATACGCTCAATCGTGCGCCGGCGTGATTATCAGAACTCCGAAAATCAGCAAGCCGTAGTTAATGACCGCACACCACAGAAGAAAGTTACGGAAAATCTCGACGTTCATAATTTTATCTCCAATAAAAAATGACGCTTCCGCCCGTGCGGGAAGCGTCAAAATTTTAACAGCGTCAATTTGAGAAATCAACGCGCCATTCAGGTAAAAAGACCAAAAATCTTACGCTGTTTTGTTATTCATACCGTGTGGCGACGGCGCGGGCGCAACCGCTAGCGTTCGGAACGGGATTGCCATTCGGATCGTAAAGTTGGAAAGTCGCCGTGTCGGTAAAGCTGTTCGCATCTCTGTTCAATCCAAATATTTGGTTCAATTGAATATTTTGAACGAGTTTTTCGGTGCCGACAAAATTTCCCATCGAATCAAACAAAAGAAACACAAACGAGCCTTCATAATGTCGGCTGTCGATTCGTCGCCAAACGCCGTGTCCGGGCGTGCGCGAAAGTCCCGGAGGAGGACCGGCGGTTTCGGCAATCGTGCCGTCGCTGTGATACGTCAGCAAACCCGGAATCGTATATCCGAACGGCACGCCTGTTTGACAATCTACGGGCGTGATGACGTTTGTCCAAACTCCTACGATGCTGGTTGGGCTTAGGCTTGGAAAAGGCTTCGTTTGAATTTCCATATCTTCTTGACCGAAAGCGAAAATTTGCAGAAAAATCATAACTGCCGAAACTGTGAAAAACATGCTTGTTTTTTTGATTAATGTAGTCTTCATTTTTTTTCTCCTCTTTATTTTTTATTTTATTTGGCTTTTTGACAATTTGGGGCTAAAATTGGAATTCAACCAGTGTTTTCCGCTTTTAGCCAAATTGTCAAAGTGCCTTTTCAACCGGAAAATCTTAGCTGCGGTTGATATTTGCCATAATGTCAAAAAAAATAATTTAAATCCTTCGGGGTTTCTGAAAGTTTTCTGACTGATTTCTGAAAAGCCGGTATGAATGACGCAAATAAAGAGTTTTACAAATTCGACGAATTCAGCCTTGATGTTGCCGAACGACTTTTAAGGCGTGGAGACGACGTTCAGCCGCTCACGGAAAAGGCTTTCGAGACGTTGTGCGCTCTGGTCAAACGCGGCAATCATCTGGTCAGCCGCACCGAATTGTTGGATGAAATCTGGACGGACGCTTTTGTCGAGGAAAACAATTTAGATAAAAATATTTCCATTCTGCGACGGGTTTTAGGTGAACGCACGGGCAAACAAAAGTTTATCGAAACCGTTCGCGGGCGCGGTTATCGTTTTGTTGCCAACATCAATACGGCGGAGTCGGACGCGAAAATCAGAACCGTCGCCGTGCTGCCGTTTAAGCCTTTGATTGCCGAAAGCCGAAACGAAGCCTTAGAACTCGGAATGGCTGAAATGCTCATCGCCAAACTTTCGGACAGCGCGGAAATCATCACGCGCCCGTTAAGCGCGACGCGCCGCTATGATTCGCCCGAACAGGACGCGCTCGCCGCCGGGCGCGAACTCAACGCGGAAGCCGTTTTGGACGGAACTATCCAAACCTTAGGCGACAGAATCAGAATTTCGGCGCGGTTTTTACGGGTCAGCAACGGCAAACAACTTTGGGCGGGACAATTCGACGAACGGCTGGCGGACATTTTCGCCGTGCAGGATTCAATTTCCGAAAAAATGTCGCAGGCTTTGAAAATCTGCCTCGCGCATCGTGAGAAAAAGCGTTACCCGGACAATATTCAGGCGTATCAGTTTTATCTGAAAGGTCGTTATCACGCGCTCAAAATAATCCGCACGGAAACCGATAAAAGCGTCGCTTATTTTCAGCAGGCGATAGAAATCGCGCCGGATTTCGCGCTCGCCTACGCCGGGCTTGCCGCCGTTTATCATTCGATAGTTTTAACGAGCGAAGTTCCTTCGCGGCGTGTGATGCCGAAGGCAAAAGCGGCGGCTCTCAAAGCGGTTGAAATTGACGACACTCTTGCCGAAGCACACGCCGTTTTAGGCTTTACGATTTTTTGGTATGAATGGGATTGGACGGCGGCGGAAAAATGTTATTTGCGCGGCTTGGAATTAGAGCCGCGCAGCGTGGATGTGCGCTATCACTACGCGCATCTCTTGTCGAACATCGGACGGCACGAGAAAGCATTGGATGTCATAAGACTCGCCCGCGACCTCGACCCGCTGAATTTTACGATTAACGCCGTCGAAGGACAGATTCTTTTCTTCGCTGGAAAATCGGACGAAGCTCTCGAACAACTGAAAGACACCATTGATTTAAACCCGAACTTCTGGCTCACGCATCTTTTCATTTCAAGAATTTACAGCCAAAAAGGAATGCACGCCGAAGCCATCAAAGCGGCGACGAAAGCCAAAGAAACGAGCGGCGGAAACGCCGAGGCGGTCGCGCTTATCGGTTATGAATCGGCAAAATCCGGCGACACAAAAAAAGCACTCGCAATAATTGAAGAACTTTTGGAATTATCAAAGACGCGCTATGTCCCGCCATATAATTTCGCGCTCGTCTTTAACGGACTCGGCGAAAGCGAAAAGGCTTTGGATTATCTGGAAAAAGGTTTTATTGAAAAAAACGCGCTGATGGTTTTCCTGAAAGTCGAGCCGAAATGGGACAATCTCAGACAAGAGCCGCGTTTTATCGAGTTGATGCGGCGGATGAACTTGACTGAATAACGGGCAACATAACAAATCATTAGACGTGAAGGCGAAACAGCTTCTCTTTAAAACCGTCTTTCTTTAACTCGGAGTTGCGCGTAATCGGTTTCGCCCCACGTCAACTTAATCGTTATGTTGCTGTCGCGGGCTATACCACCGAATGATGAAGATAATGTGTTGAAAAGAGTTGGAAAAATCTGCGGAACTTTATGACAGTTTGAGGCTTTGCACATAAAGTCGGAAATTTTAAGCACTTTATGTTCAACATATTGCTAAGTCCTTTATTTTGACATGACCATTTTCAAAAGGCTTGACTTTATGTGCAAAAATCTAAAATTAAGCACTTTATGTGCAAAGCCACAGTTTGATAAAAAATTGCTTGCCGAAGCAAGCAATTTAAAAATCCAGATTTAAGGTGAACACGCGATATGCTTAACCGATGAACTCGCAGCTTATCTGTCGTTTATTTAAATCGGATTGCTGTTTCAGTCGCGCACCCACCTGCACCGGGGATTACATCGCCGTTCGCGTCAAGAACTTCGCTTGTGTCGGTCGAAGTATATGTATTGCTGCCTCGTGTGATTAACCGAATATCGCTGCCTGGTCCAAGGGTAATTGTGCCTGGTCCAATTGTGCCTGGTCCAAGGGTAATTGCTTGTCTGACCACATTCGTTCCCGCAAAAGTACGGTCAGGATTAAAGTTAAGAAATCGAAAGGCGGCGGAATACTGTCGCCCATTTTGATGATTCCATACACCGTGACCAAGCAGGCGTACTAATCCAGGACTGCCAAGGTCGCTTTCCTGCATCGTGCCGCCCTGATTATAGGTTGTCAT
Source organism: Pyrinomonadales bacterium (assembly GCA_038232235.1). Taxonomy (GTDB): domain Bacteria; phylum Acidobacteriota; class Blastocatellia; order Pyrinomonadales; family Pyrinomonadaceae. The sequence goes on along the minus strand of JBBSIE010000150.1, from coordinate 4,311 downwards.
CGCCGGAAAGCTAAAGAAGGGCGTGCCGGTTTGACAATCCCGAATTGTAATCTGCACGTCCCACGAACCGACTAGACCTTGTTCGTTACCGTTTTGCGCTTGTGCGAAAACCGCCAATACCAAAATTGCTAACGACGCACCGCCGATAGCTTTCAAAATTTGTTTTTTCATATTTTTTCCTCTTTCATTTTTATTTATTTCAGCCGAAATATTTTTAATTGCGGTTGATGAGTGTTATATTTACAAAACGTAGTTCTGAAAATCTTTAAAAATGCCTGAAAATTTTGTGAAATTTCTGAAATCAGCTAATGAACGAGCATCAAATACAAATTTACGAGTTCGACGAATTCCGCGTTGATGCCGCTAAACGATTGTTAATAAAAGGCGTTGATGAAACGATTCCGCTCACGCCGAAGGTTTTTGACACACTTCTTTATCTTGTAAAAAACGGCGGAAAAGTTATCGAAAAAGATGAATTGATGCGCGAAATCTGGACTGATTCGATTGTTGAAGAGAATAATCTGAGTCAAAATATTTCGATTCTGCGTCGCGTCTTCGGTGAAAAACCCGGCGAACAGCGTTTTATCGTAACCGTTCCGGGACACGGTTTTCGCTTCGTGCCGGAAGTGCGGGAAATTTCAGAAGTTCCAAGTTCCAAGTCCCAAGTTCTAAGTTTGGTTGAATCTGAAACTCCAAGTCCTGAATTTCAAAGTGAACCTGAAACCTTGAACTTGAAACCTGAAACTGACAAAGACCGAAAACCAAAAATCAAAAACCAAAAATCAATCAACTTTCGCTTCGCCGCTTTTGCGATTTTAAGTATTTTGGCAATTGCCGCAGTCGGATTTTATCTGTGGCGCGGAAATGAAAAAGCCGTTGATGCGCCGATTAAAACCGTCGCCGTTTTGCCATTTAAACCGTTGGTTGTTGAAAATCGCAATGAGGCTTTGGAACTCGGAATGGCAGACGCGCTGATTTCAAAACTTTCCGGCGGCGCGGAAATCGTCGTTCGACCTTTGAGCGCGATTCGCCGTTACAATTCCGTCGAACAGGATTCGCTCGCGGCAGGGCGCGAATTGGCGGTTGATTCAATTCTCGACGGCACGATTCAAACTTGGGGCGACCGCATCAGAGTCTCGGCGAAACTGCTTCGGACGAGCGACGGAAAACAATTATGGACGGGACAATTCGACGAAAAATTCGATGATATTTTCGCCGTGCAGGATTCGATTTCGGAAAAAGTGGCTGCGGCATTAAATATCCGGCTCGGAAATGTGGAGAAAAGGCATTCGACGGAAAATGTCGAGGCTTACCAGCTTTATATGAAAGGGCATTACCATCTTTCCAAATTAACACCGTCGAACATCCGCGCAAGTATTCCATATTTCCAACAAGCGATTGAAATTGACCCGTCTTACGCGCTCGCCTACACCGGACTCGCGCAGGCAAATGGCGTGCTTGGCATCACCGGCGCAATGCCTGCCGCCGAAGCTATTCCAAAAGCGAATGCGGCGGCGCAAAAGGCAATCGAAATTGACGATACTCTCGCCGAAGCCCACGTCGCGCTTTGTATGGGTTCATTTTGGTATGATTGGGATTGGAACGCTACTGACAACCAATGCCGCCGTGCCATAGAACTTGATCCGAACAACGCCGATTCGCACGGAAATTACGCGCAGGTTCTTTCCAACACCGGACGACACGACGAAGCTCTCGCCGAAGCCAAACGCTCGCTTGAACTCGACCCGCTCGGTCTGCCGATGAACGCGCTTTACGGGCAATATCTACTGCACGCCGGAAAACCCGACGAAGCTTTAACGCAACTGCAAAAAACTTCCGAACTCGAACCGAATTTCTGGATGGCTCATTTGTTTGCAGCAAGTGCGTATATTGAAAAAGGAATGTTCGCCGAAGCCATAGCCGAATCAGACACAGAAAAAGAACTTTCCGGCGGAAATGACATCCCGTTCGGCACATATGCGCTGGCAAAATCCGGCAGACGCGCCGAAGCCGAAGCCGTGCTTGAAGAATTGTTGAAATCATCAAAGACGAAATACGTCCCGCCGTATAACATCGCGCTTATTTACAACGCTTTAGATGAACGTGACAAAGCACTCGAATGGCTCGAAAAAGCCTACGAACAGCGCGACCCGAAAATGACTTTTCTCAAAGTCGAACCGAAATGGAACAATCTCCGCAACGAACCGCGTTTTGTTGATTTAATGAAACGTATGAAACTTCAATAGTAAAATGGGAAGTCTAAATAGTTCACTATTTCAACATAACTTGTGTCTTTTGGCTTGGAGAATTCAGTAAATGAAAGCAAAATAAAGTTGACTTCTTTGCAGAGGGCAACATAACAAATCATTGGACGTGAGGGCGAAACAGCTCCTCTTTAAAACCGTCTTTCTTTAACTCGGAGTTGCGTGCAATCGGTTTTGCCCCACGTCAACTCAATCGTTCGTCCCGCCGACAGAGCAAAAAATAGGTTGCAATAATCAAAAGCCGATATATAATAATTCCGCAAATAAGGTGATTATGCGGAAAACATTCAATAATAACGCGCGAAATCAGTATTATGGCGATGATAGTTTCTCATAATCCACAAAACTTATTGTTATTCTATAATTATGCCGGATAATCATTAGTTAGCCCGCTTTCTTTGAAAACGGCGGGCGTGATTGATAAGCTAATCTTGAATTGGGAGATTGCTATGAGAAAAACAGCTTTTACGTCCGCAATTATTCTTTGTGCGCTTGCGCTTATTGTTTCGGCTCAAACATTTCGAGATTCACGGAAATCGGAAGAAAATACAAAATGGATTTCTGACAACCTTCGAGAAATGCAGAAAATTGAAGTCGGAAAAACTCGCGCAGACTTGCTCAAAATCTTTACCACAGAAGGCGGTTTATCTACTGGACTCAACCGAACTTATGTTTATCGTCAATGTCCATACATCAAAGTTGACGTTGAGTTTGAAGCAGTCGGACGACCAGCGCGAGATGCCGAAGGGCGAGTAACGCTTGACGAAGATAACAGAGATAGAATCAAATCAATATCAAAGCCATATTTGGAGTGGAGCATTGTAGATTGAGTATTTAGCTCTGAAAAATTGCTTCTTTCCTATGAACGGGCGGGCTAACAAATCATTGGACGTGAGGGCGAAACAGCGACTTTCTTATCAACGTCTTTCGTTAAATTTTAGCGGGCTTTCTGGCGGTTTCGCCCCACGTCAACTCAATCGTTATGCGCCTAAACTGACAAATGCCGAATTTGAAGCTGAAAAACAAACCATCGCCGAGCGTCTCGCGGGCGGCGTAATGGCTTCCGGTTTCGACGATTTGCAAGATGAACAGTTGCGCGAAGATTTTTTGGCGGATATGCAGACAGTCGCCGAATCAATGCTCAAGCGTAAGATGAAAGAGCAACAAAAGAGGAAAAATAAGCAGCGATTTGGAGTATTATAATTTGTGGCAACTGAACATTCTTTTGGCGGTTGCGGCGGCTTATAAGCATTTTGAGTTTTAGATAAAAAAATGAAAATTTAGCATCATTTACAAAAATATGAAAAATCTTATTTCAATTATTGCATTGGTTTTATTTTGCGGACTGGCGGTTCTCGCGCAGGAGGTTCAACCACAAGTGAAACCATCGCCGGACGTGCCGATGAAAGAGCCGGATTTTATCGGCGAGGCGTATTTATTAAAAGCGGACGGCTCTTTTGTTCAGTTGGATAAGGAAATCGGCGACTTCACTTCCGGCATTTCTTGGTCGCATAACTCGTTCAATGCGCTTTCACTTAAAATCGACGGCGGCAACGCGCAAAGTAGATTTACCTCAAATGAACCTTTGCAACTAGTAGTTCGTGCCGTAGATAACAATTCCGACCCGCTCGCCATCATTAGCATTTATAAATTAAAAGCAAGTAAGAAAAAGCGGACATTTCTATTGGGTGAGGATAATTCCGGCACTTTAATGAAGAGCCGAACAAATTCTAAAGGTATGATTCGCTTTAGTGGTCAAAAATATGGAACATCTTCTTATCTTATAACCTTAAAAGACTTGGAAGCCGGCGAATACGGAATAATTGTTTCAAATCCAAATAACAGAGATGAAAAAAGGGTTATTGTATCTTGTTTTGGAATTGATAAATAAATCGGCGGCGGCGCATAACAAGTCATTGCACCGAAGCGCGAAACAGCTTGTATCTTGACAATCAGCAGCTTTTCAACTAACAAGGACGCTTATTAGTTGTATCGGGAAAAGACGAGTCTGGGAAACAGCTCAAGACTGAAGGAGTCTGCAAAGTAG
>JBBSIE010000149.1:0-8451 GCA_038232235.1 Pyrinomonadales bacterium | reverse complement strand
CGTTTGACCGCCATTTTTATCGCTTTGGCGAAGGCTTTGAAAATCGCTTCGATTTTGTGATGTTCGTTTTCGCCTGTCGCGTGAATATTCAAATTACAGTTTGCTTTATCGGAAAATGATTTGAAGAAATGAAAAAACATTTCCGTCGGCATTTTTCCGACGTTTTCGCGTTTGAATTCGGCATCCCAGACGCACCAGTTGCGCCCGCCGAAATCAATGGCGACCTGAGCAAGGCAATCGTCCATCGGAAGTGTAAAGCCGTAGCGTTCGATTCCGCGCTTGTCTTTCAACGCAAGCGCAAACGCTTCGCCCAAAGTTATCGCCGCATCTTCAATCGTGTGATGTTCATCAATGTGCAAATCGCCGTTCGCCACGATTTTCAAATCCAGATTTCCGTGCCGCGAGAGTTGTTCCAGCATATGGTCGAAAAACGAAATTCCCGTCGAAATTTCTGATTTTCCGCTGCCGTCCAAATTCAGTTCAACTGCAATTTCCGTTTCTTTCGTCGTGCGTTTGTGAGAAATTTTGCGCGGCGGAAGTTTGAGAAATTCATAAATTTCACACCAGTTTTTTGCTTTGAAAACATCTTCGCTTTCCGCCAAATTGAAATTCGGATTTTCAATAAAAATTGCTTTCGCGCCTAGATTTTCGGCAAGTTTCACATCGGTTTCGCGGTCGCCGATGACGAAGGAATTTTTCAAATCGTATTCGTCGGAAAAATATTTCTGCAAAAGTCCAGTGTTCGGTTTGCGCGTCGGCAGATTGTCTTTTTCAAACGAGCGGTCAATTAAAATTTCTGCAAAGTTAATTCCCTCATTTTCAAGCATTTGCACGATAAAATTCTGCACCGGACGAAAAGTTTCTTCGGGAAAACTTTCCGTGCCGAGTCCGTCCTGATTCGAAACCATTACGAGTTCAAAAGTTGTTTCACGCGCGATTTTTGCCAGATTTGAAATCATTCCGGGCAGAAATTTCAACTTCGCAAACGAATCAATCTGAAAATCTTCCGGCTCGAAAATCAAAGTTCCGTCGCGGTCTATAAATAAAACTTTTTTCATATAATTTTTACATCGAAAAATTATTCAATGCGTTTATCAAACTTTCGTTTTCAGCCGGCGTTCCAACTGTAATTCGCAGACAGCCGAAACACATTTCGACGTTATTTCTGTTTCGCACGACGATTTTTTCGTCGAGCAAAAATCGGTAAATCGAATCTGCGTCAACTGTTTTCACTAAAATAAAATTTGCGTCCGTCGGATAAATTTTTGTAATAAAAGTTAATTCGCGCAAATTTTCGGTTAAATTTTTGCGTTCGGATATGATTTTCCAAATCGTTTTTTCCACCTTTTCCCGATTTTTCAGCGCGTCTAAAATTGCTTTTTGCGCGATTTCCGAAATGTTATACGGCGGCTTAACTTTGTTGAAAAGTTTAATTATTTCTGCATTTGCAAAAGCAAAACCGACGCGCAAACCAGCCAAACCCCACGCTTTTGAAAATGTCTGCAAAATTACCAGATTTGGAAAATTTTTAATTTCGTTTATCAAAGATTTTTCACTTGAAAAGTGAATATACGCTTCATCAACAACGACGATGCCGCAAAATGTTGCGGCGATTTCCAAAATCGCTTCGCGGCGCATCGAATTTCCAGTCGGATTGTTCGGCGAACAAATGAACAGCAATTTCGTGTTTGCATCAACCGTTTCTCGGATTTTTTTCGCATCAAGCTGAAAATCTTCCGTCAAATTCACGCGCTTGATTTTGACATCATTAATTTCCGCCGAAACTTCATACATTCCGTAAGTCGGCGGACAAATTAAAATGTTGTCGAGGCGCGGTTCGCAAAAGATTCTGAAAAGCAAATCAATCGCTTCGTCGCTGCCGTTTCCGATGAAGATTTCAGTCGGTTCAACGCAGTTCATTTCCGCGATTTTTTGTTTGATTTCCGATTGAAGCGGATCAGGATAACGATTGTAATTTTGCTTCAAAGGCGAGCCGAAACTGTTTTCATTGGCATCGAGAAAAATCTGCGCCGCGCCGCTAAACTCTTTTCTGGCAGAAGAATACGGCGTTAATCGCTTGATGTTTTCACGAACTGAACTTTCTAAATTGAAACTCATAAAGTTTTGACCGTTCAACAAATTTATTGACAGCCGAATGAAGTTGATATGTCTTTTCAGACGATTGTTTAAATTTTACGATACTCGGAAGGTAAAATGCGAAACGATAAACTTTTTAAAGCAGAAATAATTCGGGAATATAAAAATTCGTTTGTGCTATTATAAACAAAATCAACAAATTAGGAGAAATTATGCGGAAAATTTTGATTATCGCCGTGTTTATCGGTTTATTTATTTCAAACGTCGCGGCGCACGATGATTTAATACCGGGAATTGAAAAACATCAGCAGCAGGATGTGACGATTAAAACGGTCAAGGTCTCGGGCAATATTTATGTTTTATACGGGCAAGGCGGAAATATCGGCGTTTCGGCGGGTAAAGACGGGCTTTTGATGATTGACGATCAGTTTGAAAGAATTTCCGACAAAATCAAAGCCGCGCTTAAAGAACTCGGCTCGGAAACGCCGCGCTTTATTTTTAACACGCATTTTCACGGCGATCACACGGGCGGAAATCCGGTTTTCGGCAGAACCGGCACGATTATCGCGCAGGATAATGTTCGCAAACGTCTGCTGATGAACGAAAAACCGTTTCCCGATTTCGCGCTGCCGATGATTACTTACGCGCAGAGCATTTCGATGTATTTTAACGGCGAAGAAATTCGCGCCGTCCATTTTCCGCACGCGCACACTGACGGCGACACGGTGATTTTTTTTACGACTTCAAACGTCGTTCATCTCGGCGACCATTTTTTTGCCGGAAAATTTCCTTTTGTTGATTTGGACAGCGGCGGAAGCGTGCCGGGTTTGATAAAAAACGTCGGCGAACTGATGCAGGAAATTCCGTCGGACGCGAAGATAATTCCCGGACACGGCGAAGTTTCGACGCTGGAAGATTTGAAAAATTATCATCAAATGCTGATTGATACTTCTTTAATTGTGCGAAAGGCGATGAAGGAAAACAAATCGCTCGACGAGATAAAAAAAGCCGGTTTGCCCGACAAATACAAAGATTGGGGAACAGGTTTCATCAAAACCGATGCGTGGATTGAAACCGTTTACAAAAGTTATTCGATGAATATGATGGAAATGAATAACGTGAAGAAATCGTAAACATTTCAAGAAAAAAGCCGCGAGTTGGAAATTTCCAACTCGCGGCTTTTTATTTAGTTTGTAAAAACGCTTTCGTTTAGCTCGGCATTAAAACTGAGTCAACAACGTGAATGACACCGTTCGACTGCTTAACATCAGCAATTGTTACTGTTGATGTTCCGCCCTTTTCGTCGGTTAAGACGAGCGAATTTCCGTTCATCATCGCGGTTAAAGTTCCGCCTTCGACGGTTTTGAAAGTCGCTTTGCCTTTACCCTTTTTGATGGCTTTCATAATCGCTTTGGAATCGTAATTACCGGCAATAACGTGATAAGTCAAAATTTTGCTTAACATCGCTTTGTTTTCCGGTTTCAAAAGCATATCAACCGTTCCCGCCGGAAGCGCGTTAAATGCTTCGTCGGTCGGCGCGAAAACCGTGAACGGACCTTTTCCTTTTAATGTATCAACCAAACCTGCCGCTTTGACTGCGGCAACTAATGTCGTGTGATCTTTTGAATTAACGGCGTTGTCAATAATGTCTTTGTTTTTATACATCATCGCGCCGCCAACCATCGGGTTATCGCCTTTCTTCATCATCATTTTGTCATCTTTCATCGCCTGTGCCGAAACACTATTAATGCTGACTCCAAATACCATTGCTAAAGCGAAAACCACTAAAATTAATTTCTTCATTTTTTCCTCTCTTTCCTAATTATTAAATATTAAAGATAAAATTATCTCTCAGTATAAGTTTTCGTTTTTTCGCGTCAAACGGATTCAAAAAAGAAAATTTATTTCAGTCAAACAAAATGCGCGGACAACAATATTTATCAGCCGCGCATTCCGAAGAATTGGTTTATGCGACGGTAATTTCCTTCGATAAATAAACGTCCTGAATTGAATTCAACAATTCAACGCCTTCGTTTGTCGGACGCTGAAAAGCCTTGCGACCTGAAATCAGTCCCATTCCGCCGCCGCGTTTATTGACGACCGCCGTGCGAACCGCGTCCGCCAAATCGCTTTTGCCTTTCGATTCGCCGCCCGAATTTATCAAGCCGCAGCGTCCCATATAACAGTTGGCAACCTGATAACGCACGAGATCAATCGGATTATCGCTCGTCAGTTCCGAATAAACTTTCGGATTGGTTTTGCCGTAACTGCTTTCTTTATTTAAAGCATTGTAACCGCCGTTGGTGGTCGGCAATTTTTGTTTGATAATGTCGGCTTGAATCGTCACGCCGAGATGATTTGCCTGTCCGGTCAAATCCGCGGAAGCGTGCATATCGCCTTCTTTTGTTTTAAACGCAGGATTTCGCAGATAACACCACAAAATCGTCGCCATTCCGAGTTCGTGCGCGTAGGCGAAGGCTTGTGCAATCTCGGTAATCTGGCGCGTTGATTCCTCCGAACCGAAATAAATTGTCGCGCCGACGGCAATCGCACCCATATCTCTCGCTTGATTGATCGTGCCGAACAAAACCTGATCGAATTTGTTCGGATAAGTTAAAAGTTCGTTGTGATTTATTTTAACGACAAACGGGATTTTGTGCGCGTATTTTCTGGCAACGATGCCTAAAACGCCGAATGTCGAAGCGACGGCGTTACAGCCGCCTTCAATTGCCAGTTCGACGATACTCTGTGGATCAAAAAGTTTTGGATTCGGCGCAAAACTCGCGCCCGCGCTGTGTTCGACACCCTGATCAACCGGCAAAATCGAAAGATAACCCGTGCCGGACAACCTGCCGTTGCTAAAAAGCGACTGAAGCGAGCGCAAAACATTCGGATTTCGGTCTGATTGTAACCATATACGGTCAACAAAATCTGCTCCGGGAATATGTATATTATCTTTTGGAATAGTTGTAGAAGTATGATTTAAGAGCGTTTCGGCTTCGTCGCCTAAAAGTTCCTGAATTTTACTGAAATCAACAGCCATTTATGTAATTCTCCTGTATTATTTATGTTTTTTAGTAAAGCGTTTTGCACGGAATTATAACATAAAGCCGACTTTTTGACTTAATCTGAGAATTTTCTTGCTTATTTAACGAATTGTAAGTTAGAATGTTTGTCGTTATTTTGATTTTCCATTTTACAATCTCAAAATAACTTTTCCCAAAATCTTTAACCCGCCCGCAATTCGCGGTGAGTTTCGCTTTAAGAATTGTAAAAATTACATACATTATTTAAATAATCGAGGTAAAAATATGTTTTTAATTGGCAGAAAGCAAACTGTTTTGCTTTTTTCATTGTGTTTATTATTCGTTTGTTCTTTGACGGTTTTTGCTCAAGACAAAGATTGGCGTGAAGTTACGCCCGCGGAATTGACGATGAAAACCGGCAAAGTCGAAGCCGATGCCGATGCCGAAGCTATTTTCTGGGAAGTTCGCGTTGACGACAGCTCTGAAAATTTGTCAATGAAACATTACGTTCGCGTCAAAGTTTTCACCGAACGCGGGCGCGAAAAATATAGCAAAGTTGATATTCCATATATTAAAGGTGTCAAAATTAAAAACATCACGGCGCGGGTTATCAAACCGGACGGTTCGATTGTCGAACTCGCCAAAAATGACGTTTTTGACCGCGAAGTCATCAAAACCGACAAGATAAAAGTAAAAGCCAAATCGTTTGCCGTGCCGAATATCGAGCCGGGCGTGATTGTCGAATATCGTTATCAGGAAATTTATCCGAACAGTTCGGCTAACAATATGCGAATGACGTTTCAGCACGATGTTCCGATTGAAAATATTACATACTATTTCAAACCTGCCGATAACGTCAGATATTTGACGTTTAATATGAACGACAATAAGTTTATCAAAGAAAAAAACGGATTTTATCGCGCGACGATGGAAAATGTTCCGGCGATCAAAGAAGAAGCGCAAATGCCGCCGGAAGATGAAATTCGTTCGTGGCTGCTGCTTTATTACAGCAACGATACAAAGGGCAATTCCAGCGATTTTTGGTCGAGAGTCGGCGGTTACATCGCCCGCAGTTATGACATTAAAGACACGCTCAAACCGGGCAAGGATTTGAAAAGCGCGGCGACTGAAATTACGACGGGCGCGGCGGACGACGATGAAAAACTCGCTAAAATCTTTGAATTCTGCAAAACGAAAGTGAAAAACATCACTTACGACGCATCGCTGACCGACGATCAAAAGGATGATATTAAACCGAATAAATCCGCGTCCGACACCTTCAAAAAAATGCAGGGAACGAGCGGCGACATCAACGAATTGTTCGCGTCTTTGGCGACGGCGGCGGGTTTTGAAGCCAGATTAGCTTTCGGCGGCGACCGCAGTCAGAAATTTTTCAACATCAATCAGGCTCACGAATCTTTTATTCATTTTTCTTCAACCGCCGTCAAAGTCAATAATCGCTGGAAATACTTTGATCCGGGCAGTTTATTTATGCCTTACGGAATGCTGCCGTGGAATGAAGAAGATACGTCGGTTTTGCTTTTGGGCTACAAGGATTACGTAACAACCGAAACGCCGCTTTCGGGAACGGACAAATCGGTTGCAAGAAGAACCGGCAAGTTTAAACTGCTCGAAGACGGCACGCTCGAAGGTGTTGTAAAAATTGAATATACGGGACAGCTTTCTTATTTACACAAAGTTGATAATTACGACAAATCAGCCGCCAAGCGCGAAGAAGATTTGAAAGATAAAATCAAAAAACAAATGAGCGCGGCGGAAATTTCCGGCATCAATATCGAAAATGTAACCGAACCGGAAAAACCGTTTGTTTATCAATATAAAATTCGTGTGCCGAATTACGCGCAAAAAACCGGCAAACGGCTCTTTCTTCAACCCGGATTTTTTGAATACGGCAAATCTCCGCTGTTTTCAACCGCCAATCGGAAATACAACGTATTTTTCCATTATCCGTGGTCAGAAGTTGACGACATTAAGATCGAATTGCCGAAAGGATTTTCGCTCGACAACGCCGATTCTCCGGCTACGCTCACCGATCCGCAAAAAATCAGTTCGCTCGACATCAACATCAGCGTTGATAATTCGACGAACACGATGATTTACAAACGTAAATTTTATTTCGGCGGCGGCAATTTTACGCTTTTCCCGAAAACGGCTTATCCGGCGTTGAAAAATTTATTTGACGCATTTAATAAGTCTGATACGCACACAATTACGCTGAAACAAAATTAGTTTTAAAGATGTCGCCGGAACTTCTAAATTAAGTTTCCGGCGGCTGTCTTTGGAGGTTTTTATGAAATTATTCTCTCGCACGTTTCTCTTGATTCTCTTGGCATTTTCCGCAAATGCTTTCGCCATCGGCGACGGCGTTCCGGCTTGGATGCGGCAGGCGGCTTCGGTCAATCCGCCGACTTACGAAAAGAATGTTCAGGCGGTTGTTTTGCTCAATGACCGGCAGGTCGCTCTGGGAAACGACGGCAAACTCGTTACGACCGAGAATTACGCCGTCAAAATTCTGACGCGCGAAGGAAAAAGTTCCGCCGTGGCGAGCGTCTATTATCTCGTCAGTTCAGGCAAAGTGCGCGACATTGATGCTTGGCTGATTCGTCCCGACGGCACGACTAAAAGCTACGATAAAAAATCCGTTTTAGACATTATTTCCGACCCGGACGATGTTTATAACGAAGGGCGCGTCAAAATTATTGATGCTTCCGACGACGTTGATTCCGGCTACATTTTCGGTTACACGATAATTTCCGAGGATCAGCCGCTTTTTTATCAGGACATTTGGAATTTTCAAGATCGGCTTCCGACGCTTCTTTCGCGTTATACATTGAGTTTGCCCGCAAGTTGGAAAGCGTCGAGCATCACTTTTAATCACGAAACGATTGCGCCGCAAGTAAGCGGCACGAGCTACACCTGGGAACTTCGCAATCTCGCGCCGATTCCGCCTGAGCCGATGAGTCCTTCGGTCAAAAACATCGCGCCGCGCGTAGCTGTAAATTATTTGCCGGAAAACAATTCACAAGCCGTCAGCCGCGCATTTGCCGACTGGACGGAAGTTTCGCGCTGGGCAACCGGACTTTACGATCCGCAAGTGATTGTTGACGATAACGTCGCCGCCAAAGCGCGGGATTTGACGGTGAATGCCAAAACTGAACTCGAAAAAATTCAGGCAATCGGCAAATACGTCCAAAATTTGCAGTATATTTCAATAGACATTGGAGTCGGTTACGGCAACGGTTATCGTCCGCGCCCGTCGAATCTGGTTTTAGCCAGAGGTTACGGCGACTGCAAAGACAAAGCGAAT
>JBBSIE010000148.1:0-8470 GCA_038232235.1 Pyrinomonadales bacterium | reverse complement strand
GCCCGGCTTCGGTTGCCGTTACCTCACGCGGCGTGGCGATGATAAAGTTAATGTAGTCCTCGTCAGTTACTTTTGGCGGATTCATTCTTTAGTTTTATCAAATATCTGTTCAACTGCGTAAGTCCTATGTAATTTTAGATTAAAAAATTAGGTAAACTACAAATAATCGAGAATCAAACCATTTTTTCTAATTCCTGATAAATCGCTTCAAGTTCGCCCGTTCCGTCAACTTTCTGCAAACGTCCTGACTTTTCGTAATAATCAAGCAAAGGTTTAGTGTTTTCTTCGTAAGTCGCCAATCGAACCTTAACTTTTTCTTCCGTGTCATCGGCGCGATGATTCAATTTCGCGTCGCTGTGAAAATCGCAAACATTATCATTTATCGGGGGTTTATAATGTATGTTATAAATTTCTCCGCAAACCGGACAACTGCGTCTGCCCGTCATTCTTTTTTCCAGATGATCAAGCGGCACATCAATTAAAATCGCGCTGATTTCTTTTCCCTGTTCCTCGGCTAAGGCTTCAAGCATTCCCGCCTGAATCGCCGTGCGCGGAAATCCGTCTAAAATGTATGAACCTTTTTCTCTCGACGTTCGGTCTTTGACAATTTGAAAAGTCAAATCATCGGAAATTAACTTTCCTTCCGCCATTGTCGCTTGAACTTCCCTAGCGAGCGGAGTGTCGGATTTTTTCATCTCGCGGAACATATCTCCGGTCGAGATTTGTGAAATGTTGCGCCTTTCTTCAAGCAGCCGCGCCTGCGTTCCTTTTCCCGCACCGGGCGCACCGATGAGAACAATTATTTTATCCATAATTCGCAGTTTAATTAACTTCTTCTTCCGCGAAGCTGCGAACCTGCTCCTAAGAAACCTTCATAATTACGCATCACAAGCTGCGCTTCGATTTGTGCAACCGTGTCCATTGCTACGCCGACCAAAATTAAAAGTGATGTGCCGCCGAAGAAAAACTGGTAACCCAAACCTGTCGGAATCCAACTGAGTCCGGGCGTTGACGTTAAAAAATTGTCAACTGATGTGCCGACAAATGGCAGACGTGCAACCTTAAAACCACTCAAAAGCAGTTGTGGGACAAATGCAACAAACGCCAAATAAATCGCGCCAACCGTTGTCAATCTTGTCAAAATCGTATTCAAATATTCCGCTGTCGGCGCACCCGGACGAACTCCCGGAATAAACCCACCGTGTTTTCTCAAATTATCGGCTACGTCATCCGTATTAAAAATAATTGTGATATAGAAGAACGTGAATAAAACGATTAATGAAATAAAGACGAATTCGTAATATGGATCGCCGCCGTGAAATTGTTGGAAAAAAGCATAAACTTTGTTCCAAATTGCGTTCGGATTATTTTGGTCAGGCGGAAATGCCGAAAAAACGGTTTGCGGCATCGCCAAAACGGACGAAGCGAAAATAACCGGAATAACGCCGCCCATATTCAATTTCAGCGGCAGACTCGTTTCCTGTCCACGATAAGTTTGGCTCCCGACACGCCTGCTGGCATAGCTGATGGCGATGTTTCTTCGCGCCGACTCCATATAAACAATCAATGCAATCAACGCCACCATAATGACAACAAGAAAGATAACGCCGAATGTTTGCGAAGGATCGCCGCCGCTGATTCTGTCGGAAATTTGCGCTATGCCGCGCGGCAGACCAATAATAATTCCGGCAAAAATAAGCAACGAAATTCCGTTTCCGACTCCGCGTTCGGTGATCTGTTCGCCGAGCCACATTACGAAAATCGTTCCCGTCGTGAGCGTAACGACAATCATTAGCGTCGCAACCCATGTGTTCGGCAAAACATTATTTGATTTAAGCCACGTTGCCACAAAGAAAGTTTGCACGGCACACAGCGCGACTGTTAAATAGCGTGTCCACTGATTTATTTTTTGTCGTCCGACTTCGCCTTCTTCCTGAATTCTCTTAAATGAAGGCGAAAGAACCGGCATCAACTGCAAAATAATCGAAGCGGTAATGTATGGCGTTACGCCAAGCGCGAAAACAGAAATTGTGCGAAAATTGCCGCCCGAAAACAGATCGAGAACGCCGAGCAGCGTTCCGGCGACTTCGCCCCAAACTCTTTCAAGCTGTGCTTTATTGACGCCAGGTGCGGTAATATGCGCTCCCAAACGATAAACAGCCAAAAGTCCGAGCGTGAAAAGAATACGTCTTCTCAGTTCGGGAACTTTGAACATATTTTGGACGGCGGCAAAAAACTTTTCCATACTTCTCCTTTATCAAAATCCAAAATTTAAAGTCGGTTTAACTATTTGCTTTCGACTTTCGATTCTTCTCTACTCTTAATTATTTCGTTGACGCTTCCACCGGCGTTTTCAATCTTTTCTTTGGCTGATTTGGTAAAACGATGGGCGGAAATCTTTAATGCTTTAGAAATTTCGCCACTGCCTAAAATCACGAGATCGTGTTTGGCTTTTTTAATCAATCCGCGCTCGTGCAGAATTTCCGGCGTTATTTCATCGTTCGCGCTGAAATTTTCTTCCAGTTTGCCTAAACTGATTTCAATCCACTTTTTCTTAAAGATGTTTGTGAAACCGCGTTTCGGCAATCGGCGTTGGAGCGGCATTTGTCCGCCTTCAAAGCCGATTTTTCTGCTGTAACCTGAACGTGATTTTTGTCCTTTGTGTCCTTTTCCGGCAGTTTTTCCTAGCCCTGAACCAGGTCCGCGTCCGAGTCGTTTCTTTTTGTGTGTCGAGCCAGGTGCCGGACTCAAATTGTTTAATGCTAAAGCCATTTTATTTTCCTCAAAATATAACCGATATAATGGTAAATGGTAAATGGTAAACGGTAAATTGACAAATCACGTCATCAACCATTCAGCACTTACCATTTACCATTAAAAAATTATTCAACGATTCTCAAAAGATGCGGGACTTTTTCGACAATTCCGCGCATTGCCGGATTATTCGGACGCTCGACGATTTGATTTAGTTTGGTAATTCCCAAACTTTTGACAATCGTTTTCTGCTTTTTGGAATAACCGATCATACTTTTATAGTATTGAATTTTGATCGTTCCGCCGTTTTCTTGTGTTTCTTCTTTCTTTGCCATTGCTTTTTTATTCCAGATTTAATTTGGAATTTATAATAATTCGTCCACCTGTTTGCCGCGCAGACGCGCCACCTCCATCGGGTCTTTCATTCGCAGCAAACCGTTAAAAGTCGCGCGGATAACATTATGCGGATTGGTCGAGCCGAGAATTTTCGTTCTCACGTTGTGAACGCCGAGCGATTGCAGAACCGCGCGAACCGCGCCGCCCGCGATTACGCCCGTTCCTTCTTTTGCCGGTTTGAGCATCACTTTGCCCGCGCCGTATTCACCAATCATTTGATGCGGAAGCGTTCCGTCAATCAGCGGCACACGAATCAGATTATTTTTCGCCGCTTCGACGGCTTTTTTGATCGCGTTCGGAACTTCCTTTGCTTTGCCCGTGCCGAAACCGACGTGACCGGCTTCGTCGCCGATCACGACCAGCGCGGCGAACGACATATTTTTACCGCCTTTGACGACTTTCGTGACGCGGTTGATCGAAATCAACTGGTCTTTCAAATTCAGACTGTTCGGTGAAATTCGTTGTTTATTCGTTTTCATTATTTTCTTCTTTTACTTCTTCAGTTTGCGCTTTTGGCACGTCGCCGGTGTCTTCTACGTCTTTCTTGTTCGAATCTTCGACGGGCGTTTCCGCAGCGTCGCCAAGCAGATTGCTGATTGTGCCGGCTACCGTGCCGATCACGCTGCCAACCACTGATGCAACCGAATCGAGTGTGTTTTCAGCAGCCGAAGACTTTTTGGAAGCACTTTCGTCCGCGCCTGCGTTATTATCTATGTTATGACCCTCGTTTTTATTCAAACCGGCTCCGCGTGATGCGTCCAGAAGTGCTTTGACTCTGCCGTGATAAACATATCCGCCGCGATCAAAAACCACTTGCGAAACGCCTGCCGCTTGCGCGCGTTCGGCGATAGTTTTGCCGATTGCCTGCGCCGCTTCGACATTTCCGCCCAATTTGATTCCCAAATCCTTTTCGGTTGTCGAAGCCGCCGCCAAAGTTTTACCTTGTTCATCGTCAATCACCTGCGCGTAAATGTGATTCAAACTGCGAAACACCGCCAGACGCGGGCGTTCCGTCGTTCCCTGCACTTTTTTTCGGATGCGGCTTTTAACGCCTTGTCGAATACTTGCTCTGCTCTTTTTCATTTTCTTAAACTCTTTGTTCTCTGTTGTTTTATACGACTCAACTTGACAAAAAACTAATGACCAAAATTATTTACCGGTTTTGCCCGGTTTCAATTTGTAAATTCTATCAGAATAACGAAGACCTTTGCCTTTATATGCGTCCGGTTTTCGCAGACGATTTAATTCGGCGGCGACTTGTCCGAGCAATTGTTTGTCAATTCCGCTCAAAGTCAATGTCAATTGGTATTGGTTAATACTCGTTTTAGTCGGTTTTCTTTCAGTTTTCGCGTCAATTCCGTCCGGTAAAGCATATTCGACCGGATGTGAATAGCCGAGTGCCATCACGACTTTTTTGCCCTGAACTTCCGCCTTGTAACCAACGCCGACCAAATCCAAATCTTTAGTGAAACCTTCGGTTACGCCGACGATGGCGTTATTTGCCAAAGCTCTCGCTAAACCGTGCAAAGCGGCTAAATCGTCATTCGAGCGTTCCGCGACCAATGCGCCGTCTTCCATTTTGAATTCTACGCCTGACGGCACGGGGGTTTTCAAAGTTCCTTTCGGACCTTTGACTTCTAATTCATCGTTATTTATTTTAACGTCAACGCCCGTCGGGATCGTTATCGGTTTTTTTCCTACACGAGACATAATTTCCTCTTATTTCAAATTCCTGAATTTATCTTCGGAACTTAATAAACTTCAGCCAAAATCTCACCGCCGACATTTTCTTTGCGGGCAGTTTTGCCGCTCATCAAACCTCTGGAAGTGGATATAATATTTACGCCGTATCCGCCGAGAACTCTCTGAATGCCGCCTGCGCCGACATAAACTCTTCTGCCCGGACGCGAAACTCTCGATAAATGCGTAATCGAAGAAGTGCCTTTGGCATCATAGCGCAGGAAAATACGGATTACATATTTGATGCCTTCGCCTTTGGTCACAAAATTATTGATGTAACCTTCTTCTTTTAAGATTCGCGCGACTTCCAGCTTCAATTTTGAACCGGGAATATCCACACGCGTATGATTTGCGGCTATCGCGTTACGAATTCGCGTGAGCATATCTGCAATTGGATCTGTCATTTTCTATTTAACTCCGTTAAAGTTATTCCAGATTTCATATTCCAAATTAAATCTGGAATCTGGAATTTGAAATTTTTCTACCAACTTGATTTAACCACGCCCGGAATTTGACCTTCCAAAGCTAATTCTCTTAATGCAATTCTCGAAACGCCGAACTTACGCAGGTAACCGCGTGAACGTCCCGTTTGGGAACAGCGGTTGCGAACTCGAATCGGGCTGGAATTACGCGGAAGTTTTTGCAGTTTCATCTGCGCTTCGTCAACCTGTTCCGGCGTTGATTCGGGATTGTTTATAATTTTCTTAAACCCGAGACGGCGTTCGGCATATTGCATAACCATCTTTTTACGTTTTTCGTTTTTTACTACTTTACTTATCTTTGCCATATTCTTTTTAAGTTCAAGGTTCAAAGTTCAAAGTTCAAAGTTTCAGGTTCGTCTGCTCAAAAACTTTGAACTTTGAACCTTGAACTTTGAACTTACTGACGAAACGGCATTCCGAGTGCTTTCAAAAGCGCGCGTGATTGCTCGTCATTTTTCGCGGTCGTAACGATTGAAATGTTCATTCCGCGTGTTTTATCAACTTTATTAAAATCAATTTCGGGGAAAATCAACTGCTCACGAATTCCGAGCGTGTAATTTCCGCGTCCGTCAAAGGCTTTAGCCGAGATTCCGCGAAAGTCGCGCACACGCGGCAGAGCGACGGAAATCAAACGGTCGAGAAATTCATACATTCTTTCGCCGCGCAAAGTCACCATCGTGCCGATTGGCATTCCCTGTCGCAGCTTAAACGAAGCGATTGATTTTTTCGCTTTGGTGATAACCGGCTTTTGTCCGGTAATTACTTTCAATTCGTCCACTGCCACATCGAGAATTTTGGAGTTGCTGATCGCTTCGCCCATTCCCATATTGACGATAATTTTTTCGATGCGCGGAATTGCCATCGGATTTTCGATGCCGAATTCTTTAGCGATTTGCGGCGCAATTTCTTTAGTATATTTTTCTTTTAATCTAGCCATTTTGTTTGAGTTCTCCTAGTTTTACGTTTGGGACTCGCTTTTTAATTTGAGCGTTACCAAACCTCAAATTCTCTATTCTTCTACGCCTTCAGTCGGTTCTTTACGCGCCTTTCTCGAAATTTCCGGTTCGGGAACGAGTTTTCCGCTTTTTGCCACGCGAACTTTTTTGCCGTCGCGGTTTTCATATTTAACGCGTGTCGGCTTGCCCGATTCAGGATCAATATGCGCTATGTTTGAAATATCAACCCACGCTTCCTGTTCGATGATTCCGCCTTCGATGTTCATTTGCGGAACCGGCTTGCGATGCTTTTTCATAATCATCGCGCCTTCGACTTTGACCTTTCCTTTGATCGGATCAACGGCGAGAACCTTGCCGCGATACGGCGAGCGTTTGCCGTTGCTGTCAAATCGGGCGAATTCTCTGCCCGCGACAAACACAACCTGATCGCCGCGTTTAATTTTGCTTCTGATTGTTCCTTTCTTCTGCGTTTTCATTGTCTTAATCTCTTAACTATTACTTTTGCCTGTTAAATAACTTCCGGCGCGAGCGAAACGATTTTCATAAAGTTCTTTTCGCGCAGTTCGCGTGCGACCGGACCGAAAACACGGGTTCCAATCGGCGTATTATCATCTTTGATCAACACGGCGGCGTTTTCGTCAAAGCGGATATAAGTTCCGTCTTTGCGGCGAATTTCCTTACGCGTTCTGACGATGACGGCATTATAAACATTACCTTTTTTTGCTGTTCCATCCGGCGCGGCTTCTTTGACGGTAACTTTAATTTTGTCCCCGAGACGGGCAATTTTTCCCGTCGAACCGCCAATCGGCATAATCATTACTACTCTTTTCGCGCCCGAATTATCAGCGACCGTTAAAGAGGTTTGCATTTGAATCATAATCTCACTCCGTTCAAAGTCTAGGAAGTCTTGTCAGTCTAGGAAGTCTGGAAAGTCAAATTTCTGACTTCCTAGACTGACAAGACTTCCTAGACTTTCCAGACTTATCGTTCCGCTTTTTGAATAATCTCCACCACGCGCCAACGCTTTTTCGCCGAAAGCGGTCTGGTTTCCACAATTTTCACTTTGTCGCCAATCGCCGAACCCATTTCGTCGTGCGCCATAAATTTCTTTTTGCGCTTGATATATTTGCGATACATCGGATGTTTGACCACGCGATCAACGCGAACAGTAACCGTATTTGTCATCTTATCTGAAGCAACGATGCCGATTTTTTCAGCGCGTTTGCTGTGAATTTCTTTCTTACCGGAATCTGCGTCTGAACCCGTTACCGCATTAACAACCGTCGAAACTCCTTCGACAACAGTTTCGGCAACCGTTTCAACCGCTGACGCGACCGTTGCGATCACACTGTCAATAATTGACGGTTCTTCTTCGTCGGCTTTCGCCTTTTTAGCTTTTTTCAGTTTGGTTTCGGCAACGTCTTCGCTTGCAACGTCCGCTTTTGATTCGGCGGCGACTTCTTCCGCTGCATCTGTTGCTTCCGTTTCGCTTACCGCGTCAGTCGTTTCTTCGACCGTTTCATCTTTCTTCTTACTTGGCATTTCTTTATTTTACCTTTTCGGCTCTGCGTCCTTTTACTTTGGGATTCTTTTCCATTATCAGCGTCTGAACCCGCGCCAGTGTTTTGCGTTCGCGGCGAATGTCGTTGACCGAATCGCCGACTCCGAGAGATTTCTTAAATTTCAGGCGAAAGAGCGATTCTTTCAAACTATCGGATTGTTCGCGTAATTCTTCCAAATCCATTTCGCGCAACTGCTCCATTACTTCTTTCTTTTTCATTAAACCACTCCTCCTTCGAGATCAGCGCGTGTTACAAATTTTGTTTTGATCGGCAATTTCTGCGCTGCGAGTTCCATCGCTTCACGCGCTAAATCTTCGCTAACGCCTTGAATTTCATACAAAACTCTACCCGGTCTGACCACTGCGACCCAATGATCCGGCGCGCCTTTTCCTTTTCCCATACGGGTTTCAGCCGGTTTTTTGGTGATCGGCTTGTCGGGAAACATTCTGATCCAGACTTTCCCGCCGCGTTTGATGTGGCGCGTCATTGCGATACGAGCCGCTTCGATCTGGCGGTCGGTGATCCAAGCCGCTTCTAAAGTTTTTAGTCCGAAGTCACCGTAGTTTAACTTGTCGCCGCG
>JBBSIE010000147.1:0-8648 GCA_038232235.1 Pyrinomonadales bacterium | reverse complement strand
TGCCATTCGGCATCAGTCAAATCGGTTGAATAAGAGCGTCGAGAAATAGGCATAGATTTGTCCTCCCTTGAGCGAAATAACTCAAGAATATCAACAACTTCAAAATAAGTCGCTGAAAACGCACTTCTTAAACAGCCTCTAAGCCATCCATTAAGGCGAGAATGACAGGAACGCAAGCGTGATACCTTTTTTCCTTGTAGTCAATGAAAGCTAATTCAGCCAATTCCATTCTTGGGCGAAAGGCTTCCACTCCTTGCATCATTCGCAAGAGAAATTGGACATTTTCAGGCGTGTAATATTCAACAAGAAATTTTTCCGCCGCATCAATATCAGTTTCAGCTATCTCTACAGCCTCTTTCGCAGTATCAAGATTTAGAGATCCATAAATAATCCAACCTCTTGATGAAAAAATGTCATTAAATTTATCAGGAAATTCAGACAAATCCCAAAATTGTTCTTCTAATTTGTCAAATTCTGCGAATGCTTCTTTCATTTGGTTTGTGTCAACTCCGAAAATTTTAAGAAAAGGACTAGCAAATGGAAGGACACCTTTCATCATTTTGAAGGCTTTCATTTCTTCACGCATTTTCTTAAATTTGGCTATATCTCTTATTTTTGGTGGTTCTTTTTCGCTCATAAATTTTATTTTAATTTTACAGATGAACACATAATTATAAAAACTTTGTGTTCATCTGTATTTTATTTTACAACTCAACCTTCTCAATCACACCAACCCAATGTTCCGCCGTCAGATTGCCGCCGGCGAATTCGGAGATCAGATTAAAAACTTGATCGGAGAATCCGCCGATGTTCAAAATGTCGGCGCGTTCTTTAGCTTGCGTGTGGGTTGCAGGCTGGATGTCAATGCAGACGAGTTTTGCGTCCGCGTTGCGGAACTTGAACTCGTTCCATTGTTTCATCGTTTCCGTGCCGCTGTTCCAAGCGCGGTTTGTGTCCATCCACGATTCGTTATCGGAAACGTAGATGACGAGATCGCCTTTGGATTTCGCGCGGTTTAACTGTGCGAGCGGTGCGGAGCAGTTTGTTCCGCCGCCGATTTTTGCGAGTTTCTGCGCGTTGGTCATCACCGAATCGCGCGGATTTAGTGCGACTTTGACGACATCGTTTTCAAACGGCAAAACTTCGGCGGTCGGATTTTTTCGCAAAATCGCCGACGCAACCAAACCCGCGACATCAATACAGCGCACGGCGGAAGTCGCGCCTTTGCGATAGCCCGTAACAGCCGAACTCATCGAACCCGAAACGTCCGGGAAAACGAAAACTTTGCCTTCAAACCGCGGCACGTTTTCCGTCGCAATTTCCATTGCGTCCTGCAACGCTTCGGTAATTTCGCGCGGAATTTCCGCGTTGTTTGAAGCCGTCGCAAAGGCAATAAGCAGTTGATACGGAAAGACTTTCGCCCGTTTGATCGCGCTCGGATCGCGCAGACGTTCGGCAATGATTTTTATCATTTCCTCGTCTTGGAAAACTCCGTGACGCTGGAAAGTATTGAGATTCATTCGCGTCATCTGCCACTTGGCATTTAGCGCGATCTGCGTCCATTCCTTCGTCGAAATCGGCAGAGCCGTCAACATTTGAAACGGCACATTCGGAACTTCCAAAGCGTCGCCGTTTTTGAATTTTTCAAACGCTTTGACGATTTCGGGAAGTTTATCCCCGTCAACATCGCGCCCGATAAACCAGCCGTAAAGTGCTTCTTTTTCCGCATCTTTCGGCTTTGGGTGAACCATTTTCAAAACATCGGCGAAACTCGGAGATTGTCCGACCGATTGTTTGAAAATCTGTTCAGATTTGCGAGTTTCAAACCATTCGCGCACCATTCGTTTCGGCAGCGAACCGAGCGATTTACGTCCAACCGCGCCGCTTCGCATAACCTGCACGAAGTTTCGCAGCATCTTTCCGTTATCAATCACACGCGGAAAAGTTCGCTCGAAAAGAGTTTTATCTTTCGTCGAAAGAATCGCCACAAGCAACGCAGGCATATCTTTCATAAAACCTTTTTCACGCGCGTAAATTGCGACTTTTGCCACGAATTCAGCATCGAGTTCCTTCGCCAATTCGAGAACCTTTTCAAGTTGTTCGCCCGCGTCGGCGTAAAAAGTTTGATTAAAACAACCCGTCGCCGCGTATTGCGCCAAAGCCGCTTTCGGCGAAAGTTTGTAAGCCGTTCCGCCCGCTTCGTTAATTGTGTCGGTTGGCGGTGTAAATAAACCGCGAACCGTTTGAAATAAATTTTTATTAGCCATAGTTTCCTCCATTGAAAAATTGCGAATTTCAAATTACGAATTACGAATTAAAGAAAGCTTTCCCTCATTCGTAATTCGTAATTTGAAATTCGTCTTTGAATGTTCGGCGACAAAATCGAAAAGACGTTTTTTCGCGCTCTACCAGACTGAGCTACATTTTGAATTGTTCCAAAACGGTTGGATTTGAACCAGCGACCACGACATTACAAATGTAGTCTTTTCAGCATTCGCCGCTTCTTAAAGAGTAAAGGCAAAAGGATAAGGGCGAAAATTTTATTCTTTCGCCTTTACCTTTTATCCTTTAAATTTGGTCGGTCAGGTGGGACTCGAACCCACGATACCTCGCTTAAAAGGCGAGTGCTTTAGCCGCTTAGCTACTGACCGATGAAATGAAAATGGAAAAATAATTATTTGTTATTCGTTTTTCATTTTTATAAATTTGGCTGACAGGACGGGACTTGAACCCGTAACTTTCGCTTTAACAGAGCGACACTCTACCGATTGAGTTACCTGCCAATAATCTTTTCATCAACAATCAAAAATGGTTGGCAAACGCGGGCGTTGATTTGCATCATCGGACAAAAGACAAGTGTGTTCGTTGCGAACAAAAGGAATGAATTTTTCAGCATTCTTTCGCCCTCGCAAATCGCTCGTCCGCGTTTGTTTTTGGTAGATTGTTGTTTGATTATAGGCGTTTTGCGCCCTTGCTTACGCGCGGGCTTCTGCCTAAAATGTGCATCGGGGCAACAGGAGTTGAACCTGTAATCTTGCGGTAATCTGCCGCTAATATCGGGTATAAGCCGACTGTTTTACCATTAAACTATGCCCCGTAAAAAATTGGTCGGAACAAAAGGATTTGAACCTCTCCTCTTTCGGTTATCAACCGAATGCTTTGCCAAATTAAGCTATGTTCCGTGATAAAAATTTGGTAGCGGGAGCAGGAATTGAACCTGCCGATTTACGCCTTATGAGAGCGTCGAGCCTGCTTTGCTCCATTCCCGCAATGTAAAAATGTTGGAGGCTAAGGCGAGATTTGAACTCGCATCGTTCTGTTTACAAGACAGACACTCTTTTTCCGTTGAGCTACTTCGCCAAGCGAGAATTCAAGATTTAAGATTTAAGGTTCAGGGATTTCAATCTTAAATCTTAAATCTGGAATCTTAAATTTGATTGGTTGCGGTGAAAGGATTTGAACCTTTAATCTTCGCTTTATGAGAGCGACGCTTTAATCCAGTTAAGCTACACCGCCTTTCTTAAAGGGTAAAGGCTGAAGGATAAAGGCGAAAGGATTAAATTTTACTCTTTATCCTTCAGCCTTTACCCTTTCGGACTGGTGGTTGGAGTTGGTATCGCGCCAACCTTTCGACCTTTTCAGAGTCGCACTAATCTATCTCAGTTATCCAACCTTGAAAATTAACCTGCCGCGCCTTTGGCTTTCGGTTTCGGTTTAACGATTTTGCGCTCGTTAATTGATTTTGCTTCAATTTCAATCGCATCTTTAGCCGCATTGACAATCGCAGCGATTCGTCTGATTTTGTAAAGACTGTTTGCACGATCTCGTTTTGTGTTCAGATTAAAATCGTATGAAACGCTTCGGGTGCAATCGGATAAAGTCAGTTCGATTGTCGCCCATTCCCAATTTTTCTCCTCGTTGGTCGGAATGCCTCGCGTGTCCTGCACAATGCCGACGGCAATGGCACGCATATCCAAATCACGATTGAGAAAAATACGTTTTTTGACGTGATATTTTGTTTTTATTTTCTTGCTCACTTTGTTTTTTCCTCTCAAATAAAATTTTCTGAAATCGAATGTTTTCAGAAATCTTTACGAGTAATTAAATTTTCACAACTTCATTGATTTGACCTCCGTAAAGTAATTTTCAAGCATAAATTTTCCTCCGATAAATAATTTGGCGGGACTGACGGGAATCGAACCCGCACCTTTTTGATAGACAATCAAACGCACAGCCTTTGTGCTTCAATCCCGAAAAGTGGTTGGGTGAATTGATGAGATTTGAACTCACATTCTTCGCATTCACAGTGCGACGCTTTGCCGTTTAAGCTACAATCCACAGAAAAAGTCGGGCGACAAAAGGGAAGCGACGTTTTTCTACTGAGCTAAATTAACTTTTTATAGCAAATTGTCGGACTCGAACCGACGACCTTTTGAGTTTTACCTCAAACGCTCTTACCAATGTAGTCATCTTTAGCATTCGCCCGAAAATAAAAGAGTTTGGGCGACAAGAAATGAAATTGATTTGTGTCATTTTCGTAGAATGTAATCAATTTCGGCATTCGCCCGAATATTTGGCGGAAACGGCAGGACTTGAACCTGCACGAGTTTTCACTCGACGGTTTAGCAAACCGTTATGGCTACCGTTTCATCACGTTTCCGCATTAGAAAAATGTTGGAGCGAGCAATCGGATTTGAACCGATGATTAACGGTTTTGCAAACCGTTGCCTTTGTCCGCTTGGCTATGCTCGCTTAAAAATTTGGTAAGGACGGCGGGACTTGAACCCGCTAGAATCAGATTGAAAATCTGATGGCGCGTCTCTTTGCATTCGTCCTCAAAAATTGCGCGTGAAGAGATTTGAACTCTCACATAAATTGGGTTTAAGCCAATCGACTCTGCCGTTGGGCTACACGCGCCTATTGATTTTGGATTAAATTGATTCAGCAATCGCAAATCCAAAATCTAAAATCTAAAATCGAATTGGTGGATCGGAAGGGATTCAAACCCTTACAAGAAGTTTGCAGGAGTTCTATGCTGTCAGTTACATCACCAACCCGTGAAAATTTTTGGTGTCGAAGACGGGACTTTCACCCGCACGAGTCACATTCTCACAAAGTCATTCAGCATCAAAAAACTTTGCGCGTCTGCCTTCCATTTCGCCACTTCGACATAAAAATTGGTACCGACGGCGAGAGTCGAACTCGCAAATGACAGTTTCTAAAACTGCTGCCTTTGCCGTTTGGCTACGTCGGTGTAATATAGTTGAAAAATTCTCTAACGGCTTTTATGTAAATCTGTCTGAATAATTATTTGTGAGCTTTTTATGAAACGAAAAATAATTTTGACGATTTTGACATTAATTCTTACTTCTTCAATTTTTTCTCAAACGACGCAGGAAAATTTGCTTGAAAATGTCGAAATAAAATTTACTTTACAAGGAGAGCCAAACCCGCAGGATGTCGGGTTTGACAATCCGAAAAGTTCTTGGAAAGTGAAATATGAATTATATCTGGCGGATTTTTCCGAGTTGGAAAAGCTCTCGCTAAGTAAGACAGATAAAGGTTTTAAGTTTATTCCTCCGATTATTCAAAATAAAAGCCGTAACAAACAAATAAAGAAAAAATCTTCAAAGATTCTAAAAGGCGGTTTTACAAAAAAATCTCTTTTAAATGAAGCAAATAGAGAAGTGATAATTCCGGTAAAATTATCCCCGCAGGTTGTCGAGGTATTTAATCAAGCAAGCACTGTACCCGACAAAAATCCGACGTTTATTTTGTTTGTAACGGAAAAAGTTTCAGTTAAAAATTCCGCTAATGCCAAACTCAGAGATAAATACAGAATTGTAGGTTTCAGCTCGGTTAAACACGATCTTTCAGATCAAACCGTTGATGATTACAACGTCAAAAACATATCCTTAACCATTAAAATCATCAAACAAGAAAACGGACAGCTTAAATTGACAGGGTTTTTAGTGCATTAAATCGAAAATTGGTCTGGGCGGCAAGATTTGAACTTGCGAACACTTGTTTCCAAAACAAGCCCGTATAGCCGTCTGCGGAACGCCCAGAAAATTTGGCTTCGGGTAAAGGATTCGAACCTATGTTTCATCGTTCAAAGCGATGCGTCCTGCCGTTAGACGAACCCGAAATGTTTTAAATATTCAAAATTCTATTAATCCAAAATCCGAAATTGAAAAGGCTTCGGCGGGACTCGAACCCGCAACTTCAGGTTTAGAAGACCTGCGCTCTGAATCCATTGAACTACGAAGCCGCAAAACTTTTGGAGAGGGCGAGAGGACTCGAACCTCCAACCTGTTCATTCGTAATGAACTGCTCTAATTCCGTTGAGCTACGCCCCCGGATGTAAAGGATAAAGGATAAATTGATTTAACTTTCGCCTTTATCCTTTTTGCCTCAACCCTTTAACTTGGCAGGCGCGTTCAGATTTGAACTGAAAACTTCGGTTTTGGAAACCGACATTTTGCCGATTGAAACTACGCACCTTTGAAAAATTTGGAGTGAGCGACGGGAGTTGAACCCGCAACATTCGGTTTGGAAGACCGGCACTCAGCCATTTGAGTTTCGCTCACAAAGTCAAAAAAATTGGTGCATCGGGAAGGACTCGAACCTTCACAGCGGAATCCGCGACAATTTTACCGCACTGCCTGCCTTTGCCAATAGACGACCGATGCGTGTGTCAGAACCGTCTGCGTAAGCGGACGGTTAAACTTTCTAAATAAAAAATTCTGTGTAAAAATAAAAAAGGCAGAGATTTAGACAGACTTCGGACGCATTTATGCCCCGAACAAGTCAATAAGATTTTCTTCTTTGGAACTCGCCAAAGTTTTTATCGAAGAAGAATATCTTTCCAAACTCTCTGCCTTTTTTCGTTTTTGTTCGGATAATTTCACATCTCGCCGCATCTTCGCGCGCGGAATGCAAAATTTCCAAACTTTTTTCGGTTATTCAATTGTCAAATATCGTAAAAAACAAAAAAGAGCGGCGACTTTCGAGAACTTCTCGCGTCACCGCTCCTAAAACAATTTTGGATTTTAAAAAAAATCCGTTAAATTTTTACGTTTCGGGAGCGGAAACTGCCGCTCCCGCTTTTCTAAATCTTTCTATTCGTGCGGTCTAAGCCGCCGAGTTTCGGTTGATAGTTCGGATTATCAAATCCGGCACACAAACACACACTCAGACTGACGCTAAACCGCATCTCTCTCGATGCGGACGAGCCGTTCCGTGTTTCTGTTTTATGCTGCCAAATTTGTATCACAAAAATTATCTCCTCAAAAATTTCGTCCGCACTGTGGCGAACAGTTGAAAGTTTTAGCACGATTGAAAATTACTTGTCAAGCATTTTTTTAATTATTTTTCAAATGACTGAAAATTTATCAAAAATGTCGAAAACCTTTCGGCTCTAAAATTACAGATTTTCCGCTTACGATAAGTTCAATTATTTCTGCGTTTGCGGTGATTTCTCCGATGTTTAGAAATTGGAGTTTTTTGAACTCTTTTTCTAAGCGAAAATATTTTTTCGGATTGACGGTAAAAAGCAGTTCAAAATCTTCGCCGCCGCTTAAAGCGAAGTTTAATTTCTCATCAAACGAATTTGTCGTCAAACTATTTTTGTAAAAAGGAATCTTCTCAGCGAAAATCTTCGCGCCGACTTTTGAAGCGCGACAAATGTGCATCAAATCCGAAGAAAGTCCGTCGCTTAAATCAATCATCGAAGTCGCCAGCTTATTTTCGCCGATAAATCGTCCGATTTCTGTCTGCGGATTCGGCGCAAGTTGGCGCAAAAGCAAATT
This sequence comes from Pyrinomonadales bacterium, assembly GCA_038232235.1. Lineage (GTDB taxonomy): Bacteria > Acidobacteriota > Blastocatellia > Pyrinomonadales > Pyrinomonadaceae. The sequence goes on along the minus strand of JBBSIE010000147.1, from coordinate 837 downwards.
TTTGTTTTTTGAATTCTCAAATCGTTCGCCGTTTTCCAAAAGTTTTAGTCCAGCCGTCGCGCCGCCCAAATTTCCGGTAACAAAAATTAAATCGCCAATTTCCGCGCCGGAACGCAAGACGGCTTTTCCTTTTTTAATTTCGCCCGCCCCAATCGAATCAATAACGATTTTATCCGGCATTTTTGAAACATCCCCGCCAACGATTTCGACATTAAACTTTTTCGCCAAATTCATAAACCCGACATAAAATTTCTCGACAAAATCCGTCTTCCAAATTGCTTCGGGAATTCCAATCGAAAGCATCGCCCAAACAGGTTTTGCGCCCATCGCGGCAACATCTGAAAGCGAAACTGCTAATGCTTTGTGTCCGATAAATTCGGGTTTTGTCCACTCAAGGCGAAAATCAATTTCTTCGACAAGTAAATCGGTCGTAATCACCAAATCCGTGCGTGAATCTTTTGGCAAAACGGCGCAGTCGTCGCCGATTTTGGTTAAATTAAAACGTGTGCGGATATTTTCGATAAATTCAAACTCGGTTGTCATAAATTTTTCATTGACACAAACTATGTAAATACTTACAATAACGACGGCGAAATTTAATCAAAACTTTAACATAAAAGAGGCAAAAAATGGGACAACAGGCGGTTGCGATACCTGAAAAAATATTCTTTAAAATCGGCGAAGTGTGCGACATTGTTGACGTGCAGGCGCACGTTCTGCGTTATTGGGAAACGGAATTTCCGATGTTGTCGCCGCAGAAAAACCGTTCGGGACAAAGAAGTTACCGCCGCCGCGATGTCGAAATCGCTCTTCGCATCAAAGAACTTCTTTACGAAG
>JBBSIE010000146.1:0-8837 GCA_038232235.1 Pyrinomonadales bacterium | reverse complement strand
CGCTGATAGAAACAAAACCACTCGAAGATTTGCGCGAATTTGAAGCGAAACTCAAAGATATTACAAATTGCGACGGCATTTTTCTAACAAGCAAAAACGCGGCGCGGATTTTGGCTGATAAACTGCGCGAAAATAATATAAGTTACGGCGGTAAAGTTTATGTTTTGGGAAAAAGCGGTTTCGAGATTTTGAAAGACGCGAATCTCGATTTGGTTTTTGATGAAACGGCGAATACGGCAGAAGAAATGCTTGAAGAAATTAAGCCGGAAGAATTAAAAGACAAAAGATTGCTGTTCGTGCGCGGCGAAAAATCGCTGCGCGTCGTGCCGGACTTTTTAGCGAATTTGGCAAAAGTTGATGAAGTTATCGTGTATAAAACGCGCAAAATCGCAGTCAAAATTGATGAACTAAACATCATCCGCAAACAGTTCGAAAAAAGCGAAATCGCCGCCGCGTGTTTTTTCAGTCCGAGCGGCGCGGAAAGTTTTTTTGAGCAATTCGGCTTGAAAATACTGCATCAAACTGTTATTGCGACCATCGGAAAAACGACCGCCGAATTTTTTGAAACGCAGAATTTAACGGTTGATTTTGTTTCGCCGAAAGCGTCGGCGGAAGATTTTGCAATTGAGTTGAATGAATATTTAGAAGAAATTAACCGCAGATGAACGCGGATAAACACAGATTAAGAAAGATTATTTTTGCTTTTTTTATTGTGTTAAATATCTGCGAGATCTGCGTTCATCTGCGGTTAAATCAAAATAAAATTTTGGAAAATTCACTATTTATAAAGGCTTGTAAAAGCGAAAAAACGGAACGAACGCCGGTTTGGATTATGCGGCAGGCGGGGCGATATTTGCCGGAGTATCGGGCGATTCGGGAGAAATACGACTTTTTGACAACGTGCAAAACGCCGGAATTGGCTTCGGAAATTACGATTCAGCCGATTGATATTATCAAAACCGACGCGGCGATTTTGTTTTCGGACATTCTCGTCATTCCCGAAGCGATGGGAATGCACCTCGAAATGGTCGAATCGAAAGGTCCGGTTTTTGATGATCCGATTCGGGCAGTTTCCGATTTGGAAAAATTGGACACGGAAAACGTCGTCGAACGGCTCGATTATGTGATGCGTGCCGTCAAAATGACGAAGGAAAAACTGAATAATCGCGTTCCGCTGATCGGTTTTTCCGGTTCGCCGTGGACGCTTGCGGCGTATATGGTTGAAGGGAAAGGCTCGAAAAACTTCGACATTATCAAGAGTTTTGTGTATAACGAACCAGCGGCGGCGCACAAACTTTTGCAGATTTTGGCGGATTCGGTGGTCGAATATCTGAACGCAAAAATCCGCGCCGGATGCGATGCCGTGCAGATTTTCGACACTTGGGCTTCGATTCTTTCGCCGCACGATTTTGAAGAATATTCGCTGAAATACATTCGCTACATCTGCGAAAATCTCGAAACAAACGGGAAACCCGTCATCGTTTTTGCGAAAGGCGTAAGTTCGTATGTAAATTTGGCGGAATTAAAATGCAATGTTTTAGGCGTTGATTGGTCGCGCAACATCGGCGATGTTCGCGCGGAAATCAATGGCACAAAAGGTTTGCAGGGAAATCTCGATCCAACCGTTTTGTTCGCACCGAAAGAGAAAATCCGCGAGGAAACCGAAAGAGTTTTGCGTAGTTACGGCAAACACAACGGACATATTTTCAATCTCGGACACGGCATCACGCCGAAAACTCCGGTCGAAAACACGCAGTATTTTGTCGAATGTGTGAAGGAATTAAGCGCGAAATATCACGCGGAATGAAGGAGATTAGCCACGAAAAAGACACGAAATAAAAGAGAAAACGAAGAAATTTAGCCACAGATGAACACTGATAAACGCAGATTTTTAAGAAATAAAACGGATAAGAATTTTTTGATTTCATTATCTTTTTATCCGTGTTCATCTGTGAAAATCTGTGGCTAAAAACTCTTCTCTTTTTCGTGTTCCTTTCGTGTTTGTTCGTGGCTAAAAAAATAGTTTTATGAAAAATTTTGGCGAAATTGATATTGAATTGCTGAAAAGATTTAATCAGCCGGGACCGCGTTACACTTCGTATCCGACCGCGCCGGTTTTTTCGCAGGAATTTTCAGCCGACGATTTTGAGCGGGAAATTATCGAGACTAACGCGGGCGCGAAGACGGGCGATATTTCGCTTTATTTTCACTTTCCTTTTTGCGAAAAACTTTGTTACTTCTGCGGCTGCAATATGTTAGTGACGCGCGACCGCTCGGCGATTGAGAAATATAACGAGTATTTGAAGCGCGAAATCGAGCGGCTCGCGCCGCTGATCTCAAAGGAAAGACGAATCGAGCAGATGCACTTCGGCGGCGGCACACCTTCGTATTTAACGCCGGATGAGATTATGGACATCGGAAATTTCATCAAATCGAAGTTCAATTTTGCCGCCGATTTGGAAGCGAGCGTCGAGATTGATCCGCGAAATTTGACGCGCGAACATCTCGAAGCCTTTCGGGAAATCGGCTTTAACCGCACAAGTTTCGGCGTACAGGATTTTAATTTGCAGGTACAGGAAGCGATCAACCGCGTTCAGTCGGAAGAAATTACCAGACAAACTGTAACTTGGGCGCGTGAACTCGGCTACAAAAGCGTCAATCTCGATTTGATTTACGGTTTGCCGTATCAAACGCAGGCATCGTTCGCCGAAACGGTCGAAAAAGTCGTTGATATTTCGCCCGAACGCATCGCCGTTTTCAATTACGCGCACGTTCCGTGGCTCAAAAAACATCAAGCCGTAATGCCGCAGGAAGCGATGCCGTCGCCTGATGAACGCTTGCAGATTTTGAAAATGACAATTGAAAAATTGACTGACGCGGGCTACGAATATATCGGAATGGATCATTTCGCCAAACCTTCGGACGAACTCGCCGTCGCACAGAAAAACAACACTTTGTATCGTAATTTTCAAGGCTATTCGACAAAGGCAGGCGCGGACGTTTACGCCTTCGGACTGTCGGCAATTTCGCAGTTTCGTGATGTTTACGCGCAGAACCTAAAGAACTTAAAGGATTATTACGACCGCGTTGACGAACAAATTCCCGCGACCAACGTCGGTTATCGGATGACCTTCGACGACCACGTTCGCAAGCAAACGATCAATCAACTGATGTGTCATCTCGAAATTGACAAACGCGGCATCGAACGCAAATTCGGCATCAATTTTGAAGAATATTTCGCCGCCGATATTCCGAAATTGCAGACTTTTATTGACGAAAATTTGCTGGAAAATAACCACGATAAAATCAAAATCATCGGCGCGGGAATTTTGATTATCCGCAATGTGGCGATGTGTTTCGACGCTTATCTGGAAAAAATGATGAAGGAAAAGCCTGTATTTTCCAAAACGGTTTAGAAGAAGATTCAGCCACGAATTACACGAATGGCACAAATAAACTATTTAAAAATAATTTGTGAAAATTCGTGCAATTCGTGGCAAAAAAGTTTTATGCAAGAAAAAATCGGCGTAGTTTTATTAAATCTCGGCGGTCCCGACTCGCTCGAAGCGGTTGAGCCGTTTCTTTATAATTTGTTTGTTGACCCGGATATTATCAATTTTCCGGGCAGTTTTTTGTTCCGCGAATGGCTGGCGAAATTGATTTCGTCGAAGCGGCATCCGAAAATTCAAGAGCAGTATAAACAAATCGGCGGCAAATCTCCGCTCAAGGATTTCACGCTCGGACAGGCAAAATTATTGGAAGAAAAGCTCAACGAAAAGTTTCCCGCCAAAGTTTTCGCCGCGATGCGTTACTGGCATCCGTTCACCGAAGAAACGCTGGACGAACTCGAAAAAGAAGGCATTAAAAAGGTGATTTTGCTGCCGCTTTACCCGCAGTATTCGATGGCGACGACCGAATCGAGCGTTAAGGAATGGAAAAAACAGCTTGAAAAACGCGGCGAATCCGGGAAAATCCAATGGAATTTAATCGAACATTATTACGATTTTCCGCCGTATATTGACGCTTTTGTCGAGCGCGTCAATCAGGGTTTACAAAAATTTTCCGCCGAAGACCGCAACGACGTTCACATTCTTTTTTCCGCGCACGGAACGCCGATGAAACTCGTCAAACAGGGCGATCCGTATTCGGCGCACATCAAAAAAACCGTCGAAGCGGTCATCGAAAAAGGCGATTTCAAACAAAATTCGAGCCTCTGCTATCAATCAAAAGTCGGACCGCAAAAATGGCTCACGCCATCCACGCCCGCGACGATTGAAGATTTAGCAAAACGCGGCGAAAAACTAATGCTCGCCGTCCCCATCGCCTTCGCCTCCGATCATCTCGAAACCCTTTTTGAAGTCGGCATCGAATTCGCACATCTCGCCAAAGAAGCAGGCGTTGAACAATTTGAAGTCACCGAAGGCTTAAACTATTCGGGAAAGTTTATTGACGCGCTCGCGCAGCTTGTTTTTCAGAAAGCGGAAAATTTTGAAGCGAAAAGTAAAGAGGCGAAAAACTAACGATTATGAGTAATTGCGACTTGGAAAAAAATTTTGGTAGTTTAGCCGAACAACTTCCACATGCTGCAAATGGGAACGAAAGTTTTACTTTCACAATTGAAAATCTTCCGGTATTGCCTTCAGTGCTTGAAACGCAAAATCTATACGTCAAAAGATCGCAGCATACTTACAACGAATCGTGCAGATATGATTTAGTGTATTTTAACGCACACAAAGACACTTACCGATTCTTAGGACTTCTAATTTTGTCAGCGGTTTTTCATCCGCAGCCTTCAAATGTTTTAGTGAAATTGAATCATCCCGAATCGGACATCACCAATTTGTCAATTGAATTTCCTCATTCGATTTTCCCTAATTTGCCTTCCGGTTATCACACAAAACCTTTCGCATTTGAATATTATCCGGCGATTTCTTGGAAACATCCATTTGATGAATGCGTCAACCCGGAAAATTTACCCTGTTTCAGTTTGTCTTAAATGCAAGGTTTCGCTAATACCGATGAAGAATGGAATAAGCGCGATACTGTGAAAATATTCGGCAGAGATACGGGAATGGTTTTATTTGCAGAATTGCTTCTCAATGCCGCTTTGCCGCAAAACGATGAAGATGAATATGAACTTGAAGGCGAAGGTGGATTTCGCGGGGTTGGAATAAACAGTGCAGAAGTTAAAATGTTTTTACCCGGACACATTTTTTGGTTTGATGAGCATTGGCATTAATTTGAAGCGATTAAAAGTTATTTTAAAATCGTAAAATGAAAATAAGCGGCATCATCGGCGGCATTTCGGGATTGGCTGCCGCTTTTATTGCTGAAAATAAAGTTTTTGAGTTATGCTCACCAAATCGAAACAACCTTTGCTTCATCGAATTCGATTGAATCTCCGTTTGGCAAAATGTGAATTATGCGGACGGCGGTTTTCGCTTTGAGCAAAGGCGACAGCAAACCGACGCGATGACAATTGGCTCGCGGTATTTTGTGTTTGGTCAGAGGCTGAGACTCCGAACACATTATTGCGGTTTTGACTTCGGCTGATAATTCTAAAATTCGCTCGATTCCCTGCGCCAAATCTTCGGGTTCGGCAATTTTTTTGCCGCCGCATTCCGGCAGGTGTTCGTAACCAATGCCGTTTTTCAGCAGATTTGCTTCCAAAATTTTCCCGTTAAACTGCACCCAGCGCGAACGCGCAAAATTTCGCACGTCGCACAGAAAAGCGATTTTATATTTCTGTAAAAGCGATAAAAAATCACTCCAAGCGTGTCGTCCGTGTCCGATTGTGTAAATTGTTGTTGATTCGGATTCCATTTTTTGCTTTTGCGAACGCCGGAAAATCGTCAGGCATAGTTGATTGTGTCAATCAACTATGCCTGACGATTTTTAACGCGCCGATTTAACTCGCGGAAATTGTTTCGGTCTTTTCACCGCGCAAACGATGGGCGTAAAGCGGAAATTTTTCGGTTAATTCCAATACGTCTTCTTTAACTTTCGCCTTCACATCTTCTGATTCCGGTTCACGGATAATCGCGGCGATCAAACCGCCGATTTTACGCATTTCATCTTCTTTCATCCCACGTGTCGTCAACGCCGGAGTTCCGACGCGAACGCCGGACGCGACAAACGGTGAATTCGTGTCAAACGGAATCGTGTTTTTGTTGACAGTAATATGAACCGCGTCCAACGCTTTTTCCGCGACTTTTCCGGTGATTCCTTTGCCGCCATCGAAAACGTCAATCAAAATCAGATGATTATCAGTTCCGCCGGAAACAATTCGCAAGCCTTGTTTTTTCAATTCTTCCGCCAACGCTTGGGCGTTATCGAGAATCTGCTGTTGATACGCTTTGAAATCATCGCGCAACGCTTCGCCGAATGAAACCGCTTTTGCCGCGATAATATGCACGAGCGGACCGCCTTGAACGCCCGGAAAAACGGCTTTATCAACCGCTTTTGCAAATTCTTCACGACACAAAATAAGTCCGCCTCTTGGTCCTCTTAATGTTTTATGCGTCGTCGTCGTGACAAATTCGCAATGCGGAACGGGCGACGGATGCAGTCCGACGGCAACGAGTCCGGCGATGTGCGCGATGTCCGCCATCACAATCGCGCCGACGGATTTGGCGATTTCTTCAATCCGCGCAAAATCAATAATTCGCGGATAAGCCGACGCGCCGCAGATTATCATTTTCGGTTTGTTTTCTTCGGCGGTTTTTTGCAGTTCGTCGTAATCAATCGTTTCAGTGTCTTTTGAAACGCCGTAATCGGAAACTTCAAAATTAATGCCCGAAAAATTCATCGGATGCCCGTGCGTCAAATGTCCGCCGTGCGACAAATTCATTCCTAAAATTTTATCGCCGTGATTTAAAGCCGCGAGAAAAACCGCCATATTCGCCTGCGCTCCTGAATGCGGCTGAACATTGGCGTGTTCCGCGCCGAAAATTTCCTTCGCTCGGTCAATCGCCGTTTGTTCGACGACATCGGCGAACTCGCAGCCGCCGTAATACCGTTTCTTCGGATAACCTTCGGCATATTTGTTCGTAAAAACCGTTCCCATCGCCTGCAAAACGGCTTCCGACACGAAATTTTCCGAAGCGATCAATTCCAAACCGTTCGTTTGGCGTTTGATTTCATCGTTGATCGCAGAATTTATTACGGGATCAACTTCCGCTAAATTTGCTGTAAAAAGATTGTTCATATTTTATTCCAAAATTTTATCTATGATGTATCAAATATTAAATACTTGACCAAGTTCCGTAGAACAATAATAATCCAAAGTATAGAATTAAATAAACTATAACAAAAATTGAATTGTATAACTTATCGCAGTTTGACAATGCAATTATCTGAGGATATGAATGACAAAAGAAGAAAAAATTAAAAAACTTGAAAAAGAAGTTGCTGATGCGAGAAACAATCTCACGACTGACAGGCTTGATATGTCTTTTGGTGAAATCATAAGTATGTATGAGAGAGAAGAAATTTTTATCAATCCAGATTTTCAGCGTCTATTCAGATGGAAAGATGACCAAAAAACAAAACTTGTAGAATCTATTTTATTAGGAATTCCAATTCCGCCAATTTTTGTGGCTGAAGACAGTGAAGGCAGATGGGAACTCGTTGATGGTTTACAAAGATTATCAACAGTTCTTTCGTTTTTTGGATTGTTGAGAAGTAAAGAAGAGAAAATCAAGGGGAAAAATAATTGGACTTTACAGGAAGGCGGAATCGTAAAACATTTCAATGGTTTGAAGTGTGATGATTTACCGCTTAAATATCAGCTAAACATAAAAAGATACGCATTTAGAGTCGAGGTAGTTAAGTGGGATAGTGAATATGACATGCGTTTTGAGCTTTTTAATAGACTTAATACAGGCGGTTCGCCACTAACTCCCCAAGAAATTAGAAACTGTATTTTTAGAGGTGTAACCACTAAGTTTAATGATTATTTAAAAGATAATGCAAAAATTAAAGAGTTTACTCAGCTTATTTCGCCAACTGAAACTCAGATAGAACAACTTTATTTAGAGGAATTAGTGCTGCGTTTTACTTCCCTGATTTTTGATTGGAAAAATGTTCAAGAAAATATATCTGAACATATGACGGATTTCATGAGAAAGGCTGTTAAAAACTCTAAATTTGATTATAGTAAATATCAAAAAGTTTTTAGGGAAGTAATAAGTCTTTTAGAACCCTTGGGAAAAGATTTATTTAGAATAAAAGGCAACTTTTCTGTTCGGTTATATGATGCAATAACTGTTGGAATAGGCGAAAATCTCGCTTTTTACAAATCATTAAAGTCAGAAGAAATAGAGCGGAAAATAAATGAACTTAGAGAAGATAAAGATTTCCAAAAATATGCTGGTGCGGCTGTAGATAGTAAAAATAGAGTTTTCAAAAGATTGGAAGCGTCAACAAAAGTTTTTAAGCCTAAAAAGTGATTATGAGTTTGTTAGATTTAGAAAATGACCTTTTCCAAGATATAAGTTGGAGGATTGGTGAACTCTCTCAAATAAAAACTATTCCTTTCAGATACAAAATGACCAAAGAGAACAAGAGTATGCTAATTAAATATTCTGTTCCTTCAATATATGCGCTTTGGGAAGGTTTTGTCGTAAGTTCTTTTCAATCTTATAGAAGAGAGATAAACGCCCTAAACATCCCAATAGAAAAAGTAAATATTAAATTAAGGGTCAAGACTAGATAAGATCATTATCATTACAAATTTTCAAAAGCAAAGCGTAGAGATTTTCTTTTCTGTAATTGAATCGAAACTCACACTCTTTCAAGTGAAATAAAAACTGTTTTTTGACAATCCGCGAAACTTG
>JBBSIE010000145.1:0-8945 GCA_038232235.1 Pyrinomonadales bacterium | reverse complement strand
CGAACTTTCCATCGAACTTCTGACCGAAGGAATGAAAAAACTCGGACTCCTGAAAGGCAAAACCAAAGACCTTATCAAGCAGAAAAAGTTTATGAAATATTATATGCATGGTGTCGGGCATTATCTGGGGCTTGACGTTCACGACGCGGGCAGATATTTCACCGACCAAACCGCTAAAAACTCGCGCCCGTTTGAAGCCGGAATGGTCTTAACCGTCGAACCCGGTTTGTATATTCCGCCCGATGACAAAAACGCCCCGTCAAAATATCGCGGCATCGGCATCCGCATCGAAGACGACGTTTTAGTTACTGAAGACGGCAATGTAAATTTGACGGAAAAGGTTACGAAAGACGCGGACGAGATTGAAGAATTGATGAACGGCGGAAAAGCAAAAAGTGCAAAATAATAAATATGAAATACAACGATTTGGACATTGATAATTGGAAAGAACTCGACATCAATACCGAATCGTTGTGGCTTATAAATGAACGTGATAAAAGCGGAAAACACGAAAATATTTACCACGGTAATTTTATTCCGCAAATTCCGAATCAATTAATCAGACGATTTACGAAAAAAAATGAAACGATTTTTGAACCGTTTATGGGAAGCGGAACAACGCTTTTTGAATGTGAGAGTTTGGGCAGAAAATATATCGGCTTTGATATAAATCCGAAGATTGTTGATTACGTTCAACAAAAAGTTTCTGCTGAAAGTTATTATTTTATCAAAGAATGTAATTCGCTTAATGCCCGGAAAGTTGACGACAATTTTGAAAATGCTTTTTGTAAATTATCTGCGAAAAGTTTTCAGTTCGTTTTAATGCACCCGCCGTATTTGGATATTGTGAAATTTACCGACGATGCAAATGATTTATCGCAAATCGGCAATCTCAAAGATTTCATCGGCAAATTTAGAACGATTTGCGAAAATTCTTTAAAGTGTTTGGATAAAAACAGATATTTTGCCGTCGTGGTCGGCGATGTTTACAAAAACGGCGAAGTTTTGCCTTTGGCTTTTTATTGTATGGATATGATTAAGCGCAATTTCGCGGTAAAATTAAAAGGCATCGTCGTAAAAAATATCGAAGGCAATCGAGGCAAGATCGGACAAAATAATATCTGGAAATATCGCGCATTGAACAGTGATTATTTCATTTTTAAGCACGAATATATTTACGTTTTCAAGAAAGAATTTTAAGTCTATGAATCCATTTAACGAAGGAACAAAATCACATCACGATTATGAACTAATGAAAGATTTAGAATGGCATTGCACGGGTTGTGAATTGATTGCAGGGCAAGCTAAAACTTATCAAATTTGGCGACAAACATACGGGCTTCAATTGGATAAAGGAAATCCTGACGGCAATAATTTTGATAAGAGGATTTTTTGTGAAAACTGCAATAGAATAACTGTTCATAGAAAATTGTTGACGTTAGAAAGAGTAGCAGAAACAAAGTCAAGGTCTGGATTATCTAACAAATCAACTACGAGAATAAAAGAGTTTTTCAATAACAGAGAAGCTGTTTTATTAAAGGTAATACCAAGTAAAGACCTTGAGGTAGATCATAAATTCCCTCAAATACGTTGGAACAAAGATGAAGACTCAAACAAAGATTTAACTGATAATGAAATTAAGGAAAAATTCATTCTCTTGACTAGAAGTGACAATCTGCGTAAATCTCGTGCTTGCGAAAAGTGTGTAAAATATGAAACCCGTGGACATTTTCCCGGAATTTACTTTTGGTATGAAGGCGACGAAAAATGGAGAGCCGAGCCGCACGATGAAAAAGGATGTGTCGGATGTTTTTGGTATGATCCAGATGAATGGCGAAAAGGGCTTAATGATTTAATAGTTAATTCATAAAATACTTTAAGATTATTCATAATTTACTTGACTTAAACCTCCAATAAAGATAAGATGCCAATAATTAATAAAGCTAAGGTTGTAGAACAAATGGCGAAAAAAAACATTACAACTTTCAAGGAATTAGCGAAAGCCTTAGATATTTCAACGACGCAACTCTCAAATATTCTTTCGGAAAAATTTGAGCCAATCAAAAGTAATATAGTTGAATTAGCTGAGTTTCTTGAAGTCAGTCCGATTGAATTGATTAAGGAAAAAGCAGAGGAAAAATAAAATGGATAAGCTAATTTATAGACCTAATTTTGACAACATCTTTGATTTTTATTTTATGGATGATTTTACTACTGTTGAACTTGCTCAAGAAGAATACGGAATAGAGATATCAAAACTCAAATTTGAGGATGGGGATTATTTTTATTGTTTTAGTGAAAAAAAATCTTATACAACTAAAGATCTATTTAAAAAGCTTAACATAGAAGTTCTTGAGCAAACTGACTACTAAAAATGAATTACATCGGTTCAAAATATAAACTCTCAAAATTCATCAAATCCGAAATCGAAAAGATCGTCGGACGAATGAATGATAAAGTTTTTTGCGATTTGTTCGCGGGAACGGGCGCGATTGCGCGAAGTTTTAAGACTGAATCGAAGAAAATAATTGCCAACGATGTCGAATATTACAGTTATGTTTTGAATCGAAACTACATCGGGAATCACGAAGAAATCGAATGGCGCGAATTTGTTGCTGAACTGGATAATGTGCAAGGTGTCGAAGGTTTTATTTACAAAAATTATTGTTTGGGTGGCGGAAGCGGACGGCAATATTTTAGAGATGAAAACGGCAAAAAAATTGATGCGGTTCGGCAAAAGATTGCAACTTGGAAAATTACTGAACGAATAAATGAAAATCAGTATTATTTTTTGCTGACGAGTTTGCTCGAAAATGCCGACGCGGTGGCGAATACGGCGAGCGTTTACGGCGCGTATCTCAAACATCTCAAAAAATCAGCGCAGAAAACTTTGACTCTTAAACCTGCTTTTTTCGATTTGAATGAAGCGAAACACAAAGTTTACAACGAAGACGCGAATTCTTTAATAACGAAAATCGAAGGAGATGTTTTATATCTCGATCCACCTTATAATGCGCGGCAATACGGTGCAAATTATCATTTGCTGAACACCATCGCCAGATATGATGAGTTTGTTCCAAATGGAAAAACAGGTTTGAGAAATTACGAGCGTTCACGATATTGCCAAAAAAATGAAGTTGCAGATGCCTTTGAAAATTTAATAAAAAATGCAAAATTTAAATATGTATTTCTGAGCTACAATAATGAAGGTCTGATGTCAGATAAAGAAGTAAGAAAAATACTTCAAAAATATGGCGAATATGGTTTGGAAACTATCAAATATCAAAGATTCAAAGCCGATAAAACCGAAAACAGAATTCATAAAGCTTCGGAAACTCTTGAGTATCTGCATATTTTGAAAAAACAATAGTTCAAAAGATTAAGAATTGAAAGTGAGGCGAAAGTTATGTCAAATAATCTAGTAGAAACTGTCGCGGAGAAAATGCAGGTTTTGCCGATTGAAGAACAGCAAAAGGTTTTGGAATTTGTCGAATCAATCGGTAAATCGGAACAACCGAAAAAATTATCGCTTTTAGACAAATTGGGAGCGATTAGCAAGCGTGTGCCGGAAGAAGTTTGGGAAAAACTTCCGGCGGACGGCGCGGAGAATATTGATCATTATCTTTACGGTGCGCCGAAGAAAACGAAATGAGCGATAAAATTTTTGCCGACACGCTTTATTGGGTTGCTGTTTTGAATCCGAAAGATCAGTGGCATCACGAAGCGACTGAAACGCGCAAATTGCTCGGCGACGTGAAAATTGTTACGACGGAAACGGTTTTGATTGAAGTTCTCAATTATTTTTCCGAATTCGGTTCATTTACACGACGACTTGCGGCTGACGCGGTTCGCACGATTATTGAAGACGAAGAAGTTGAATACTTTCCGCACACTTCCGAAAATTTCTTCGACGCGCTTGATTTTTACGAAAAGCGTTTAGACAAAGGTTACAGTTTGACCGATTGTATTTCAATGCTGGCGATCAAAAATCTCGGTTTGCAGGAAATTCTTACGCACGACGATCATTTTGAGCAGGAAAGTTTTACGATACTTTTGTAGAAAAATTTAGAAAAACATGAATCTTGCAGAACTCGGCAAAAATCTGCCCGCGCTGTTCGGCGCATTGCTTGTGAGCGTTCTTTTTATTCAATCGGGACTCGACAAAGTTTTCGACTGGAAAGGAAATCTCGAATGGCTGACCGGACATTTTTCCAAAACATTTTTGCGCGGAACGGTTCCGCCGATGCTCGCCACGATTACCGTGATGGAATTGGCAACCGGATTTTTGAGCGGCATCGGAATCATTTATTTTCTGTTGGCGAATTCGGTTAGTTTGATATTTTACGCCTCAATTCTCGGCGCGGCATCAATCACCGCACTTTTTTTCGGTCAGCGTGTTGCCAAAGATTATGAGGGCGCGGCGGTTTTGATTCCGTATTTTATTTTGCTGATTATTTTGATGTATCTGACAAATCCGTTTTTGAAAAGTTTATAAATCAGTCTTCAAATTGCAGTTCTTCGATAATTTCCCGCATAATCGTTCGACCTTTTTCAAGTTCGTCGGGTTTGAGCGAAACCGCCCCGACGACCGCGTGTCCGCCGCCGCCGTAGCGTTCGCAGATTTCCGCGATGTTGTGCAGACGCGGGCGCGGCGACCACGGATTTGAGCCGACCGAAACTTTTGTTCGATGCGGACTTTGCAGCAGCGATACCGTGTAAGTCGTTTGCGGGTAGAAATAATACGGAATGAATTTGTTGTAACCTTCGATGCCCGTGCCGACTAAATCGAAACTGACCACGCCGCGCGAATAAGTTGATTTTTCTTCGATTAGTTCGACATTTTTCCAATGCTGATCTAAAATCGGCTGCAATTTGGCTTGGATTTCGTCGCTTTCCAAAATTTCGTCCAATGATTTTTCGGTTAAACTGCGAATGATTCGCTCGACAAATTTTTCATCCTTTTCGCCTTCGATAATCTGCATCAATTTCAGCGCGGACGAGCGAAGTTCGACGCATTGCGCGGGCGATTCGTATAATGCGCCGTCAATAATATGCGCCCAATGAATCAATTCCGTTAAAGATTCGTCCTCGTAACCGAATTTTTCTTTGGCGATTCGGGCGATGAATTCCGCACAGGATTTGCTCGGCGTGTCGAGAAATTTTTTGCCCGAACGGTCGGCGAGAAAATGCAGTTCGTCTTCTTTTGATAAAAATGCCGATTGATGATGATCGAACCACCACGTTAAGCGTTCGTCGGGACAATATTTAAAGTCAACAATCGCGTTTTCGTCGCCGTCGAATTGTTCTTTGTCGAAAGCGTTGCCGGCGCGGTGCATTGTCGGCGTGTAGGAAATTTCAGCGTCTTGGTGAATTTTCGCGCGATAAAATTTTGAAAAAATGGCGGCTGAGGAAACGCCGTCGAAGCAGTTTCCGTGATAAAGTATCCGAAGTTTCATATAAGAGTTATTTCTTATCCTTATTAAGTCTATGGTTATCAACTATTTACAAGCGAACTAAAAGTTAAAACTAAACGCCTGTATCTAAAAACGTAGCCATTTGCTGTTTTAGACTGCTTTTGCATTCAATTTTTTCACTCGCTTGATAGCTTGGGTTTTATGCTCAAAACTTGGGTGGGCGTATCGCTTCAAAGTTTTCAAGTCTCCGTGTCCGAGTAATTCCGATAATGTTATCGGGTCGGTTTCGTTTTCAGTATGCCTTGAAGCAAAGCAATGCCGCAACGAATACAACACGAAATAATCATCGGTAAAAATTTTGATACCTAAAGCCTTGAGTGCTTTTTTGTGCAGTTGGTCTAATCTGACTACTTTTACATTCGGGAAAAGGCTTTCGCCTTCCGCTGTCTGCAACCGATACTCTAAAACTTTTCGGCTTTCGATTGAGAGCGGCAACTTGCGCCGGGCGTTCTTTGTCTTTCCTTCCTGAACTTGCAAATAATTTTCACGAAGCGAAATATCATCACGTTTCAAATTGAGAATTTCCGACGGGCGCAAACCTAATTCAATCATCAAACTTGCGACATCGCGGAGCGGTTGAGCGCAAGCCATAAGATAAACCTTTTGTTCGTCAATAGTCAAAATGCGTGGCGGAGTAATTGGAACATCCAAAAGTTTCACATTCCGCGCCGGGCTTTTCGGCATAATATCCAAGTCAACAAGCCGATTGAAAATCATTCGCAAAGTTAAAAGCTCGTGATTTACGGTTATAGGTTTTAACTTGCGCTTAATTTTCGGGCTAATATGCGTTGCCCGGTGATGCTTGAACTGCTCGACCATTTCAGACGTGATTTGATCGCACGTAATCTTTTCGCCAAAGAAGTTTAGAAAAACCTTTACATTGCTTGTGTAACGCCGTATCGTTTCGGCTTTATTCGGATGTTCAACCGCTACTCTTTGTAGAAAGTCATCACACGCTTTCTTTAATGTCGGCACATCTTTTTTCGGTGTGATGCCGACACGCCTTAACGCTAATTCGTGCCGGAAAGCCGCTTCAATCGTCAAAGCATCGCGTTTATTGGTAACTTTAGTTGACTGCTGGAAAAGTTGACCGCCAAACGTGAACTTCATCCACCAAAATTTTGAATCGGGACGTTTATAAAGTGCCATTATTTTTTTACTCCTTATTTCCTTTTAATTTTCGGTATGCACGGCTTCGTTTTGCGCGTTTCTGGCAAGCATCGTCGCAATACTTTTGGTTTAGTTGGTAAGCCCAAAAAACGTGAGAGCATTTATCACAAATTTTTAGCCGTCTTACGTCAATACCTTTCAAAACTTCCATTAAGTATGTTGATTCAAAATCAAGCGCGAAATCTGTATCAAAGTCGGGAACAGCGTAAAAAAGTGGAACGCTTACATCTCTCTTTTCCTTTGAGTTCGGCGAATGTTTTAGCCACCGCTTGCCGGACGTGCTAAGCATTTTATGTTTTAGCGGGAATTTCTCAATAAGTTCCGCCCGTTGCTGAAGATAAAACTCAAACGCGCTTAACGACAAATCACCAAACGCTGTCATTGATTCTTTTGAGTGGCTGACTTCACGCATTAAATAATTCGCGGCGCGTCTTAAATCTTTAATTGTTTCAGCAAAGGCGTAGTAATTCTCTATCTCAATTTGCCTATTTGAATCCGAAATTAAAATTTGTAGTTCGGTTGGAAGTTCAGCTTTAATTTTGTCGAAGTTTTTCTCATCTATTTTTTTGAACGCAAATTTAATCGGTAAAATTTTCTCAAATCCAATCAATTCTTCTAATTCGTTGCTTGGTTTTGTGTCCAATTTTTTCTTTTTGGTTGTGGCAACATCACGCACATAAACTGCTTTTGTTACCGTTTCAGACTTCTTTTTTACCATATTTAGTTACACAAAAATTTATTATTGACTTTTATTTATAAGGCATTCTAAACTTGTAACACAATATCAGAGATATTCTGAATTTGCAATGAAATAGTAACACAAGGAAATATGAAAATTATGAATACAATTACAAACCAACCGAAAATGGCGTATTCCATCAATGAAATCAGCGAGCAGACTTCGCTATCGAAGCCGTTTTTGCGAAATGAGATTCGCGCCGGGCGGCTTAAAGTCAATAGATTCGGAAGTAGAGTTCTAGTTTTAGCGGAAACGCTTCAGGAATACCTTAGGAAGGAAAATGGAAAATAAAAAAAAGCCCTTTACCAGAGGGCTTCAAACACCGAAAATTAACGGATATCGGACTTAACTATATGAATCATACACAAAACGCAACGAAATTTCAAGCAATTTCAAACAAAATTGATGCCGATGCAATTCGCGCCGAATTTGAAGTTTTGACGAACGAACCCGTTCAAACGGACGAAGCAACAAAAAAAGCCGCAACGAATGAAATGCAGTTTCCTGTATTATCCGACAAAGCGTTAAGCGGGTTGGCTGGTTATGTTGTCCGAACGATTGAGCCGCACACAGAAGCCGACAATGCCGCGCTCTTAATTCAGTTTCTGGCTGGTTTTGGCAGTCTTATTGGAAAGACTGCTTATTTTCAAGTCGGCGCGGACAAGCATTTCACAAAAATAAATGCCGTGATTGTCGGCGCGTCTTCACGCGCTCGCAAAGGAACAAGTTGGAGCGAAATCGAGCGGCTTCTTATTCGCGTTGACGAAACTTTTCGTGATTGTATTCAAAACGGTTTATCGAGCGGCGAGGGGTTAATTTATCACGTTAGAGATGAGCGAACAGAGAAAAAGCCGATAAAGACAAAAGGAGTAATTACAAGTTATCAAGATGAAATAGTTGACGAGGGCGCATCAGAAAAACGCGCTTTTGTCATCGAACCGGAATTTGCCCGTGTTTTGCAATCAATGAAGCGCGAAGGCAATACGCTTTCCAGCGTCATTCGGCAAGCGTGGGACACCGACCGCTTGCGCGTGATGACGAAAAACCCGGTCAAAGCAACCGAAGCCCACGTTTCCATTGTCGGACATATAACCAAGACCGAACTAATCAGAAATCTAGAAGAAACAGAATCAGCAAACGGCTTCGCCAACCGATTTGATTGGATTTGCGCCCGTCGTTCAAAATACTTGCCGGACGGCGGCAATCTTGCTGAAAACGATTTGAACGAAGCCGTTCGATGTCTTAACGAAGCTGTCCAATTCGCTCGAAATGCAAAGCAAATTAAGCGGGATGCTGAATCAAATCAATTGTGGCATCAAGTTTACAAAAGATTGTCGGACGGTTACGGCGGGCTTTTCGGTTCGGTAACTTCCAGAGCGACGGCGCAAGTAATAAGGCTCGCTTCCTTATACGCTTTGCTTATACGCTTTTCAATTAGAGATTATGCAATAATAACAAGATGAATAAAGCGGTGCCAAAAATTAAAGAAACCAAAGAAGAAATTCGAGAGATGCTCAAAAGTGAACATCATGTTAAACGGCAAAACAGGCTACAGGCATTAT
>JBBSIE010000144.1:0-8956 GCA_038232235.1 Pyrinomonadales bacterium | reverse complement strand
TTTCGGCTGGTTAATCTGGAATCGTCGCCTTGTCAAAGACTATGAAGAAAAAGTAGAAGTTTCCAGAGCGTTGATCCATTTGGCGATGATTCGCTTGATGCTTAGACAACTGGCTTCTTAAAAATTTAAACGGACTCTAAAACATCGTTTGACGAAACGGCGATTTTGCGCCACGTTTTTTTGTCGAGCGAAACTTTGAAAACGTAAATGCCGTTTGCCGTTTCCGTTTGCGGCAGACGGAAAATGTTTTGCCATTCGGGAAAATACGGCTGAAAGATTGGCTGAAAAAGGTTGAAAGCGTTTTCATCAAATTCGACATCTTCTATTTCGGCGGCGTTTTCCCAATCAAAATCGAGCGTTTCGTAGCTTTCCAATAATTTAAAAAGCATCGCCGCGCCGAAATTTGTCGGTTTGATTTGTTCGATAATCCAGCTTTTACCTTTTTCGCCCGCGCCGTGTTTTATTTCCAGCCAGCCGAACATTTCCGCCAGCGCGATGTTGTGCGCTCCGTAAAGCAGAAAGCCGCTGTCTTGAAAAAGTTTATTCTCTTTGACGTTTGCGCCTTTCGACTGCAAATCGTCAAACAATCTTTTCAAACCGTAAAGCGGACTGTTAAAAGAATGACTATGTTCGCCGACGCTTTCAACCGAACTGCGGACGATCCAGGTTTCAACCAGAGTAAAATAACGCTCAACCGGATTCAGATTTTGCCGGATTTTCGAGGCTTCCGAATCAATGACGAATTTTGTGCCTTTTTCGTTTCTCTGCAAAATCATCAAACCGCTCGCCCGTCCGAGCATAAACAAACCGTTGATGTTACCGAAAGATTTTTGCACGGGTCTTTTCAAATCAATATCAAACGGTTTGGTCAAAAGCGCGTTTAATTCGCGCAAAGATTTGAGCGGCAATAACTCGTTTACACCGCTTGCCTCCAAATCATTCGCCGCGATGAAATCCAGAAATATTTCAAAATCACGCAAAATACTTGCCGGTTGATTTTCGTCAATCGGCTGTTCGAGAAGAATTTTTTCGATGGCTGTATTTTTCATAAAATCCTGCCGATTTGAGAGAGAATTCTGACTGACAGATTACTTTAAACTTTCGTTTATCTTTTGAATAAAACCATCAATCTTACCGTTTTCAATCCAGCGCGCGACGATTACCAAATCGTGGTCGGGATCAACGTAAATCATATTTGTGCCGTTGCCGATGTGGGCGAAGGCGGAGGCGGGCGCGGACGGATAAAGTTTTTTGTCGGTGTTTAAAAACCAGTTCATAAAACCGTAAGTCGGCTGCGCGGCGGTTGGTGTTCGAGCCATTTTTACCCATTTTTCCGAGATGATTTGTCTGCCGCGCCATTTGCCGTTGTTTGCCGTCAGCAGTCCGAAACGCGCCATATCACGCGCCGAAATGAACATTCCGCCGCCCCAGTGTCCGCCGCCGCTGACCGACTGCATAATTTGCCCGTCAATGACGACGAATGAATTTTCGTAGCCGAACCAACGCCACGTCTGCGACGCGCCGATTTCGTCCATCACGTTTTCCTTCAAAATTTGCGGCAGCGGTTTGCGCCAAACATTCAGCGCGGCGAGCGCGAGGGCGTTGACGCGGACATCGTTGTATTCATAGACTTTACCGGGTTCATTGCGCGTTCGGTCGAGCCATTTCGCCGGGTTTTTGTCGGGACGATCTGCCCAATCGGGCTTGCCCCAGAGCGTTCCTTCCCAATCGCTTGTCTGCCGCAAAAGAGAGTCCCAGGTGATTGTTTGGTTGTGTTCGGTGTCGAATAAATCAATAAATTTCGACTTGCCGAAATTTGCCGCGTCCGCGAAATTCTGATTCGGATGATACGCCAGAATCGGAGCCATTTCCGGCGCGACCGGCGCGTTCAAATCTTTAATCAATCCGCGATCAAAAGCCAAACCGATGACCGTCGAGAGAAAACTTTTCGTCACCGAATGCGTCATATCAACGCGAAACGGCTCGCCCCATTCGGCGACGATGTAACCGTTTCTTAAAACAATTCCGGTCATCGCGCCGCGCGGTTTGTTCGCGCCGATATTTTCGCCGAACGGCTCGCGCCCGAACGTCTGCGCCTGTGCGAGTTCCATATCGCGCGGTGCTTTCGACTCGCTTTGAATGGCAAAATCAACAGCTTCTTTAAGTTTCGCCGCATCCATTTTCGCCTGTTCCGGCGTGTGTTTTTGCCAATCATTTCCCGCCGGCGGAAAATAAGTTGACTGTGAAAAATCAGGTTCGGCAAACGCGCAGATAAAGCACAGCGCAAGCATTAGCTTAACGGAAAATATTCGCACGGAAAGTTTATTGTTCATTATTTTACGGACAGTAAATCTGTAATTTGATTTTTTATTTGGTTGTTTTCAAAATATCACAGAACTTAATTTACAGAATAATCAATCTCGTGGCTTGGTTTGCGTTTTGGAAAGCTGGCGTGTGGTGTGTTCGGTAACGGATGAGAAAAGGTCTCTCGACTCTGGAAGTTTGAGGTCTCTCGTATTTGCATCAAGTTTGCGCTGTCTTTGGGCATCCTCGGATTTATCCGGCAGATTTTTTCGCGGAATTGTAAAAAAGAAAGCGTTTAAAATAAAACTCAATCCGATAAAAAATGTAACCATTCCTAAACCGGCGAAAAAAAGTAAGTCCAAATCTCCGAGAAGTATTGCCATCACTTTGAACGCGAATGTTACGCCTAAACCAACTGACGAAATAATCGTTCCGGTTCGCAAGCGGCGCAGGCGTTTTTCTTCGGGCGATTCGAGAAATTTTTCGATTTCCGGCAAAACGTCTTCGGCAACTTTTTTCAATTCGTACGCCGATTGAGTTTCACGAATTTTCGCGGCAACGGCGCGTCCGATTTCATTACGCGCCGAAATTGCCGAAGCCGTAATCTCATCAGGACTTTCGATTGCGAACCGCACGAGCCGCAAATCCGTTCCGCAGGCTCTGCAAAATTGATTAGAATGAATTTCCTCTAAACCGCAGCCGGGACAAAACATTTTTGGAAATCTCCTTTGTAAATTTTTGAAACTGAATTAGCAAAAATCCATACGCCGAAAAATTTATTTTGTTCACCGATACAGCGCAGATTGTTTTATTTCAAAACCTTTTCGTCTAATTTATTGATAATGCGCCCGACCGGATAAAGACCGATGCGTTTATCGAAATAAGGCGAGCGTTCGTAGAAAAAATTCAGACGCGCTCGCGGATTTTTGGCGAAGTTTTCGTCTTTCAGCTTTTCTTCAAATTCCTTTCGCAAATTTTCATCTTTCGCCAGCATTTCACGCGCTAATTTTTCTATCACATACGCTTCGCCGTATTCTTTCTGCTCGAAAATCGCGCTGAAAAATCCCCAGTAAGCGAGCGAATCCTGCGAATCGGGTTCGAGCAGATGAATCAAAACATTTCCCGTCTCCTGCGCCGTCGGAACGATGATCGAATTTGCCGGAAATGTGCGCGTTTCTTTGAGCGGATTTATTTTGTAACTGACCGTATTGTGAGATTCAAACGGCATCGGCGCGAATTTCGGTTCGGTTAAACGATAACTTTCGACTTCGATTGTCAAAGGTTTTTCGATTCGCTGAAATGAAATGCCGTGCGCCTGCAAAACTTCGATGACGTTTTGCCATTGCGGAGGCACGATGTAATAAAGCGGCGGCGCGACGGACGCGGCGATTTTCGCTTCGTCGTATCTCGGAATCGTGATATTCAGCGGTTTCGTGCCGTAACGAATCGCTTCCGCGCCGGAAATATCGCTTTTTTCCTTCGTATATTCAGTTCCTTTAAACTGAAGCGGTGTCGAATTTTCGGTTATCTGCAAACGAAGCGGAAATTTTTCGTTTGCGTCATAGTTTTCGCCGCGTTCGATTGTTTCCTCTTCGGCTTTTTTATTAGCTGCAAACAAACTTTCTTTCGATTGATTTATTTCCTCAATCGTGTAGCGCAAAACGTCGTAAGTTCCACGAACACGCGATTTATAAGGTTTGTATGAATGAGTTTCGATTAAAAGTCCGGGACGATTTCGCAAAGGAACATAACCGGTTGCAAAACGCGGCGTGGCGATAAACGTGGCGATTCCGCCCGTTACTTCGCGTCCGGCAAATTCGACGTAATGCGTTAAAAGATTGCCTTCCGCTTCTGCTTTCGGGACAACATTTCCGTCAAAATGTTTGTCCATCCAATCTTTAATTTCGGGCGAAACTTCCTGAAAATGCGCGTATTCGTAAGTTACATTGTATTGAAAATCCGCGCCGTCGGTAACGTGGCAGTCAATAAAAAAATCGGGTTTCCATTCATTCCAAAGCGCGAGCCAAGCGCGTGTTTCGGGCGCGTCGGCTTTCATATAATCGCGGTTTAAATTAAGGTTCGTCGAAGTGGCGCGAAAACCCATTTCGTCAGGACCGTTTTGGTTGATGCGGTTATACGGCGAACGCATTTCGTGTCCGTCAACATTGTAAATCGGCACAAAAATAATTATCGAATTTTTCAGCAAATCGGCGCGAGTTTTTGTAATCGCAATATCTCTCAATAAAGCAAAACCCGCGTCTTTGCCGTCAATTTCGCCCGAATGAATTCCGGCTTGAATAAACACAATCGCTTTGCCGCTTTTTTTGGCTTTTTCCGACGTGAAATCTCTATCGTTTGAAGCAATTAAAAGCGGCAAATCTCTGCCTTCGCCGCTTTTACCGAAAGATTTATATTCGATTAACGGCGATTCTTTCGCTAATTTATTGGCGAAGTCAATCGTGTCGGCGTAATTCCAACTTTTATGATAATCGGTTTGCTCGGCTAAAGTCTGCCACTGTTTCGGGACGTTTTTCGATTCGCTCTGGGCTTTTATGGTCATAGAAAATAGGAAAATTAAACAAAATAATGTGATTGTTAATTTTATATTCGGAAGATTCATAATTTATTTTTGACTGGAGCGCAAGCGTCCCGCTTGCAAGTCCGTTCGGTGCGAAGCACGAACGGACACACGCCTCGCGTTCAAATAACTTTCGAGTAATCAAACGCCATCGCCGTTCTTGCTTCGCTCGAACGGCGGCAAGCGAGCCGCTTGCGTTCCAGTGGCAAGCGAGCCGCTTGCGCTACTGCTTTTTACTGATTTTTCCACTGCAAAATTTCGTCCACTGTCGCAATCGGAATCGGATGATAACCGGGACGCGCTTTGGCGTAAATCTCAGCGGCGCGTGTTTTCCCTTCCGGCGTTTTTATAAGTTCTTCAAATAAAGGTTTAACGAATTTGCGCCGTCCGATGCTCGTCAGAAATTCTTCTAATCGCGCATCAGCCTGTGAATAATTGTTTTTTATTGACATTAAAAGCCATTGAAACGCGATTTCCGAATTGCCGCGATTTGTCAGATTAAACGCTTTGTCTAATTCAGCCATTTTCGCCGCGCCGAGATTCTGCGGCAGTGTTTGCAGAAAATGCAGCCATTCCTGCGTCGTCCATTCGTTTGTGTTTATATCTTTCGCCGCCGTTTTGCCCGTTTCAAAGTTTTTCGCCTGCGCTTCGATTTTTGCAAATGCGTCGGATGTCGGCTGCGGCGCGTCTTTCGGCAAACCGGCTTTGTAAATCCATTCGTCGGCATCGGCGCGGGTGATTAGTTTCGGGTTTTCGTCAATCAGATTTTTCTGTAAATAATCAACAAATTCGGCGGTCGTGATGCTTTGAAAGGCGTGCGAATCAAAATAGCCGCGCAGAAATTTATCAAATTTTTCGCGCCCGACGGCTTCTTCCAGATGGCGCAGATAAAGCGAGCCTTTTTCGTATGGAACTTCGGTAAAACCGTCGTCCGGGTCGCGTCCGTTCAAATCAACGTGCAGAATTTCGTCGCGCTCGTCAAAGTCGGCAAGTTCGCCGTCCAAAACTTTGCGCCCCAACATCGTTTCCATTTCGCGGCGCGGTTTGCCGTAGAGTTCTTCTAAAATTCGGCGTTCAATATACGTCGTCGTGCCTTCGTTGAGCCAAAAATCGCTCCACGTCGCATTTGTCACCAAATTTCCCGACCACGAATGCGCGAGTTCGTGCGCGACGAGAGAAACAAGACTTCTATCGCCCGCCAAAATCGTCGGCGTGGCGAAGGTGAGCATCGGATTTTCCATTCCGCCGAACGGAAAACTCGGCGGCAGAACCAATAAATCGTAACGTTCCCAACGATATTTACCGTAAAGTTTTTCCGCCGCTTCGACCATTTTTTCCGTGTCGGCTAGTTCGTAAGCCGATTTTTCGAGCATCGAAGGTTCGGTATAAACGCCCGTTCGCGTTCCCAAACTTTGAAATTTTAGATCACCGACAGCAATCGCAATCAAATACGGCGGAATCGGATGCGTCATTTTGAAATTATATTCACCGTTTCGCGCCGCGTTATTTTCGGAATTACCTTCCGCGCTCATCACGGCTAACAAGCCTTTCGGAGTATGAACTTTCGCCGAATAAGTTACGCGAATTCCGGGCGAATCTTGCAGCGGAATAAACGAACGCGCGTGAATCGCCTGCGCCTGCGAAAACATAAACGGCTGTTTTTTTCCGGCAGTTTGCTGCGGCGTAAGCCACTGCAAACCCGAAGCATTCGGACTCGTCGAATAAGAAACGCGCACGAATTTAGCATCTTTCGGTAGATCAATCGTCAGCGGTGCGCCGAGAATTTTATCTTTTTCACCGACTTTAAAACTCGTGCTTTTGAAATTCTTGCCGTCAGCAGAAGTTTCCGCCTTTTCAATATTCAAATCGCGCGTATCCAAAATCAGCGGCGCGTTTCTATCATTCGATGTGCGTTCAACCGTCAAAGTCGCCGCGCCTTGCAGCATTTTTTTGTCGAACAAAACATTCCAATCCAGATCAACATTTGTAACTTTTACCTGTTGCGGATTCGAGTAAGAATGAATGTCTTCGGCAATCATCGTTGTCGTTTTTTGCATATTATCCATTTTATTTTTCTGCGCTGTTGCGATGTTCGTCAAACTTAACACGCCAATCAATAAAAGACAGAATGTAATCGTCGTTTTTCTTAAATGTTTTGCCATTTGTAAATTTCTCCGTGAATATCAGTAAGTTATAATTTTTTCTCTAATTTTGTTCGGTTTCTTTTTATTTTTCTTGATTTTAACAACAAATATTTTATCGTATTCGTTTTCGCCGAGTCGTTGATATTTTTCTTCTTTCAAGAGCAAATTCGCCAACGCCGGTGTCGTCGTGTTGTGTCCGACAATGACGATTCGTTTGTATTTGCCGGACATAATCGCATCATATATTTGATCAAGATTTTTCGGATCATAAATAAAAGTCATCGCTCTTAATTTCGATGCCAGCGGCGCAACTGTTGCTTTGGTGCGAATGTAATCCGTCGAATAAATTATTTCCGGCTTGTATTTTAAGGCAATTTCAGCCAGTTTTTGCGCCCGCGCTTTTCCCGCTTCGGAAAGTTCGGGATCGGCAGAATCGGCTTCGTCCGAAACGTCTTTTTCAGCGTGGCGCATCAAAATAACCGTGATTTTTTTGTATTGCGCGAAAACATTTCCGCTTGCGAAAGTGAACAAAAATAAACCCAGAAAAAGGGAAACTAGAATTTTCATACGTTTTAATTCAAAATTTTATCAGTATTTGTAATTATATGAAACCAAGCCGTTTTGTGATGTTTTTACGCGCGAAAAGTATGCAGAGTTTCAGCGCGGCGAGTTCGTAAAATTCACAAATGCAAATTTCTATAACTGAAGACGTGAAAAAATTTTATAAAATCGTTACACTTCATACAAAAAAGGAGAAATTATGCGACCACAACTAAAAAAATTTATGGAAGCAATCGGCAAAGATTCGATTGCGATTATCCCGGCGGCGCACGAAGTAACGCGCAGTTATGACACGGAATTCAAATTTCATCAAGACCCGGATTTTTATTATCTGACCGGATTTCCCGAACCGGACGCAATTGCGGTGATAAATCCGTCGAGCAAAAAAAATAAATATACATTGTTCGTGCGCCCGCGCGACCCGGAAATGGAAACTTGGTACGGCAGACGTGAAGGCACGGACGGCGCGAAGAAAAACTACGGCGCGGACAAGGCTTTTCCGATTGAAAAATTTGAAAGCGAAATGGCAAAACTCGTCAACGGGAACGAAAAACTTTATTACCGTTTCGGTGTTGACCAAAAGCTAGATTCTCAAATCCTACATTATCTTTCCGGTCAGAGAGTACGCCGCCTTAAAACCGCTTATCCGCCGCACACGATTATTGACCCGACGATTCTGGTTCACGAAATGCGTCTGATCAAAACCGACGACGAAATCGAATTGATGCAGAAATCAGCCGACATCGCCGCCGAAGCGCATATTCTGGCGATGCAAAATGTCAAACCCGGAATGAACGAATATCAAGTCGAAGCGTTAATGGAAAATTATATGCGACATCACGGCGCGTCCGGCGTGGCGTATAATTCCATCGTCGGCGGCGGCGAAAATGCGACAATTCTGCATTACGTCGAAAACAACGCCGATCTTAAAGACGGTGATTTATTGTTGATTGACGCGGGCGCAAATTATAAAGGTTACGCTTCGGACATCACGCGCACATTTCCCGTCGGCGGCAAATTTACAAAGGCGCAGCGCGAAGTTTATGACATTGTTTTAGAAACCGAAATTGCCTGTCTGGAAGCCACTAAAAAAGGCAACACTATCAAACAGCGACACGAACTTTCCATCGAAATGCTGACCGAAGGAATGAAAAAACTCGGACTTTTGAAAGGCAAAACAAAGGATTTAATCAAGAAAAAAGAGTTTATGAAATATTATATGCACGGTGTCGGGCATTATTTAGGTCTTGACGTTCACGACGCGGGCAGATATTTCACCGACCAAACCGCTAAAAACTCGCGCCCGTTTGAAGCCGGAATGGTCTTAACCGTCGAACCCGGTTTGTATATTCCGCCCGATGACAAAAAC
>JBBSIE010000143.1:0-9015 GCA_038232235.1 Pyrinomonadales bacterium | reverse complement strand
TGATCGTGAACATCGAAACGGCGACGACCAAAGGCTGCGAAAATTGTCCGACGAGTTTTACCGGATCCCAAAGTTCGTCGGGTTTCATCTGCGGAAAAACGATGACAGCCGCCGAAGTTATCAAAATTCCCATCGCCGCGAACAAAACCATCGTCGTCGGCAGCGCGACTGTTTGCCCGATTATTTGTTCGCGCTGGCTTTTTCCGAAGCGCGTAAAATCAGGCATATTCAGCGAAAGCGTCGCCCAAAAACCGATCATTGCCGTTAGCGAAGGAATAAAAATCTTCCAGAATTCGCCCACAGTTTTAAATTTGTCTTCTTCGTGCAACAAAAAACCGATGCCGCCGGCTTGGTATAAAATCCACGCGAGCAAAACCGCCGTCATAATCAAAACAAACGGCGCAGCCCAATTTTCGACGCGGCGCAAAAGATTCATTCCGCGATAGACGACAAAAATATTCATCGCCCAAAAAATCAGAA
This sequence comes from Pyrinomonadales bacterium, assembly GCA_038232235.1. Classification (GTDB taxonomy): domain Bacteria; phylum Acidobacteriota; class Blastocatellia; order Pyrinomonadales; family Pyrinomonadaceae. Next base: position 8,535 of record JBBSIE010000143.1, on the reverse strand, counting down.
ACGAAATCCATTCGGTCGGCGTGTGTCCGTTTATTTGATTGCCCAAAAGCGTATTCCAACTTGGAATTATCGAAGAAAAAAATATATGAATCGCCTGACCGCCGATCCACGCCTGAATGCCGAACCAGCCGCAGGCGACAATTGCCCGCATCAACGCCGGAAGATTCGAGCCGAAAGTGCCGTAAGCGGCGCGGGCGAAAACCGGAAACGGAATGCCGTATTTTGTGCCGGGATGCGAATTGAGCAAAATCGGCGCAAGCACGATAATATTTCCCAAAAGAATCGTAAAAAGTGCCTGCCACCAATTCATTCCGGCGGAAATCAAGCCCGAAGCCATCATATAAGTCGGAATGCAGTGCGCCATCGAAATCCACAGCGCGGCGTAGTTATACGTCGTCCAATTGCGCTTTTCAACGGGAACGGGCGCGAGGTCTTCGTTATACAGCGGCGACGTTTTGATTGACTGCAAAGCGTCCGGCTGCAATTCAACCCGTCCGTCAGAATGTCGAATCGTTTCACTATTTGTCATAAATTTGTTGGAAACTACAATTTTTTAAAATCTTTTTATGTATAAAAGAATTTTTTGATTCTTACAACTTTTTTGTGAAGTTTTTTTTCTTTTTCAGAGATAAGAGATTTGTCGAAAACTATGTTGACATACCTTTTGACAATAGATGGTTCACTATTTACCACTACATTATGGCAACACAGTTAAAAGTCGGTGAAACAATACACACTATTATTAAAAATTCGGCGAATCTTTGCAGAGTTTTGAAATATTGATTTTAATTTTTTTTCAACTCGATAAAATTCGATAAACCCCGACCGACAATCTTCCCGCGAAACCTTCTTCGACCAATGCGCGATTTGCCAAACCTGCTTCTTTGCGCGAGATGCCCAACGCTTTTGCCAGTTCGCCGCGCACGGTTGTTTTGCCCATTTGTAAAAATGCGCGGGCGATTTCGATTAAACCTTTTTCGCGTGAAACTTTTTTTGACATTTCCTTTGGAAAACGCGCTTCGGCAAGCGTCCAAATATACGTAAATTTCGGCTGGTAAAGAACTTCCTGCGGCACGACTTTCATCGCACGCTGTAATTCGTCTAATGCTTTGGTCAGTTTTTGGCGATTTTCGATCTTGGCTTCGGCGCGTAAATCCGCCGTTCCCATTTCCCATTCCTTTCGCAAAACTTTTAATATTTTGTTCGCGTCGTCCGATAAAATTTCCTTTTCGCGCTTTTTCGGAATGCCCCAAACTGCGTTGAAATATGGAATCAAACGCGGTGCGACGAACATCGCGCGCGCCTTGCAGAGCTTGCCGTAATAAACTTTTTCGCGCCGCATCACTTCGTCTTTGAGCGTCCACGCCAAACTCATTTCGTAATCTTTCTGCACGTTGCGCGGCGAATGCGCGTCGCGTCTGCCGCAAACGGCGATATAAACCGACGGCAGATTTGTCCGTGCATCGGTCAATGCCAGACAAAAGCCTAAATCTTCGACCAACGCTTCGACTTCCGGCGCGGTTTCGATCTTTAAAATCTCTTCACGCCTCCATTTACGGTCGCGGAATTGTTCGGTTTCTTCGCTTGATTCGATTATTTTGCTCATCTTTTTTATTAAACTTTTTTCTGAGTTCGCGCATCTATCAATTAAGTTTTTAAGCAACAAGGAAAAAATAAAAAATGTATAAAACGAGAATAATTTTACTTGGACTGATAATTTTATGTTTTTCGGCAATCGGTATTTTCGCACAGGAATCGAAAATTGTTAAAACAAATTTGAGTCAGCCGGAAATTGACCGGATCATTAAAAATTTTACCGCGAAAGAAGGCGAATTTCGTGAGGCACTAAAAAATTATATTTTTGACCGCAACGCAACCATTCAAACAATCGGAATGGGCGGACAAGTTACCGGAACTTATCGGCGCGATTCTTCTTTGACGTTTAACGAGGCAGGAAAAAGGTTTGAGAAAATCACTTATTTTCCCGTCCCGACGATCACTGAACTTCAGGTAACGCCGGAAGATTTGGAAGATTTAGGCGGCATTAACCCGTTTGCTTTAGACCCGTCGGCGGTTAATCTCTACAACTTTACTTATCTCGGCAAAGAGAAAATTGACGAGCTTAACTTATATGTTTTTGATGTTGCGCCCAAAGTTATGCCTGATCCGAAATCGAAAACGAGAGTCTTTACGGGCAGAATTTGGGTTGACGACCAAGATTTGCAAATCGTCAAATCGAAAGGTAAAGCCGGTCCCGAATATAAAAATAATCGTTATCCGGTCGTTGAAACGTGGCGGGAAAACATTGACGGAAAATATTGGTTTCCGTCTTATTCGTCGTCTGATGATGAACTTGTTTTTGGCAACGGGCAAGCTGTTAAACTGAAAATGCGGGTTCGTTATACCGATTATAAACAAGGCAGAAGCGACGTAAAAATTATTGAAGATACAATAGAAAACGAACCGGCTCCGAAAAAACCATAAATAACGGAAAATGAAATGCGGAAAGTGGAAAATGTTAAGAAGGATTTACTAATTTTCCATTTTCCATTTTATTCGCAATCGCACCGCGCGTTTTTTCCAGTAAATTCATCAAATCAGATTCCGCCGTCAAACCCTTAGTTTCTATCGGTGGAAGCAAAACGATTTCCATAGTTGCGGGATTAACCACACCGGTTTTTTTGCCCATAATGTAATCGGTGTTTTTGAAAACGACCGGAACAATCGCCGCGCTGGTTTGCAGTGCGAGATGAAACGCGCCTTTTTTGAACGGCAAAAGTTCACCCGGCATTGCTCTCGTTCCTTCGGCGAAAATTCCGAACGAACAGCCGCTTTCGACAAGTTTTCTCGCTTTATCTAAAGTCTGCCGCGCACGTTCGGGGTTTGAGCGGTCAATTGTCAAAAAATTTATAAAGCTGATTCCTTTTCCCAAAACCGGAACTTTCAGAATTTCCTTTTTCGCAATCAAACCGACTTTTTTGCCCGTATAAGCGAAAAGTGCGGTCGTATCAATATATGATTTGTGATTGGCGACGAAAATATACGATTTATTTTCCTCGAGATTTTCTTTGCCGAAAACCTTGACCTTAGCACCGGAAAGGCGAATCCATTTTTTCGCGCCCCACATACAAAACGGATAAAGCCAGATTTGACGATTGATAATTTGCAGAATAATCATCATCGGCAACGCGCCGAACAAAAGCAAAAATCCGGCAACCGACAAACTCCACCAATAACGTAGTTTGCCAATCAGACTCGTTTTGTTAGAATTCTTGAAAGGAAATTCCAGTTTTTCATTATTCTTAACAGCGAGGTCAATATTTTGAACATTTTCGAGCTTAGATTTCATCGGTTTTCGGTTTTCGATTTTCGGTCTTCGGTTTTTGATTATAAACCAAAACTTCTAATCGCGGCTTTCGCGCTTCTTTTTACATTTTACATTTTGCCGTTAAATGCTCCGGCGCAAAGCGTTCCGACACCGAAATCGGTTCTCGGTTTTCAGCCGACCGATGATAAAACGATTGCCGATTGGTCACAGATTACGAATTATTTTGCGAAATTGGACGCGGCGAGCGATAAAGTAAAAGTTCAGGAAATCGGTAAAACGACGCTCGGCAAACCTTTGATTGTCGCCTTCATTTCGTCGGCTGACAATATCAAAAATCTCGAAAAGTATAAGCAAATCAATCAAAAACTGGCTGATTCGCGGACGATAAAAGGTGATGCGGAACTCCATAATCTTCTTGAAAACGGCAAAACTATTGTTTCAATTTCCTGCTCGATTCATTCAACTGAAATAGTCGCCGCGCAAATGTCAATGAATCTCGCTTACGAACTTACATCAAAAAACGACGAAGATACGCGGCAGATTCTCGACAACACGATTTTGCTGTTGATTCCGTCATCAAATCCCGACGGCATTGACATCGTGGCGAATTGGTATCGCAAAACTTTGGGAACAAAATACGAAGGAACTTCGCCGCCCGAACTTTATCATTATTACGCCGGACACGACGACAACCGCGATTGGTTTATGATGAATTTGAAGGAAACACAGGCGATTACGAAGTTTTTCTGGCAGGAATGGTACCCGGAAATTGTTTACGACGTTCATCAGCAAGGTCAAACCGCGTCGAGATTTATCACGCCGCCGTTTTTTGATCCGGCAAATCCGCGCGTTTCCCCTTCGATTTTGCGCGAAGTCGGGCTGCTCGGCTACAAAATGGCGGCGGATTTGCAGGCGGCGAATATCGCGGGCGTGGCGACGAATTCGACTTATGATACTTGGTGGCACGGCGGTTTTCGTTCCGCGCCTTATTATCACAACTCAATCGGCATTTTGACCGAAGCGGCGAGCGCGGATTTGATGTCGCCGATTACGGTTACGAAGGAACAACTGCAAAAAAATCGCGGCGCACGCGGACTGCCGAGTTTATTGGAAACGGCGACGAATTTTCCCGATGTTTGGCAAGGCGGCGAATGGCATCCGCGCGATATTGCGCGAATCGAAATGATTGCTTCGTATGGACTTTTAGAAATGGCGGCGAAATTCCGCGAACGATATTTGCAAAATTTTTACGATTACGGAAAGGCAAATCTTGAACCGAAAAACGATGAACCAAAAGCGTTTGTGGTTTATGCCGGACAGCCGAACGCCGAAACGGTTTCGCGCTTTCTCGAAATTTTGATGCAGCAAGGAATGGAAATCCGGCAAATGACACGCGAACTCGAAGTTACGCACGAGAAAAACAAAAGCGATTCCCACGAAATTCCGCTTGGAAGTTTTCTGATTTTCGTCAATCAGCCGCAAAAAAATAATGTGTTGAGTCTTTTTGAAAAACAAACTTATCCCGAAAGGTTAAATGCCAAAGGCGAAGCCGAAGTTCCTTATGATGTCGCGGGTTGGACTTTACCATTGCAAATGGGTGTTGATTACACGGCGGTTTGGCAAATTAAAGACTTACCGCAATATCAAAATACTTTGAAAAAAGTTGAAAACATTAATCAAGCGCGTCAGGTTTTGAACTTGAAACCGAACAAAGAACCTTTTGCAAAAGTGCCGAATCCGCTGAAAACAAATCCGAAAATTGGGCTTTACAAAGGTTTCACCGGTTCGATGGACGAAGGCTGGACGCGGCTTGTTCTCGACACTTTTCAAATTCCGTTTTCGTCGGTTTCAGACAAAGATATTCGTGGCGGAAACTTGAATTACGACGCGATAATTTTGCCCGCCGACAGCGGAAATTCAATCGTCAAAGGTTTGAGCGCGGAGCGTTATCCGGCTGAATTTGCAGGCGGAATAGGTGAAGAAGGCGTTGAGAATTTGAAAAAATATGTCGCGGGCGGCGGAAAGCTGATTTGTTTTGACGATTCGTGTGAAATGGTTATCAAGCGATTTAGTCTGCCGATGAAAAATGTTTTGAACGGTTTGAAACGAAGCGAATTTTATGATCCGGGTTCGGTTGTCAAACTCGAAGTTGACACGAAAAATCCGCTGGCGAAAGGCTTAAAAGAAGAAACGCCCGCTTATTTTACAAACAGTTCGGCGTTTGAAATTTCGGACGCAAGCAAAGTAAAATCCGTCGCAAATTATGCGGCAAAAGATTCGCTTTTATCAGGCTGGACGCTCGGTGAAAAATATATGAACGGCAAAACCGCGCTCGCCGAAGCCGTTTACGGCAAAGGCGAAATTATTTTATTTGCGTTTCGCCCGCAGCATCGCGGTCAATCTTGGGGAACTTTTCCTTTTATCTTTAATGCGCTGGAAAAATAAAATTAGCTACAAATATGAAAGAACACGAAAAAACAACAAATAAATTTTTGCAATTTTAAAATTTATTTTTTTTGTATTTTCTTGTTTGTTCGTGGCTAAATAATTTCTAAAGGCGGAAATTGACTTAACCTCTTTTTTCAATAGTGCCGAGAATCTGATTGAACCGCGAATCTTGGCGAAGCTGTTCGAGCAATTTGTCGTTTTCATACCACGGTTTGTTTTCGTTGCCGAGTTTGATGGCACGTTCCATCCAGTAAAACGCTTCGTCAATTTCGCCAATCTGTGTGCAGGCGGATGTCATCCAATAAGACATATCGTGATCGGCTTTTGCCAGATTGCGGGCTTTTTCCGTCAATTGCGCCCGCGCTTCGTCAACTCTTCCGACATTGCCCAGATAAATCGCGTAAAGCGAACGCATACCGTCCATTCCTTCATTTTCGCGCAAAATATCTTCTATTAAACTAATCGCTTCATCGGTATCGCCGCGATAAAAAAGGATTACGGAACGAAAAATTCTGATCATCGGATGATTCGGTTCGATTTCCGCACCCTTGTCTAATTCGCGCATCGCTTCATCGTAAAGTTTTTCGTAAAGAAAAATGCGGGCGCGATTATAGCTGGCGACGACTCGCGCTAACGGATCAAGCCGTACGAGTTTTTCCCACGCTCGCAGAGATTCTTTGTATTCCCCGTCAAGCCGGTGCATCGTTCCTTTGACAAAATAAAGCGGTGCTTCGTTAGGAAATTGTTCCTGCAAAACTTTAATTTCCGCCCGCGCTTTTTTCTTTTCGCCACGCGAAAGATAAATAAACACCATCAAAACCCGCGCTTCGACGACGTTCGGATCATACATAAACGCTTTACTGAACGCGGCTTCGGCATACGTATAATCTTCGGCGTTGCCCATTCCTTTGAAAACGCGGTTGGCGTAACACGCGCCTAAACCGCTGTAAGCCAGCGCGAAATGCGGATCGAGTTCGATGGCGTGTTTGAAATTGGCAATTGCCGCGTCGCAATCTTCGTTGGCGACGGTGCGGAAAATAAACCTGCCGAAATTATCGCGTCCGCGCAGAAATTCTTCATACGCCCGCGGATTTTCGGTGGCGCGGCGACCGAGTTTTTCCTGTTCGACGGACGACAACTCGAGTCGTAAACCTTCGAGAATACGATGCGCGATATTGTCCTGCAAAGCCAAAATATCTTCGCCCTGCGCGTCAATTCTGTCGCTCCACAAAATATCGCCCGTTAAAACATCGAGAAGCTGCGCCGTAACGCGAAGTTTGTCGCTGGCGCGTAGAAAACTCGCCGACAAAACGGCGTGAACGCGCAATTCCCTGCCGACTTCACGCGGATCGAATTCTTTATTTTGATATTTGGCGATGACCGAACTCGGACGCACAATCAAGGAACGAAGCTGCGCGAGTTCCGTAATCACCGCGTCAGCAAGAGCGAATTCGTAAAAATTCGATGCCGCGTCCTGACTTAAATTCTTAAACGGCAGAATGGCAACGCTCTTTTTCTCTTGTCCGGTGGCGGTCAGCGTCGTTTCCGGCGAGTATGTCGGTGTCAAAGATATAGAAGACGAATTTTGAATCGAGATATCCGAACTTGATTTGCCCGTTATCCAATTCCAAGCTCGTTTAACCGGATTATCCTCCAAATGGCGCGGCGTGAAAATTTCGCTCTGCATCGCCGGAACGCCCGAAACTTCCTGCAAAACACCGCGCAAATCGTCGCGCATCTGCGAAATTTTCTGATAACGGTCAATCGGAGCTTTAGCTATTGCCTTGTCAAGAATTTCCTGAAGACGCGGCGGAAACGGATCGTTTCGCATTTCGACAAGCGGTTTCGGCGTTCCGTAAAGAACCTGATGGCGCACATCGTGAACGGTTTTGCCTTGAAACGCCCAAATGCCGGTGAGCATTTCGTAAAGCAGAACGCCGGTTGAAAAAATGTCGGCGCGATGATCGGTTTTTTCGCCTTTAGCTTGTTCGGGCGCGGCGTAAGTCGCCGTTCCGTAAGGAATTCCGAGTTCGGTAATATCCGTGCGATCTAAACCTTGGATGTGTTCGGCAGGTTCGTCCTGAAGAAGTTTTGCCAGACCGAAATCCAAAATTTTCGCCTGTCCGGTTTCGGAAATCATCACGTTTCCCGCCTTGATGTCGCGGTGAATAATGCCTTTTGAATGCGTGTAAGCAAGCGCGTCGCAGACTTGAATGGCAACCGAAAGCGCACTTTTGAGATCGAGCGGACGACCGGCGACCAGTTGGCGGACGTTTTTGCCTTTGACAAACTGCATCGCAATATAAAAAACGCCGTTGTCTTCGTGAAAATCGAAAATCGTGCAGATGTTCGGATGGTCAAGCTGCGAACAAAGCTGCGCTTCGCGTTCAAAGCGTTTGAAATTGGCGGTTTTGGCGGTCAATTCCGGCGGCAGAACTTTAATCACAACCGTGCGGTCAAGTTTCGTATCCTGCGCTTTATAAACAGTTCCCTGCCCGCCCGCGCCGATTTTTTCTAAAATTTTGTATTGGTTTATGTTCTCACCAACCATAAAACGATTTGGAGTTTAGATTTTGGAATTTGGATTGCTGAAAAATTAAAATTATAAACTTATTTTTTCAATTAAAGAAATCCGTTTCAAGATTTGTAAAAATTGCGGGAAAAAATTCGGTTTGAAATCTAAAACCCAAAATGTGTTGTCGGCAAACTGCCGATTAATCAGGTGTAACCGTTCAGCCGCGCGGCGGATCGCCCCAGCC
>JBBSIE010000142.1:0-9090 GCA_038232235.1 Pyrinomonadales bacterium | reverse complement strand
TGTTCAGGCATTCGATCTTCGCCACAATTTCAAACTCGAGGCTACTTATGACCTTCCCTTTGGCAAAGGAAAAACATTTTTCTCCGGCACCAATGGAATTGTAAATAGTCTGGTCGGCGGATTTTCTATACTTCCGGTAATTCGGTGGCAAAGCGGTTCGCCGTTTAGCTTAGGTAATGTTACGCTGGTCGGTATAACAGCCAAAGAGCTTCAGAAGGAAATCAAAGTTCGTAAAGATTCTGTAATAAACGGTGTTAATGTCGTTACGTATCTGCCTGTTGACATTATCCAGAACTCGCAACGCGCATTTGACATTAACATTAACAACGCGAATGGCTACGGAACTAACTTCGGCACTGGCGGTCCGACCGGAAGATTTATTGCTCCCGCAGGATTCGGCAACTGTCAATCGAGCTTTAACGGAGAATGCGGTTTCACTAACTTGATTTTACACGGACCGGGCTTCTTTAAATTTGACGTTACTGCAACCAAGAAATTCAATCTTGGTGAAAAGCGTAATATAGAGTTAAGAGCAAGTGCTTTTGATGCCTTGAATCATCCGAATTTTCGTGTAGGCGGTTGGAATGCGGATGTGGTTGGTGTTAGTGCTGCCAGCTCGGTTTTCGGACAGCTTCCCAACGGCACAGCTTATCAAGACCTTGGGTCACAGGATCCGGGTGGTCGAATTTTTGACTTTCAGATTCGATTCAACTTCTAATTTCGGTTAATCTGGAATGTTTCAAAAGGCGTTGTCTATAACCGGACAACGCCTTATTTTTGTTTTGCAACCAAATATCCTGTATATTTTCATAACTTATGGCGAAAAAGGGTTCGATTTTAATTTGTGACGACGAGGAAATAATGCGCGACGTGCTAGGCACGATTTTGACGAATGGTAATCTCAGAGCTAACACCCAAAGAACCGGCGACACTCGCAACTTGAATTTGGCGGCAGTGAAAAATATTAAAACTTTCGGAGAGCGTCAAAGACTTCAATTTCGCGCTGAAATCTTTAACGTATTCAATCGCCGCAACTTTACTACAAATACCTTCGAATACGATTGGAAACACTGTCAACACGGATTTGTTCCTAAATTTAGGGCAAACTAATGTCGGCGGATGCGGTTTTACATTTGGAGCGCGTTACTTCTTTTAATTTAGACTGAAGATTAAATATCTTCAATCTATTGTTTTCTAAAGAGCAGCTTTTACGAGTTGCTCTTTTTGTTTATGTTTTCACACTTCTAAAACTCTGTATGAAAGTTGCGCCACACTTGAAGTTGAACTCTTTTTCTTTTAACCTCTTTTAATCAAAAATAAATAAGACTTGGAGAAAATATAATAAATGCGACGTGATACAACATCTTGGTATAGTCATAATCTCGGAATGGAAATGCCGTTGGTAGCTTACGGACACGCGGGTTATCCGCTGTTAATGTTTCCGACTGCCGCCGCCGATTATTTGGAATATGAGCGTTTTTTATTGGTTGACGCGATAAAGCCTTTAATCGAAGCGGGCTTGATTCGCGCCTATTCGATAAATTCGGTCAATCGCCACAGTTTATTAAATGATAAGGCTTCGCCGCAGTGGAAAGCGGAACTTTTGACGCGCTATGACCGCTACATAATGGACGAAGTTTTGCCGCTGATTCGCAACGAATGCGGGCAGTCCGCACGACCTTTGACGACGGGCGCGTCTTTGGGCGCGTTTTTGGCGGCGAATTGTTACTTTAAACATCCCGATAATTTTCGCGGCACGATTGCGATGAGCGGAAGTTACGATATTCGTTCTTATTTGAAAAATTATTATGACGATAATGTTTATTTCAACAATCCGACGCAGTATATCCAGAATTTGAATGACGATTATTTTCTGCCGATTCTGCAAAATGCCGATTCAATCGTTATCGTTACCGGACAAGGCGCGTTTGAAGCACCGGCGCGCAGCAGCCAGTTTTCGGGCGTTCTGCACAGCAACGGAATTCCGCATCTGTTGGAACTCTGGGGACACGACGTAAATCACGATTGGGATTGGTGGCGGAAAATGCTGCCGTATTATTTGGAAAGGTTTCTTAAAGGATAAAGGCTTCTTAAAAGCAAAAGGATAAAGGATAAATAAGAAATTAAACAAATCTTATTCATCCTTTAATCTTTTTCTTAACTTTATCCTTTCGCCTTTATCCTTTAGCCTTTACAAATTGTCTCCGTCGCCTTTTTTGCCCTTCCGTTTTGTGCCTTCTTTTGGCTTCTCAGCCGGCGGCGGTTCGGGCTTTTTGATCGGCGGCGGCGCAGTCGCAGGCTTTGGGGTTTCCTCACGCGGAGCAACTTTCGGTGGCGGGTTTGTATCCGGTTTAGTAGAATCCGGCAAATCACTTGTCGGAAGTGTCGAATCAGCCGGAGTTTCACCATCAGGTGTTGTTTCAGCAGTCGTTCTGCTTCGGTTTTTTGTTCCGGTGTTAAAGCTGACTCCGAGCTTTCTCGCTTCTTCGTCAGCTTTTTCCAGTTTTTCGAGTTCTTCACGCTTGCGCTGTTCAACCAATGATTTTATATCCGAAGGCATATCGGGAGTTTTATAAAAACTATCCTTTTCCTTGCCTTTCATAAATTCGCTCATAAAAGCGTTAAAATAAGGCAGTGCGCCGTGTCCGCCGGTCATATTTCCGCCGAGATTCGTTTTCTTTTCGGGATTTCCCATCCAAACGCCGGTTACATAAGTCGGCGTGTAACCAATAAACCAAACGTCCGTGTGATCATTTACTGTGCCTGTTTTGCCCGCCAGCGGCTGTCCGGCGGCGTTTGCGCCCGGCGCGGTTCCACCCGGTCCGGTTACGCCGCGCATCATATCAACCATCGTTCCGGCGACATATTCGCTGGTTACTTTTGAAGTCGCGTCATTGGCTTCTTCCAAAAGACTTCCGTCGCGGCTGTAAACTTTCCGAATCAAATGCGGCGTTACGCGCACGCCTTTGTTTGGAAAAGTCGAATAAGCGGAAACCATTTCAATCAGAGAAACTTCGCTTGCGCCGAGCGCGGAGGGCAAACTCGGAGCCATCGGATTTGTAATGCCGAAACGTCTGACCATTTGTGCGCCCGTCTGCACTCCGACTTGTTCAAGCAAGTGAACCGCCGGAATATTCATAGACCTCGCCAGCGCGGTTTTCATCGGGACATTTCCGCTGCTGAGCGAACCGTCGTAATTATGCGGCATCCAACTGCCGATCTTAATTGGTGCGCCGCTGACAATTGAATCCGGTGTCATTCCCCATTCAACTGCCGCCGTGTAAATAAAGGGTTTATAAGCCGAGCCGGTTTGCCGCAGACCTTGTGTCGCGTTGTTAAATTTACTGGTGTGAAAATCGTATCCACCGACCATCGAGATAATCTCGCCCGTGTGCGCGTTGAGCGTAATCATCGCGGCTTGCACTTCCGGTACTTGAGAAAGTTCAACCTGCAAAGTTTGATCATCCTCATTAACTTCTTTTATTTCAAACTCCGGCAGATAACCAACTTTCAATTCGCTCGACGGTTTTTTGCCGCTTCTGCCCATATCTTTAGCGGTAACGACGGCTTCATATCTGCCGAAACGTACCAACGCTTCGTCCTTTGCCGGATTAACCTTTATCACTAAACCTTTAATATATTCGCCTTTGGCGTAATTGTCGCCATACCAATCGGCGTGCTTATATGATTTTAATGTGCGGTCAACTTCTTTTTGGTCGGTTATCGGCTGGTTATTTTCATCGAGTAAAACATTTTCATAATCGGAACGCCACGAGCGACCTTTATCATACTGCCGCAAGTTTTCGCGGACGACTTTGGTGGCGAGCTTTTGCGCGTCAACATTGATTGACGTATAAACCTTCAAACCGCCCTGCGCGACGCGCGTTGTGTATTTGTCTTCGAGATATTTGCGAACTTCTTCAACCGGATAATCCCACGCGGTTGATTTCGGCAGCGATTGATAATAAGCCGTATCCGCCAATTTTATCGGTTTAGCTTTGGCGGCATCGGCTTCCGACTGCGTGATTTTGCCGTACTTCGCCATTTGATCAAGTACGGTATCGCGGCGGTCTTTTGCCTTTCCCATATTGCGCGTCGGCGAATATTCGGGCGATTTCGGAATTGCCGCCAGCAGTGCGGCTTCTTCCAGATTTAACTTATTTAACGGTTTGCCGAAATAAGTTCGCGCACCGGCTTCAAAACCGTAAGAACCCGCACCGAGAAAAACATAATTCATATACATTTCGAGAATCTGCCGTTTTGTATATAAACGCTCGATTTCCAGTGCCATCATCCATTCGCTGATTTTTCTGGTGTAAGTCTGTTCGCGGGAAAGAAAAAGATTTTTGGCTAATTGCTGCGTAATGGTTGATGCGCCTTCGGTTTTTCCGCTTGTAAAGTTTCTGACAACCGCACCCGCAATTCGATACGGGTCAATGCCGATGTGGTCGTAGAAACGATTGTCTTCAATTGAAAGCAGCGCATCTTCGACATTTTTCGGAATTTCGCTTTCCTTGATCGGAATGCGTTTTTCCAGCGCGAACTCCGATAAAATAGTTTCGCCATCGTCCGCGTAAATCGTCGTAACCTGCGGCGGACGATACGTTGCCAGCGCGGAAACCTCCGTCGCGTAACGCGAATTATTAAGATAAGTAGAAGCCAAAACTCCGGTCAATCCGCCAGCCGACAACGCCAGAAGGAGTGCTGCCGGAAGCCAAATATAACTCCAAAATCCGCGCTTTTTCGGCGCACTCGTTTCAACTTCTTTTACATTAAACTTTCTTATCTCTCTTGCCATTCTTACCTCACTTTAAATTATAGATTCCAAATTAACTGTGATTTTAATTTGGAATCTAAAACCTGAAATTTTCTTAGTTGACAAACCGGCGCATTTTAACGCTAATGACAAAACCGATAGCGATAAATGTCGCCAGAACTGCCGAAAGTCCCGCGCTCATCAGTGGCAGCGGAACGCCGATGACGGGCAAAAATCCCAAAGTCATCCCGACATTCATAAAAATCTGAAAAGCCAGTTCTCCGACAATCGCCATAATCACCATCATTCCGGCACGGTCAGGTGCTTGCCGCGCACCGGCAACGAGCCTCGACAAAAGCAGCGCATAAGCCAGAAGCAGCGAAATGCAACCGATAAATCCGGTATTTTCCGCCGTTACCGCAAAGATAAAATCCGAGTGCGGTTCAGGCAGAAACTTTAATGCGCTCTGCGAAGTTTCCGTGTCGCCTCTGATACCTGACAAACCGCCTTTGCCCACTGTAATCATTGATTGAATTGTATGATAAGCATAACCGCGCGGATCCGCGCCTTCCGGGTCAATAATCACATCAATTCGCTCTTTTTTATAACCTTTTAATTTTCCGGTCTGAACGCCGACCCAGTAACCGACCGGCATCATTATCGCAACAGCGACGATGGTTAAAATTACGTAACGCATTTTAACCGCTGACAAAAACAAAATAACCGCCAAAATCGGAAAATAAGTTATTGACTGTCCCATATCCGGTTCGAGCAATATCAAACCGACCGGAACGGCTAAAATCAAGCCGCCGACAACTAATTCCTTAAACCTTAAAGTCCCGTCTTTACGCGAGCCGAAGTATTTGGCAAGCATTAAAATAACCGGAATTTTGACAAATTCGGACGGCTGAAATTGTCCGACAACCGGAACTCGGATCCAGCATTGCTGACCGTTTATTTTCATTCCGATGCCAGGAATTAAAACAATCACCAGTAAAAATAACCCGATTCCATAAAAAAACGGCGCGGCATCAACAATTCGCCGATAATCACTGAAGGCAACGACGAGCAGAGCGGTAAGCGCAATAAATAAACCGATAATTTGCTTTGACCAATAGGTTTCAGTCGGCTGTGCGTTGTAAATTTGCCACACGCCGAAACTGACGATAGCCACCGCGAGAATGGCAATCAGCCAGTCAAAATCTCTTAAATCACGTTTTTCGATTATTGCAGCCATTTTTCAGTAGTTGATTGTCGGTTATCGGTTATCGCTCTTTTCTGACAACTAATAACCGATAACCGATAACTATTTTTTAGCTATTTGTTGTCCGCTCAGCAAATCCGGGTGTTTTTCCGAAAGATACTCGTCATAAACGGCTTTGACGGCGGGCGCGGCGTTTGCCGAACCGAAACCGGAATTTTCAATCAATGCGATAACGGCGATTTCAGGTTTATAAGCCGGTGCGAAACTGACAAACCAGGCGTGGTCTTTCGCGCCGCCCGAACCGATTGCCGAATTCTGCGCCGTTCCGGTTTTTCCGGCAATTTCAAAATTCGGATTTTTGATGCGTCCCGCCGTTCCTCCGTTATTGACAACTCCCCACATTCCTTTTAGAACATAATCATTTTGTTCGGGAGTCATTTCAATAATTTTCGGTGCAGGATTGTCATATCCAATGGCTGGACGCGCCGGAACATAATTTTTATCGCCTTCTTCGCCGATTGCGCCGATTGCTTTAAATTCCTTTAACAGATGCGGCACATACATTCTGCCCTGCACGCCGACGCTGGAAACGGCGCGAAGCATCGAAATCGGTGTTACGTCAACCGTAACCTGCCCAATGGCGGCGAAAACCGTTTCAATATCGTTCCATTTGCCGTCTCGTTTTTCGATATACGGCTCGTAATATTTCGGCGTATGACTGACTTTCTCGTTCGGTAAATCAATTCCGGTCTGTTTATCGTATTCAAAAGTTTCAACCATCTGAATCAAGCCCGCAAGTTTCATTTTCAATGCCAGACGATAATAATAACCGTCGCACGAATGCGTAATCGCCGACGGCAAATCCGGCGTTCCGTGATTCCCGCTCGTGTCGCGCGTAAAACGGTTGCCGACCTGAATGCCGCCGCCGCACACGATGTTTGAATGCCCGACCGTAATCACGCCCTGTTGCAGCGCGGCAACCGATTCGGGAATTTTCCAAGTCGAGCCGGGATGATAACGTCCTTGAATCGCGCGATTTAAAAGCGGTCGTTCTTCATCAAATTGATATTGCGCTCTTTCCTTACGTCCTTCGGGAGTGCCGCTTCCCATTACAAAAGCGTTCGGATTAAAACTCGGTGCGGAAGCCATCGCTAAAATTTCTCCGTTGTTCGGGTCCATCGAAATAATCGTGCCGCGTTTGGTCGCCGAATTTGCCAGTTGTTCTTCCGCCGCCTGCTGTAAATCGAGATCAATAGTTGAAACCAAATCCTGCCCGGCTTGCGGCTGAACGACTTCGATTTCGCTCTGTACGCGCCCGCGACTGTCAACGATTACTTTTCGATAACCGGGCGTTCCGCGCAGATATTCGTCGTAATACTGCTCAAGCCCGCCTTTGCCGATGATGTCGCCCGGATGCAGCTTTCTCGCCTGATATTCGGGCTTTTCGAGTTGTTTCGGACTGATCTCCCCGACGTAACCGAGAACGTGCGCCAACGTTGTGCCGAGCGGATAAAAACGCTGCGGCTGAATTTCGATGCGAAGTTCGGGATATTCGAGTTCGTGCGATTCAACCCACGTAATATCCTGAATCGTGGCGTTTTCCTTCAGCACCATCGTTTCAAAACCGGGCTGTTTTTTAATTAAATCGAATCTTTCGACCAAAAATTGACGGTCAACATTTAAACCCTGCGCGTAATCGTCGAGTCGGTCGGTAATATCAATTTTTTTAATCGGTTCGCTTGACAGCGTAACATTATAAGTCGGGCGCGAATCCACCAGAAGTTTTCCGTTGCGGTCAAAAATCGCTCCGCGCGGCGCGGGAATCGGAATAAGGCGAATGCGCTGATTTTCAGCCTTCTCGCTGTAATACTCGCCTTTGACAACCTGCAAATAATAAAGCCGTACGCCCAAAATCGTCAGTAGAACAAAGGCAAGAACCTGAATTGTGCCGACTCTGATGCCTAAATTTTGAGCTTGATCGTATAATTTCATTTTCCAAGTCTTCGAGAATTTTGCAACTTTCGGTAACTATCTGCCGCTATCTTCTATTTCCCAATCGAATCGGATTCCGCCGCCGGGTTTGACGACGCGCCGCAAACACATCGCGCCTTCGCCGCTTGATAACATTTTCCGCAAAAAAGCTGTCCAAAATCAAGTAAATAATTGTTCCGGCAATCGTAGTTCCGATAATCGAATAAGCTATCGTCGTTACAAACTCTCCGGTTGGCACCTGTCCGAGCAGACGGTGCATTCCGTAATAAACCAGATTATTCAATAAAGACGCACCTGCTATGACGGGAATTCTGAGCAGAAGGTTGTCCATATAGACGCGCCGAACGATCTCCGAAACTATGTATGCTATCAATGTTTTAGAGAAGCCGTTTGCTCCCAAAAGTCCGCCGCTTAAAGCGTCAACCGCAATACCTGCGATTGTTCCGTAAAAAAGAGCTTTGATGGCGTTTCGCTGGAGTGCGGCGTAAACCACAATTATCAATGGAAAATCAATATATACAAAAGGTTCAGCGACATTGCGAAGCGTCCACTGAAGCAAAATAGCGACTATCAATGCGACTGTGATTTTAACCTGTTCCATTAAGATTTCAGATTTCAGATTCCGGCTTCCGGTGAAGAAACTCGGAATCTGAAATTATTTCTTCTTCGTACCTTTGTCGTCTTTAATTGCGTTGGGCAAAGATTTATCGTATTCGGGACGCGGCGGCGGTTCATACAAAAGAACGGCTACTTCTTCTAAAGTCGAAAAATTCGTGCTGGGTTTGATGAAAATTTGCTGCGAAACGGTTGCCGAACCGGATCGAACCTCGACAATATCGCCTATTTTTAAACCTGCCGGATAAATTCCTTCCTGTCCGTTAGTATAAACGCTGTCGCCAACCTTAACTTCAACATTACCCTGCACATAGCCCATTTCCAGCAATTCTTTTTTCCCCGTTCCGCTAACCACGCCGACCGCATTCGATGTGCCGAGTTCACCGATAATGCCGCCTTCGCCGACTTTTCCTTTGGTAATCAAATAAACTTGCGCCGTCAGAAAACTGACTGCCGAAACTCTGCCGACCAAACCGCCTTTTGTGACGACTGGCATATTCAGCCGCACACCGTCGGAACTTCC
>JBBSIE010000141.1:0-9404 GCA_038232235.1 Pyrinomonadales bacterium | reverse complement strand
TTCATTAACTCCAATCTCCATGGAAACACTAGCCACACTTTGTCCGTTGAGAACTTTTGTAACTACATTCCGCTTAAATTCGTCATCATATTTTCTTTTTCCCATATCTCTGATTATAAGAGATTTTCGTGTGTCGTTTTACTAGACCATTTCAAACCCTTCGGCTCTATTTTTTCTGCATTTTCCGCCAGCCAGTTTAATTTCCTTAAAATACGCCGTGCAATATCCTTATCAAGCCGCGCAAATTGGCTTATCGCTTCTTCATACAGACGGATTTTATACATAAGCACCTCAGAAAAAGTAACTGAACATTATAAAAACTGTCAGGTGTTTGTTTCTGTTTACTCTGCAACTTTCTGCAAACTGATTGTTTAATCCAAATCAAGCCGCGCCGCGACATCTGCTAAGGTTTCGCCCCGATCACCGTTTTTGATCCGTTCATTTTGGCGGGCAAGAAGTTCCTTTAATTCATCGGTGAATTCCAGATCGTCTTCCGGGTCTTTGAATAAAACAGCTAATTTTTCTTCAACCATTTCATCAACTACCTGGCGCAAGTCTTCGATTGTAATCTGTAAAACTTTCGTGTTCATATTTTTATTTTATCAAACGAATTTACTCAACGTAAATAATCTTCCAACTTCGTCGCCGCATCAGTTCGTTCATCGCGGTATTTAACAATGATCGGCGCGTAAAGCGACAGACCGTTTTCCTTGCCAAAACCGCTCGTAATTGCCCGCGAACCTTGAACGACGACCGCGCCCGCCGGAATTTCGAGAGGTTTCGCGCCGTCAGATTTGTAAATTTTTTCGTTGACCAAATCAAACAACGGAGTCGAGCGCGTCAAAATCACGCCCGACGCGAGAACGCATTTTTCGCGGACGATCACGCCTTCGTAAACGCCCGTGTTGCCGCCAATTAGACAATCATCTTCAATAACGACGGGATTTGCATTTATCGGTTCAAGCACGCCGCCGATCTGCGCCGCCGCCGAAATGTGAACGCGCTTTCCGATCTGAGCGCACGAACCGACGAGCGCATGCGAATCTATCATCGTGCCTTCGTCAATGTATGCGCCGACATTGACATACATCGGCGGCATACAAACCACGCCGGGCGCAATGTAACTTCCGTCACGAATCGTCGAACCGCCGGGAACGATGCGAACCTTGTCTTCCAAAGTCATCGGGCGAAGCGGATAAGTTTCCTTATCAAAAAACTGAAAAGATTCGCCGTCTTTCGACATTTCGACCATCGCGCCCATCTTAAAACCGAGCAAAATCCCTTGTTTCACCCAAGCATTCGTCTGCCAATTTCCTTCCGCGTCTTTTTCCGCCGCACGAATTTCGCCGCGCCGCAATGCCGCTTTGAAATCTTCAAATGTTTTGCGGTCATCGGCTGTAAATTCTGATTTGTTTAATAATTGTTCAATATTTTCTTTCAATTCACTCATTGTTTATAAAATTCTGTTTTAATTTTTCTATAATTCTCGTTCAACTTTGGCTCAAGCAAAAGTATAGCGGAAATACGGCGGATTATATTTGTAACTTCGGTGATTTCTTCTAATTTCAAATTGCGCCCAAGCAAGGCAAATTCTCTGTAACTCAGCCATTTTTTCAAAACCTGATAACCGCCGATGTAATAATTCCAAGCATTTTCGGGAACATTTCGCCAAAAAGCATTATCGTTCAGATAAACGTCAAACGTCTTTGCGCCCAAAATTTCAAGCATTTCTTCAAGTTTCAAACCCGATTCTTCGCCGGTTTTATCCAATGCGTCGAGTTCCGTTTGCGAATAATCGCGCAAATTTGTTTTGCCTTTTCCCGGCATCGTGATGCCGTTTTTTCCGCCGTAACCCCAATTTGCCGTTACGCGAAAATCTTTATCTTGAAACTGCAAACCTGCGGCGTGTGTCGGAACGCAGATTGTCCGCAATGCGTCGGGAAGTTTGCCCGCCGTGATTCCCGCGACTTGTTTTTCGGTATCTAATAAATCCGAAATTCGTCTGCCGAGCAAGGCGGAAGCGATCAAATCTTCACGTTTTAAAGGCAGCGGAATTCGCGGAAAATCCTGTCTGATGCCGTCGGCGTTTTCCTCTAAATATGAACTCGAATAACCGATTGCCAGAGCGTGAAACCAGACGAGCGAAGCAGCATCCAAAGTTGCGCCTTTTTCCGTCGCAATTTCGCCATTATCAACGTCTGCAAAATCCAGTTTTTGCAGATATTCACGCGCAGTTTCCGAAAGATTCGCGCGAGTTTCGGTTTCCGTTGCGCCGAATAAATTATCTTGATTTCCGTTTTTCTCTTCACCAAAAAGATAGACTGGAAAAGCACTCGGATTTCTAGTTATCATTTGTTTATCAAAAAGATATTTTGAAAAACATACCGGATTTCCATCAGGATTTGCTTTTGAATTAAAACGACTAACTAAAAACCAGTTTTTTGGATTTATTTGTTTTAATAAACTCGGTCTTGGTCTATTCCAAAGTGGTGTGCCGGAACTATAGAAACAAAATCTGTTATCGAAAGGTCTAACTGAAAATAACATAATTTTTTTGTCTTCATAGGATTCTATCTCTAACAACATTTCTCTAGCTTCAAAAGCATTGTATCCAGACATGTTTTTAGTTAAGCCTTTACAAATCTTTTTGATTGATTCCCAAGAAATTGATTTATCAAAATAAAGTTTCATTCGATTTATCAAATTTTCTTCGTCAATATCAATTAAATCTCCGCCGCGACATTCTTCTAAACCTACATAATTTTTGATTGCTAAATCATTTAATCTAGCCCAAGAATGATAAACATCCGAAACATCCGAAGGACGCAGCGAAAAACGATTGAGTTCTTTCGGATTCGTTATTTCATAATCAAAGTTCGATTCGGTTTGCACATTTTCCGTTTGTCCTTTCAAACTTTCAAGTAATTCTTCGTGTTTATTTCTTCCCCAGAAATGACGAAAACGAACTTGCGAATTTTCCGTTTCGTTTTCGTCTTTTTTTACGAAAAGCCCGATTGCCGTTCCGACGCGAATTCCCGCTTTATTAAATTCGGTTGAAAAAATGCTCGGGTCGGGCTTTCCGTTCGGCGTGGTTTTTCCGGTTTCGCGGCTGTCGCCGTTTAAGCAGTCAATCCAAATTTTATCGAATTCGCTCAAAAACTTTTCGCGCATCACGACAAACGACGGATCGCTGAGATAAGAAAAATTCGAGATATAACAAACAATTCCTTTGCGCGGTTCGAGTTCGGCAATTTTGCGTTCGGCGAGACGGAAAAATCTGATATACAGATCGTCGAGATTAAATTTTTTGATTCCCCATTTATCAATCAAACCTTCCTTGTAAGGTTCGACAAGATTATTTTCTTCTTCGGGACTAACGCCGGCGAAAGCGTTATACGGCGGATTGCCCAAAACGACGAGAATTTTTGCCTTCTTTTTGACCTGTTCGGCGCGGTCGCGTTCTTCTTCAAATTCGGGAAACGGCAATTTCTTTTTCGGTTCTTCATCCCAACCCGTCAAACTGTTGGTCAGAAAAACTCCGGCTCGCTCGTTTTTTTCTTCGCTCAAACCGACACCGAGTTTTTCCAGCAGCAAACCGATTTGCAAATGCGAAACGACAAATGGCGCGGGCAAAATCTCGAATCCGAAAACGCGCTTTGCCACCGCCGATTTTATCTTCTGTCCGCGTGTCGCATCTTCGCCTTTTTCTTCCAGAGTTTGATTTATCCGCCGCAAAACTTCGACGAGATACGCGCCCGTGCCGCACGCCGGATCGAGAATATAAACCGTTTCATCCGCCAAACCGTCAAGCAAACCAAGTTCTTCACGCAACACGCGGTCAACTCGTTCAACCATATATTTGACAATTTCCGGCGGCGTATACCAAACGCCGAGTTCCTTTCGCAAATTCGGATCAAACGCTTCGAGAAACGGTTCGTAAAAATACTGAACGGCATCGTCTTCGGCAAAACTCGCAAAAAATTTCTCGCGCACGACGCGGTTCAAAACATTTCCCGTCCAATCCAAAACCTCGACGAGATCGAGATTTTTCAAATTTGAAGGCGTGGCGATTTGTTCAAACAAAACCGCAATCATCGGGACGCGAAGTTCCCAAACCGCCGTCCGCCAATTAAATTTTTCCGTTGTTTTAGGATTCCGTTTATGCCACAAAACCCAAGCCGAAAAAATACCGTAAAAAAGAGTTTGCACGAGCGTCGAACGAAAAAAGTTTTCGCCTTTTTCGCCTTCAAACGTAATGCCGAGCGAATCTTCCAAAGCCATTTGAATCGTCGCAAGCGCGGAAATATCGGTGGTTTCGATTCGTGCTTTTGCGTCCCGCGCATACGAAGCGAGAAACCAAGCGACATCTTCCGGCTTTGTAACCGGCGCGTTCGAGAGCATCACGCGCTTTAAGAACTCGGCAAATCGTTCCTGTTCACTTTCCGAAAATTCCGCCGGATTATCCGCGATTTGCCAGAAATCCGTTTCATTTTCGCCGATGGAAAAACCTTCGAGATATTCTTTCGCGTTATTTTCACCAAGCCGGACAAGCAAAAAATCACGATAGTTCGTCACTAAAACTTGCCGATATTTGTGCAGATAATCATTAACCTGCTTTGTGTCGGCAATGATTCGGACTTCATCTTTCGTGCCTTTTATTTCAATCGCGCCGCGTTCGGGAAGCTGTCCTTTGATAAGTTCGTTTGAACTTTTCTGAAACTGATTCGGCGTGAAAAATCCGCCGTCCGGCAAACCCGCGCCGCGATTTTGCAGATTGATGACGCAGCGAACCTTCGGCTTTAACGATTTGCCGATTTCATTCGAAAGATTTTCGAGCGTTCCGTAAAACGAAGTTTCTTTAACGGCAGAACCCGTGCGGCGGATTTCGCTCATTCGTCGAAGGTAAGTTTCTATTTCTTTCATTGAGTGTTTTTAGTGTTAATTTTCTAATTTCTTTAATATCTCGCGCAATTTCTTCCGCGCCTGTTCAGTAACAGGAACAAGCGGAAGGCGCAAATTTTCTTCGAGCAAATTCATTTCCTTCATCACAAATTTACACGGCGCGGGCGAGGCTTCGATAAAATTGGCTTCCATCAGTTCTAAAATTTGGTAATGAATTTTCCGCGCCGAAGTCCACGCGCCGTCAAGGGCTTTTTCGACCATCGCGGAAGTTTTTTTCGGAATTTCGTTCGCGCAGACGGAAACAAGCCCGTCCGCGCCGATGGAAATTAAAGGCAAAGTCGTTGCATCGTCGCCGGAAAAAACTTTGAAATTTTTCGGACGCATTACAATTATTTCCATAATTTGCGAAAAATTTCCCGACGCTTCTTTCGTGGCGACGATGTTTTCAAATTCATTTGCCAATCTCAAAGTCGTCTCGCTTGAGATATTTGAAGCGGTGCGCGACGGGACGTTGTAAAGCATTATCGGAAATTTTTTGACCGATTTGGCGATTTCGCCGAAATGCGCGAAAAGTCCGTTTTGAGTCGGTCTATTGTAATACGGCGCAACAATCAGCGCGGCATCTGCGCCGAGCGTCCGAGCTTTTCGCGTAAAATCAATCGTCGCCGCCGTGTTATTGCTTCCCGTTCCGGCGATGACTTTGGCTGTTAGCGCGTGCGCGACTTCGATTGTCATTTTGATAACGTGCAAACGCTCGTCGTCCGACATCGTAACGCTTTCGCCCGTCGTGCCGCACGGAATCAAAATCTTTACGCCGTTTTTGATTTGCCGTTCAACCAGCGATTTAAAACAATCGTCGTCAATCGAACCGTCTTTTTGAAATGGTGTAACCAAAGCAGTTCCGCAGCCGCGCAGCCAATCGAGTTTCATCGTCATAATTTTTATACTTTGTTAAAATTTTTATCGAAAAATCAGCAAAATAAAGTATATGTTTAAAACGCCCGAATATAAAAACTAGTTTTTGCGTCGGCTAACCTGGATTTGACTTTTCATTATTGTATGAGAATTTCGTCCATCACATCCGTAAATTCATAAAAACCCTTTTTTCCCAAAATCCATTCCGCCGCGAGAATCGCGCCCGAAGCGAAACCTTCCCGTGATCGCGCGAAATGTTCGAGCAAAATCTGGTCGGCAAGTCCGTCAAAACCGACGCGATGCGTTCCCGGAACGTGTCCGGCGCGTGTTGAAGAAACACTAAAATCTTTTTTGATATGTTCGGCGACAATTTCCTTTAATTTCAAAGCCGTGCCGGAAGGCGCATCAACTTTGCGCGAATGATGCTGTTCTTCGATAAACGCTTCGTAATCTTCAAATTTAGCGAATAGTTCCGACGCAAAACCGGCGATGCGATAAAACAAATTCACGCCGATTGAAAAATTCGCGCCGAAAACAAACGCGCCCTGCTTTTCTTCGACTAATTTTCTGATATTTTTCTTATCCGCGTTCCAGCCCGTCGTGCCTTCGACAAGCGGAATTCGCGCTGCAAGACACGCTTCGACATTTCGCCGAACGGCTTCCGCAACTGAAAAATCAATCGCCGCATCTGCGCCTTTCAACTTTTTAGATAAATCATCGGCTGAAAGATTCGCGTCCGAATCGTCAATAATCACCGCGATTTCGTGATTTTTATTTTTGGCTGAAGTTTCGATGAGTTTTCCCATCGCGCCGTAACCGATTAAAGCTATTTTCATATTTCCCGGTCCGCGAAATAACGCCAATATATATGTTAAAATTCTTTTTTGTTTGATTTTTGCGTTGTTTCGCAGACAGCATTTCTTTCTCGATATTTTATTATAAGTCTTCTGCTTGTTTTACTGCGGCAACCCGACGCGCCGCAATAAATCCTGAAAACGAGGGTCGTCGTGCAGAGAATCGAAACCCGGGTCGGCTTTTAAATATTGCAACTGTAAATCGTGGACGGCGAAGGCTTTTTCCAGAGATTCAAACGCCTTGTCGCGTTCATCCAAAGCCGCGTATAAAATAGCCAGTTCGCCGGACGAAACATATTCTTTGCTTGTTTCCAATTGCTTGAGAATCGCTTGAGCTTTGCCGCGCTCGCCTGCTCCGGCGTATGCCGTGCCGAGATAAATATCTAAAGATAAATCATTTTTGCCGAGCCGTTTTGCCTCTTGATAAGCAGCGACGGCTTCCCGATACATAGTTTTTCCGGTGTATGCGTAGCCAAGAACAAGATAGGCGGGAACATAGTTTTGGTCGAGTTCGAGTATTTTTTTGTTTTCGGAAATTGATTCGTCAAACCGTCGCGCAATCAATAACGCAAAGGGAGCAGTCGAGCGGCTACTTAGCCTCTGCGGGTCGAGTTCTCTGACGCGGTAAGCCTCGTCAATGGCTTGTTCGTGCTGTCCCATAATACCGAGATACAGACTGTAGCTCTGATGCGCGGCGACAAGATTCGGGTTTAATTCTAAAGTGCGTTGATATTCACGTTCCGCCGTCTTCCAATCCCAATCGTTAAGCGCGAGATTAGCTAGTTCAAGATGCGCTTCCGCCAAATTCTCATCTAGTTCGACTGCTTTTTGCGCGGCGGCTCGTGCTTTCGGCAGCATCTCTTTCGGGTCGAAAACACCGTTATTGGCGTAAGCCTGATACCTGCGGGACAGTCTGGCGTAGGCAAGAGCATAATTCGGGTCGAGGCTGATGGCTTGATTGTAATATTCGATGGCTTTCCGCGTATTTCCTTTTATGTTTTTGTTTATAAGGAAATCTCCTTTGAGCAAGAGTTCGTAAGCTTGCGGATTGTCCGTGCCGCGTGTGGCGAGTTGCTGCTCTTGCGCTCCCGTTAATTTCAAACGCAATTTGCGCGAAATCGTTTGGGCGATTTCTCTTTGTATCGTGAGCGCGTCCGCCGCCTTTCGATTAAATTGTTCGCCCCACAATTGTTTATTATCACGAGCGTCAATCAATTCGACTCTAATTGAAAGATCATCGCCGCGCCGCCCGACTCTGCCGATAACAATCGTCTGCACACCGAGTTTTCGCGCCGCATCTTGAACGTCTATATTCTCGCCGCGATATTTGAAACTCGAACTACGAGCAATAACTTTCAATTGCGGCAGTTCTGAAAGTCGGTCAATCAAACCCTCGCTCAATCCGTCTGAAAGATAATCCAAATCCGCATCACCGTCGGCGTTTTCAAACGGCAAAACGGCGATTGATTCAATTGCCCCGGCGTTTGATGCGCGATTGGCGAAAAACCAAGAGCCTAAACCGATTGATGCGAGCAGCAAAAATATCAAACCGACGACGAAACCGAGTTGGCGGCTTTTGATTTTGCGGGTTGAATATTCGGCTGTTTGGTCGGCGGGTAAATCGTTTGGCGAAGTTCTTGCGTCCGCTTCCGATTTGTGCTGCCAATCAGCCAACACGACGACTTTTCCGGTTGTCGCTTCTCTGATTGCTCCGCTGATCGTCGGATGCGGCGCAAAATTTTGAATCGTATTTTCCTGTTTTATTTCCGATGAACCAACCTTGACTTCGCCATTAAAACGATAGCCGCGCCGCCGGTAAGTTTCGATAAAAGGTTTGCCGTTTTGCTGATTTCCGAGAGTCTTTCGCAGGACGTGAAGATATTTGGCGAGATTCGATTCTTCGACAATCGAATCCGTCCAGATGGTTTCCATCAACTCGTCTTTGTGAACGATTTCACCGCGCCTTTCGACCAATACAAGGAGCGTTTCGACGGCTTTCGGCGCAAGCGAAATTTCTTCCGCGCCGCGATAAAGCATTAGGTGAGCAGTATCGAGCCGAAATTTTTCAAACTCATAAATCTTGTGACGGCTCGATTTATCCATCGTAAAGTTAAAGTCAGAATAAATTAAATTCAAATCCAAAGACATCTTTGCACCTCTCTGATTAAATCAATTGCGGAGCCGAAAAATCAGGAAAGCGCAGGGTGTCAAATTTGCAAAAGTTAGAGGCATTATAGCGCAAAGCTGCAGAAAAAGAAAAATTTTTTGCAATTGGATTTCGACGCTCCAACCTGCTTTGAAAATATCAGTAGGCGCGACCGTTAAGGAGGGCTTTAATTGACACTTTCAAAAAGCAGGTTGAAAAAACAAATAAATTAAAAATATGGAGAATAAAAAAATGAAAAATACATTAGCAAAAACAATCAGCACGGCGGCATTGGCAATTTTGATGACGATCATATTCGCTCAAATTCGGGTGTCTGCTCAGGAAATTTCTGACAATGAACAAACTGAAACACAAAAGCAGGTTGAAACACAAAAGCCGGAGAGTTTTTTCAAAGATATCGGTGCGAGCGCATTGGAAGGCTCGTGGAGTTCAACGGTTACATTTCGCAATTGTCAAACGGGCGCGGCACTCGGACCGGCGTTTCCCTCGATGAATACTTTTATGCAGGGCGGCACGATGCAGGAATTCGGTGTTGCCAGCGGTTTTCTGCGCGGTCCCGGTCACGG
>JBBSIE010000140.1:0-9476 GCA_038232235.1 Pyrinomonadales bacterium | reverse complement strand
CGCCGT
Source organism: Pyrinomonadales bacterium (assembly GCA_038232235.1). Classification (GTDB taxonomy): domain Bacteria; phylum Acidobacteriota; class Blastocatellia; order Pyrinomonadales; family Pyrinomonadaceae. Next base: position 9,470 of record JBBSIE010000140.1, on the reverse strand, counting down.
CGGCTCGTCGCCGTGCATCTGCGACCACAAAAAAATCTTTGTCGCGCCTTTGCCGAATTCAACTTGATAAATCTCACGGTTCGCGTAACTGCGCCCGACTTCTTCGACTTTTAAGCCTGATTTTTTAAGCTGTTCGAGATATTTCTTCAAATCCTGATGGCGCACGTTTGAAGGCAAAATGTTGGAAATATGTTGTTTATCCCAATCATCAGCCAAATCCTTAGCCGTTTGCGCCAAAGTTTCGCTATACATTGCCGGAATCAGAAGTAATGCTAAAAAAAGCAAAATTTTCATAATCAAAAGATAATATTTTTTTTCGATAAAAATAATACCATAATTTTATATCTTTTTGACTTTTACCCGCAATTTCGCTTAATCTTATGACGTTAATCAAAATTTCAAAATAATTTTAAGCGCGAAAAAAAAATTGCAGGCGCGAATTGAAACTTCCACCTTCTAAAAATCTGCTCTTAAATTATTTATCATGCAATTTCCCATTAAATTCACAATCGAGAGTAAATTGTAAAACCACATGAAAATTGCAGACATTTCTAAAATTACAAAATTTTTGGAGGCAAAATATATGAACCCCAATCGTTTGGCTAAGAAATTTTATTCGATAGCTTTAACGTTTATAATCACGGCTTTTTTGACTGCTCCGCTGAGCGTTTTGGCGCAAACTGCCAAAATGCCGGACGGCGTTGAAAAAGTTACATCGGTCGAAGGAATAACGGAATATCGTTTGGCAAACGGTTTGAAGGTACTGCTTTTTCCCGACCCGACTAAACAGACGGCGACCGTTAATATGACTTATCTCGTCGGTTCGCGCCACGAAAATTACGGCGAAACCGGAATGGCGCATCTACTTGAACATATGGTTTTTAAAGGTACGCCGAATCACAAAAACATTCCTGCCGAGCTAACTTCGCACGGCGCGCGTCCGAACGGTTCGACTTCTTTTGACCGCACGAATTACTTTGAAACATTTTCGGCGAACGATGAAAATCTCAACTGGGCGTTGGATTTGGAAGCCGACAGAATGGTCAATTCCTTTATCGCCAAAAAAGATTTGGACAGTGAATTCTCCGTCGTTCGCAATGAATTTGAGTCGGGCGAAAATAATCCGACGCGCGTTTTGCTCGACAAAATACTGGCAACTGCTTATCAATGGCACAATTACGGGAACACGACTATCGGTGCGCGTTCCGACATCGAAAATGTGCCGATTGACCGACTTCAAGCGTTTTATAAAAAATATTATCAGCCGGACAACTCGGTTTTGACCGTCGCCGGAAAATTTGACGAAGCGAAAACGCTTCAAATAATCAAGGACAAATTCGGGGCGATTCCGAAACCGGAAAGAACTTTGCCGCCAAATTACACGGTTGAACCGACGCAGGACGGCGAACGGCAGGTTACGGTGCGGCGCACGGGCGACACGCAATTCGTGCTTGCCGGTTATCACATTCCGCCCGGATCGAGTGCTGATTTTGCCGCCATTGACGTTTTATCACAGGTTTTGAGCGACGCGCCTTCCGGCAGACTTTACAAAGCACTCGTCGAACCGAAAAAGGCGAGTTCGGTTTTCGGCTTTGACTTTGAACTGAAAGAACCCGGCTTCGGAATCTTCGGCGCAGAAGTCCGCAAGGAAAATTCGCTGGACGAAGCGCGTGATATTTTAACGAAAACAGTCGAAAACATTCCCGCCAATCCGCCGACCAAAGAGGAAGTTGACCGCGCCAAAACTTCGATTTTGAAAAATATCGAATTAACGCTTAATTCATCGGATCGAGTCGGTTTGTCAATGAGCGAATACATCGCGCAGGGCGATTGGCGTTTGTATTTTCTGTATCGTGATCGCGTTCGCAAAGTTACGCCCGAAGATGTAACGCGGGCTGCCGCCGCTTATTTGAAAACTTCAAATCGCACGGTCGGTAAATTTGTTCCGACGGAAAAACCGGATCGCGCCGAAATTCCGACGGTTTCGGAAACGCAGTTGGCGGCGATGCTCAAAGATTACAAAGGCGACGCGGCAGTTGCCGCCGGCGAAGTGTTCGATCCATCGCCCGCCAATATCGAATCGCGCGTCAAACGAATGAAAATCGGCGGTTTGGATGTCGCACTCCTGCCGAAGAAAAATCGCGGCGAATCGGTGATCGCAAGTTTAACTTTGCGTTTCGGCGATGAAAAATCTTTGATGAATCGTTCGGCGGCGGCACAGTTTGCCGGACAACTTTTGATGCGCGGCACGGCAAAACACACGCGCCAGCAGATTCAAGACGAGTTCGATAAACTCAAAGCGCGGGCGTTTGTTTTCGGCGGTGCTGCCAACGCCGTCGCTTCTATTGAGACGACGCGCGAAAATCTGCCGGCAGTGATGCGTCTGGTCAGTGAAATTTTACGCGAACCGGCATTTCCGCAAGATGAATTCGACCGGCTTAAACAGGAAACATTGACTCAAATCGAAAGCCAAAAAAGCGAACCGACTTCTGTGGCGTTTACGGAATTAGGACGTGTTTTCAACATTTATCCGAAAGGTCATCCTAATTATTCGGGGACGATTGATGAAGATATAGCGGATATTAAAGCCGTTACATTGGACGACGCGAAGAAGTTTTACAAAGATTTTTACGGAGCGTCAAACGGACAATTAACAATCGTCGGCGATTTTGACGAAAAGGAAATTTCGGCTTTGACCAAAGACCTTTTCGGCGATTGGAAAAGTCCGCGTCCATATACGCGCATCAAACAGGAATACCGCGCCATCGCGCCGGTCAACAAATCGTTTGAAACGCCTGACAAAGCGAATGCGTTTTTCATCGCTCGTCTGAACGTGAAAATCCGTGACGATAATCCAGATTACGCCGCGCTCGCGCTCGGCAATTATATGCTCGGCGGCGGATTTTTGAATTCGCGTCTGGCGACCAGAATTCGTCAGAAAGAAGGTTTGAGTTACGGTGTCGGTTCGAGATTCGTCGCAGGTTCGCTCGACGAATCCGGGTCATTTTTAGCCAACGCGATTTACGCGCCGGAAAACGCCGACAAACTCGAAGCGGCTTTCAAAGATGAAATTAGCAAGGCGACGACCGAAGGTTTTACGGCGGAAGAAGTCGAGGCGGCGAAAAGCGGTTATTTGCAATCGCAACAGCTTTCACGCGCCCAAGACCGCGAATTGGCAAGCAGATTAAATAATTATTTATTCTTAGACCGCACAATCGCTTTCGACCAAGCGTTTGAAGAACAAATCAAAAACTTAACGCCCGCGCAGGTCAACGCGGCGATGAAAAAATACATCACGCCGGACAGCATTACAATTATTAAAGCCGGTGATTTTGCCAAAGCTAAAGCGAAAGCTATTCAATAGTTTGCATTCAGTCAATTTTTCTTTGAAGGCGCGGGAATTTTTCCGCGCCTTTTTTTGCAATACCGGATGATGAAATAAAGTAGAAAATAATTCCAAAAAGTCAATATTTCTCCGCACCTTTCTGTGTATTCTCCGTGAACTCCGTGCTAAGAATATTTTCAACACAGAGAACACAAAATTTTTACAGAGTTTTAAGAAATTTTAATTTTTACTGTTGATTGAGATTATTTATTTGTGTCTTTTCTTTAAAATATCTAAAGTATCAGATAGAGAAATATCTTTTGCCGCCAACAAAACTAAAAAATGATAAAGCAAATCGGCGGCTTCATTTTTAAATAATTCGCTGTCGTCGTCCTTCGCTTCGATAACTAATTCAATCGCTTCTTCACCGACTTTTTGCGAGATTTTGTTGATTCCTTTGGCGAAAAGTTCAGATGTGTAGGAACTTTCGGACGGATTATTTTTTCGGTTGAGAATTGTTTTTTCGAGTTCAAACAAAAAATTTTCCGATTCGTTTTTCTCTTCAAAACAAGTGTCCGCGCCCGTGTGACAAACCGCGCCGACGGGATTTGCTTTGATCAAAAGCGTATCGTTATCGCAATCAATCAAAATTTTTTCAACGTGCAGAAAATTGCCGCTCGTTTCGCCTTTTGTCCAAATTATTTGCCGCGTCCGCGAAAAGAAAGTAATTTTCCCCGATTCCCGCGTTATTTCAAACGCTTCGGCGTTCATAAAACCGAGCATCAAAACTTTCTGAGTTTCAGCGTCCTGCACAATCACCGGAACGAGTCCGTCAGCGTATTTTTCAAAATCTAACTTCATAATTTAACGATAGTCCGCGAAATTTGTTATAGCATTTGCATTGACATTTTCCAAACACTTCATTGTTTGCATTTAGTAATGCGTTAATGAAATGTTTGGCGACTAGACTCGAATTTTTGAGCCGCGGCGATTTGATTGAAGACATTTTGGAAAATTATCCGACATTAACCGCCGAAGATGTTTACGCTTGTTTGAGATTTGCTTCGACTTTGATGGAATAAAATTATGTTATTGAAACCGTCGCGGTATGAAAAAATATTTGATTGACGCAAATCTTCCGTCCAAAATAAAAATTTGGCAGTCGAGGAATTTGAGTTTGTTATCAATACTAACGATGAATGGAGCGACAGTGAAATTTGGAACTATGCCGAAACGAATAATTTGACAATTGTCACCAAAGACGCTGATTTTTCCCATCGAATTATGGTCAACGATTCGCCGCCGAAAATTATTCACATCAAAATCAGAAATGTGAAATTGCGGGAATTTGAATCGGCGGTCAACAAAGTTTGGAAAAAGCCAGACAGTTATCCGAAAATTACAAATTGGTCAATGTTTTTCTGGATCGAGTCAAAGCGATAGAATGAAAATCATCGAATCGGTTCGCGCAAAATAACGTCAGCAGTTTTTCGAGCCATCGTTGCCGCTTCCGCGTTTGATTCCTTCAAATACGACAACTGCATCAACGCTTCGCCGGTTCTCGATAAAAGGCGCACGAGATCGCCTTCTTCGGCTTTTGTTTCGTAAACGAGATCGCTCCAACTCATTCCGTTCGCCCACGCTTCGACGCTTGCGGCGGCTGAAAAATTCATTTCCGGCGCGGGTTCGACACCATTTTTCCATTCGACATTGGAAACGTCAAAGATAATTTCTTCGGCTTTTCCCAAAATATCGAGCAGTTTATCGGACAAATAAAGCTCGCCGAAATTGCGGTCGGAATCCGCCGCGAGTGCCGCCATTAAACCGGCGAATTGCGGAATTTCGAGATTTTCAAAAAGTCCGCGCCGCATTGATTCACCGACCAACAGCGGACGATCAACGCGCAAATCCGCCAGCCATTTTCCGCTTTCCGTAACTTTTTGCGCCCGAAAATCGAGATAACCGAAATAATCCAAAACCCGCGCCCGACGTTCAAACGGCAGCCAGATTTCGTTTTTCAGAGTTTCGATGTCGCGCTCGGTTTTCTGCAAAAAATCCGCGTCGTTCCACGTTTCCCACAAAAAACTCAGAGCGTTTCGCTTGCCGTCTTCGCTCGCCTGTTTCGGCAAAAATGAATCAATCAAATCGTTGATTATTTCCGACGCTTCTTCGTTTTTGCTTTTGAATTCAGAGGTTTTCGGCTCGTCAAGCGGCGGATTTTTGCCCGTGTGAATCTCGTCGGAGGCAATTTCAAGCGAAGTTTCATTGATCGGATATTTTTTGGAATAAACGCGCCCGATATGCGACAGCGAAAGCGTCGCGCCTTGCCCGTCGTCGCGCATCGTCACGACCTTTTCGCCGAACACGCTCAACACTAGAAAAAAGCGTTTGCTGTTGCGGCTTTTGGTGACGATTATTCCGGCTATGACATTTTCTTCGAGCCAGTTCCGCCGAATTTCAAAACGCAGCGCGGGCAAATTCTCCTGAAATCGCGTTCGCACGCTCGTTAATCGTTCAAAACCTCGCACATCGTTGATCGAATAATCAAATTCGCCTTTTTCGAGTTTGTTTTGCAGATTTTGCAAACGCTGTTCGCACTGTTTTTCGAGTTTCGCCACGACCCGCCCCGTTTCACGAAAGGCGAAACTTTTTTCCGCAATCTCGCGCACCTGCGCGAAACTTCCGAAAGCGTCGAGCAAGTTCAAAAAACTCGTATAAGTCGCGCGAAATTTACTTTCGAGCGCGTCGGGCGGCGATTTCAAAAGCGTCGCAATGCGCGGCGGATTTTGAAAATTTGACGGCGCAAGCACGACAAAACCGACGTTATCTTTGCCGCGTCGTCCGGCGCGTCCGGTCATTTGCTGTAATTCGCTCGCCTGCAAAGGTCGCCAGCCGTCATTTCCGCGTGCATCGGCTTGACTTAAAACAACAGTTCGCGCCGGAAAATCAACGCCGGCGGCAACCGTCGAAGTCGCAAAAATCGCGTCGAGCAAACCTGCCGACATCATCTTTTCGACCAATAATTTCCAAGCCGGAATATGTCCGGCGTGATGCGCGGCAATTCCGCCGCGAAGCAGGATTTTACGGTGTTTGTGCGATTTGATTTCAGGATTTTCCGCCGCGTATTCCTGATAAATCGCCAATCTCTGCTCTTCTTTTTCCGCACTGGTGCGCTGAGATTGATCGGCGGCGACTTCGAGCGCGGCTTCGTCACAGCGTCGGCGCGTCGGCAAAAAAACAATCGCGGGCAGAAGATTATAAGAACGCAGCGATTTGATAAGTTTCGGCGGCGGAATTTCCGGTAGTTTGAATCTCATCTCTACAAATTATTCGTCAAGCAACTTTCATTTTGAATCAGTAAAGTGCAAATACAAATCCAATAACTGTTGTGCGAATAGATTTTAACATAAAGGATTTTTCAAAACTTCGTTTTTCGTGCAGAATGAAATCAAAACAGAGTATTTACAAAACAATTCAACAGCGAAATCAAACGCGAAAAGTTTGCGGAAGGAAGTTAATAGAGTTAATCAAATGACGGAAAGTAAAAATGCGAAATCAAAAATAATTGCAAATTAATTTATTTTCGGAGGACACAAAATGACATTTCTATTTAATTTTCTGGCAAAGGAAACATTCGGATTTCTTTTGCTTTTACTGGAAAAAAAAGGAGCTTCCACTTCTTACGCCGTTTATGAAGTCAAGACGAGTCTGACACCGATAGGTTGGGCGTTAATCGTCATTTTTCCGACTGCCGTAATTTTAGGAGCAATTTATTTGGCAGTTAAAATTTTCAAAAAACCAAAATTAAAATGATTGATTTAATAGCTGACTCGATTAACAAAGTCAAACGTGAAAGTTCTGCGGAAATGATGTTTAATCGAATGATAAATTGCAATTATCGACTTGTATTTGCAAGATTGAATTAATATTCAGGAGAATTTTATGAATTTAATATTCTTGTTTGGAATGGGCGAACCTGCACTTTGGACACCAATTTTAGCTTTTCTGATTGTCGGATTAGTCAGCTTTGCAATTTGTTATATTCATCGTTATTTTGTGCTGGCAGTGATGCCGCTCTTTTTATGGCTAACCTATTATATGGTTAGTTCTTTGCCTACAGTCCTTTCTTTACCAATGGTAAGAACGATTGGATATTTCGTAATTTTCGCCGACTTTTTGGCAATTATATTTGGTGCGACATTATCTTGGAAGAAACACAAAAATGCTCAAGGAAAATTATCATAATGATCGATTTAAGAAGCGATACAGTAACCAAACCAACACAGCAAATGCGCCGCGCGATGGCGGAGGCGGAAGTCGGCGACGATGTTTATTTGGAAGACCCGACGGTGAATCTTTTGCAGCTAAAAGCCGCCGAGATTTTCGGGAAAGAAGCCGCGCTTTTTGTGCCGACGGGTTCGATGGGCAATCAAATCGCCGTCAAACTGCACACGAAACCGGGCGATGAAATCATTATCGAAGAGCGCGGGCATATTTTTAACTGGGAAATGGGAATGCCCGCGATTGCTTCGGGCATAACAATTCGCCCCGTTCGCGCCGCTAATGATGACGGAATGCTGACTTGGACGGAAATCGAATCGGCGATTCATATAAATATGCCTTATTACGCTTGTCCGACCGGATTGATTTGTCTTGAAAACACGCACAATTTTGGCGGCGGAAGCGTGATGAGCGCGGAAGAAACGGACGAGATTTGTAATAACGCGCATAAATTAAGTTTGCCCGTTCACTTGGACGGTGCAAGGATTTTTAATTCGGCGGTCGCGCAAAACGAAACGGTTGCAAATTTAACAAAATCGGTTGATTCGGTGCAGTTTTGTTTGTCGAAAGGTTTGGGTGCGCCGATTGGTTCGATGATTTTGGGAACAAAGAATTTTATTGATGAAGCACGAGTTTGGCGCAAACGCTTCGGCGGCGGAATGCGGCAAGTCGGTGTTCTCGCGGCGGCTGGTTTGATTGCGCTCGAAGAATCGCCGAAACGCTTGCACATTGACCACGAAAACGCCCGTCGTCTGGCAGAAGGCGCGGCGAATCTGAAAGGCGTTTCGATTGACGCGGAAAAAATTCAGACAAACATCGTGATTTTCGATGTTTCTAAAACAGGCAAAACTTCCGCCGACATTTGTGAAAATTTAAAAGAAAATGATATTTTAGCTTCGCCATTCGGCACAGCGATTCGGATGGTTACGCATACGGACGTTTCGCGTGAAGATATTGAAACAACTTTACTCGCTTTAGAAAAGATTATTCAGCAGCAATAAATGTATGTTCGGTAAAAACAGATTAATAATTTTAATGATTTTGTCAATTGTTTTCACAAATACTTCCTGTTTGCCCGCATTTGTTTGTGAAAATACAGTTGAAAAAGAAGTGCTTTCGCCAAATGGTAAAAATAAAGCTGTTATTTTTGATAGAGGCTGCGGCGCGACAACCGGTTTTATGACAGTAATTTCTGTTTTTCCCGCGAATCATAAGCTGAGTAACGACGAAAAAGACTATGTTTTATTTGCCGATAATGTTTATCAAAATGAATCAGATAACAACGGACAAATTCAACTCGGAAGTTTTAACTTTGATGTTAAATGGATAAATAACGAAGAATTATTAGTTTTATATACGGAATCAAAAAATCTTTCAAAAAAGGACAGCTTTAACAATATCAAAATCAGATACGAACTTATTCAAAATGATAATCGCCATTGACGGACCTTCGGGCGCGGGCAAATCTACGCTCGGCAAAATGTTAGCTAAAGAATTGAATCTGCTTTATCTCGACACGGGCGCGATGTATCGCACCGTCGGATTGGCTGTTTTGGAAAGCAAAACCGATTTAAATGATAGGGGGAAAATTGTTAAAATCGCCGCGCATTCCGACATTGAATTGATCGGCGAACCGGACGCGCTTTTTATCAAATTAAACGGCGAAGATATAACGGCGAAAATCCGCACGAACGAAATCGGGCAGGCGGCTTCGATTGTTTCGACCGTTTCGGAAGTGCGAAAAATTCTCGTCGAAAAACAGCGCAATCTCGGCAATTTATCGCCGAACGGCGCGGTTTTAGACGGACGCGACATCGGAACGGTCGTTTTTCCGCACGCGGACGTGAAATTTTTTCTGACGGCG
>JBBSIE010000139.1:0-9513 GCA_038232235.1 Pyrinomonadales bacterium | reverse complement strand
TTGGCGACGATTTCATCCAAAACCTTTTTCTGTTTTTCTTTTTCAAGCTGCGCTCTGACCATTTCGGTAACGGGCATTTCGCGTCCCATCGGATTGTTCGGGTCTTTCATCGTCGTGCTGATTAAAATGTGCCGCACGTCATAAGTTTCCGTCGGCTGACCTTTTTCGTCCTTGCCTTCTGTTTTCTTTTCGAGTTTGATAATGTGATAACCGTAAGGCGTTTCAACCAGATTGTCGGCGATTTGTCCGGGCTGCAAAGCGAGCGCGGCTTGTTCAAACGCCGGCATCATTTTGCCTTTCGGCACATCTTTGTAAAGTCCGCCCTGGAGTTCACCCTGCGGATTTTTGTTGCCCGGGTCTTCACTGTTTTCGTTAGCCAGTTTAGCGAAATCTTCGCCCGCTTTGGCGCGGCTTAAAATCTGTTCCGCCTTGGCTTTTTTCTCTTTCGGGCTGAGTTCAGGATGATCCGCAATATATTTTTGAACGTCTTCGTCGGAAACTTTTACCTTTTCCGCTAAAACTTTTTGCGCGTAGCGGCTGGCTAAAAACTGCGCCTGCTGTAATTTAACCTGAAGATTTACTTCGTGTTTGAAGTCTTCACCGAGTTCGCCACCTTTTTCTTCGGCTTCTTGGTTGTAAATCATTATTTTCGCAAAATCATCTTTTGCCTGTTTTATCTCTTCTTCAGTCAAATTTTTGTCAGCGGGAAGTTTTCCGTCTTCTTTAGCGATGGAGAGTTTTGAATCAAGAAATTTCTTGAATTCTTCTTCGTGGGCAGCGTTTCCTTCCCAATATGCTTTGACCTGATCTTCCGAAATATAACCGAACTGCGGCATCGGACCTTTGTCTTTATTGACTTTTTGATCATAGACGGTAGCGGTTATAACTTCACGAATATTTTCGAGTTCCTGCTTGACGTTCGGGTCTTCGGCTATGCCGTCTTTGCGGGCTTGACTGGCGACGGCGAGCAATTGCTTGATATTTTCGGAAATTTTCTTTTTCTGTTCGGGATTTTCCGCCAACGCTTTGAGCTGCATCGGATTGGCATCTTTAAGCAGAATCTGCATATCTTCATCCGTCAGATGAGTTAAATCTCCCCCACTTCCGCCGACTTTCATTTTCCAAAAGACGAGTCCCGCGCCGATCAGTAAAATTACGGCGATGACCGATAAACCTTTTGCCAGTGCGCTCATTCCGCTGTTTCGGCTCGAAGCGGCAACCGCCGCCGGAGTTGTATTCACCCGTGTAATTGGTTCATTTTCAACACTTGCCGCCGTTTCCGGCAAAGTCGCAAATTCCGGCGGATATTCGGTTTCACCCACCGTTTCGCCTGTAAAATTTTCCGGCGTTTCAACAATTTCCGATGAGAATTCATCGCCAAGACGCGGTTCTACATCGTTTTCCAATTCATTATTATTTAAATTTGTATCCATTAAATTTCCTCTGTTTGGTTCTAAACTTTTTCTATATTTTCGCTTTGCACTAATTCCAGTAAAACTCCGTTAGTCGAAGCCGGATGAACAAAAGCAACCAGGCAGCCTTCCGCGCCGATTCTCGGTTTTTCGTCTATTAAACGCATTCCTTCACTCTTTAGTTTCGCCAACGCGCTCTCAATATCTTCGACTTCGACGGCAATATGATGAATTCCGCCGCCGCGTTTTTCTAAAAATTTCGCAATTGGCGAATCCTCGCTCGTCGCTTCTAATAATTCGATTCTGCTTTCGCCAATCGGCAGCATCGCCACGCGCACTTTCTGATCTTCGACAACTTCCGTGTGAATATTTTCCAATCCGAGCGCGTTTTCCCAAAACTTTAACGCTTCGTCAATTCCTTTTGTCGCAATGCCTAAGTGATTGATTTTCATTTCAACAATTTATTTAATTCTTCAACGCTCAAATCCGCTTCTCTTAAAATGCTTTTTAGAGTTTTTGGATGAATGATTTTGCCTTAATGATAAGGGACAGTGATTCTAATTCCATTTTCATTCTTAAATATTTTATGACTGCCACTTTGTCTTGTTTGTACGAAACCACGCTTTTCCAAAACTTTGATTATTTCCGATGCCGTTAGTTTAGGAAGTTTTTTGATCATTCTGCTAGTTTACGAAAAAGACCCTGTTCACCGTTAGCGAGAATATAATCAGTTTTTTAATTTTTACTCATACAGCCAAATCCATCAGAGTTAAACTTACATTTTGAGATTGGTGAATTTCTTCGCCCGACTCAATTCTATCTTCAACGTGAAGGACAATTACATCTTTGATATTTTCAATTACCTCTTCATAAGTATCGCCTTGCGTGTAACAGCCTTGCAATTCGTTACATTTTGCAAAGTAACCATTTTCATCTTTTTCAATAATTACAGAAAACCGATAATTTTTCATAATAAACTTTTAATTTGCCAAAATCTCTTCAACCGCCGAATACGGGTTTGTTTTCTTTTCAGCAATTTCCAAAGCCAACTTATCTAATTTGTCGCTTGTTCCATTCCTGTTCAAAACATCGGCGAGAAGTTTTTCCTGTAAAATCTCCAAAAGCCGCCAACGCGCAATCGCTTTCCGACGTTCTAAATTTTCGCCTTGCTTCAAAAATTCATTGTAACTTTCGATGGCTTTTGATAAATCTTCGATGCCTTTGTTTTCGGTTGCGACGGTTTTGACTATCGGTGAATTCCAAAAATCGGGGCGATGCGCCAAACTCAAAAGTGCTTCGATCTCCTTTTCCGTTCGCAAAACGCCGTCGCGGTCGGCTTTATTGATAACAAAAACATCGCCGATTTCCATAATTCCGGCTTTTATCGCCTGAATATCGTCACCCATTCCGGGAACAAGAACGACGACCGAAACGTCCGCCGCTTTGACGATTTCAACTTCGTCCTGTCCGACTCCGACGGTTTCGATTATCACTTTATCAAAACCCGCCGCGTCCAAAATCGCCGCCGCGTCAACTGTCGCGCGAGAAAGTCCGCCGAGATTTCCGCGTGTTGCCATCGAACGAATAAAGACGTTTTTGTCCAATCCGAGCGTTTGCATACGAATTCTGTCGCCGAGAATCGCGCCGCCCGAAAACGGACTCGACGGATCAACGCAGACGATGCCGATTTTTTCGCCTTTGTCGCGGTAAAACAAGGCGAGTTTATCAACAAGCGAAGATTTTCCCGCGCCGGGCGAACCTGTAATGCCGATAATAAGGGCGTTTCCCGTTTTCGGAAAAACCGCTTTCATAATCTCGGCAGCAGAATCCGTGCCGTTTTCGACTTTTGTAATCGCCCGCGCTACCGCACGAGGCTCGCCGGCAAAAAGTTTTTCTAAAAGTTCGGAATTTGGCATCGGCTGTTTGTCGCTTGAATTTTACTGCGTTTGAGTATTATGTTCGTCCAAAAATGCAGATTTTTCCGTAAGCAGAGATTTTCTCATTTTTTCCCGAATTTGCAAAGGTTAAACAAAACTTGATATACAATTAAATTTTTTGGAAAATAATGATTTATAAAAAATAAAACAACTTTTCCGAATATTATTTACAATTTAGTTTTGTAGAAGAACAAAATCCGATAAAATGTTGACATCTGATTTAGCCATTAATTTTCAGCGCGGCGACAAAATTTTCCCGCGCATTATCAAAACCGATGATGAAGGATATTTGCGCGACGCGGAAGTTTTAATTGAGATTTTCGATGAATTTGTCGGCAAAACACGCGGCGAACTCGAAGCCGAACTCGAAGAATATGTCGGAACGGGAACGGATTACCGGATTTTGCGCGGGTTTATTAAACTTTTAAATGACCGCTGTAAATTTGAAGTTTCCGCGCCTGCCGAACCTGTCGAAATTCGCCAAAAAGTTTTTCTCGAAGCCAGAAAATTTCAACCTGTATTGCCGGATTCGGAATCGAAAACAAAAGTCTTGGAAAGTGCCGCCGATGAATTCAAAACCGATGCCGACACTATTTTCGCCAATCTTTACGCCGATTTGTCAGCAAATCAAAAACTGACTTCGTTTGAACCAATCGCGCCGAAGGATTTACTTGACCGATACAATCTCGCGCAGGCGCAAGCCTTGCTTTACAAATGCGTCGAGATGAAAATTCGGATTGCACCGTCGGACGCGGCGAATTATCGCGCGATTTTCGGCTGGATAAAACATTTCGCACTTATTCATTCGGTCATCGGAAACGCCGTGAACGGTTATGAAATCACCTTGACCGGCGCGGCTTCGCTGTTTCACCGTTCGCAAAAATACGGCGTGAACATGTCGGTTTTTCTGCCTGCTTTATTGCTTTGTAAAAATTGGAAACTTCGCGCGGAAATCTCGAACAAGGAAAGAGGAAACGCTTTTTACGAACTCAGCGACGAACAAACCGAACTGACATCGTGTTATTTTGATGAACCGGAATATGAGAATCCTGACATAGACAAACTGCTCAAAAATTGGGAAAAATCTTCAACTGACTGGCAGTTAAAAGAAAATAAAAAAGTAATTGATTTGGGCAAAACCGCTTTTATTCCCGATTTAGTTTTAATTTCGCCGGAAAATAAAAAAATATATTTGGATATTTTAGGCTTTTGGACACCGAAAAGCCTGCAAAAGCGATTGGAAGAATTCCAGTCGGCAAACTACAAAAAATTTATCATCGCCGCGTCGCAGGAATTGCGCGGCAGCCGCGAAGAGCCGATTTGGGAAAGTGAAAACGTGCTTTTCTACAAAACAAAAATCGCTCCGCTTGAGCTTATCGAGATGGCTGGAAAGATAATTACCTGAAAATGACTTTATTTTTCATCTTCGGCTTTGAACATATATTTAATGTTGTGCTTGAGCAAAAGCAAATTCGGCGCATCTTGACGATTTATTTTCAGCGCGTCTAAGTCATACCATTCAATCGTCCCTTCGATTTGTTCGCCATCCTGTAGAACGATTGCCATTTTTGTTCGGGAATCTATTTGTTTTTTGTAATAATAAGTCTCAGCACTTGTTTCAGACGGCGGCGGCTGTTTTTTTCTCGATTCAGAATTTTCCTTCTGATACGGCGAATTTCGTTCCTTGTAGTTTTCCCTCATAATTTTGTCCCTTATATTTCTAAATTCGATGAGGATTAAAAACCTTTAAACTTTTAATTTAGTCAGCCTGCCGACGAATAAACGTCGGGACGTTTATGTCTTCTTCTTTTTTCTCGTCTGACGGTTTCAGAGCCTGATAAGCCGCTGCCGTCGCCATATATCCGTCGCTGTGGGCGGCAGACGTTGACTGCGGGTTTGCTGCTCTCTCATGATTATCGAAGCCGGTAGCAATGACGGTTATTTTCACTCGGTCTTCCATTGTTTCGTCAAAAACGGTCCCGAAGATAATGTTCGCATCCTCGTCGGCTTCTTCGTGAATCAGCGAGATGGATTCTTCAATTTCGTCAAGCGGCATATTTTTTGAACCCGTGATGTTGATTAACGCGCCGCGTGCGCCTCTGATCGAATTTTCTTCGAGCAGTTTGGAATCAATCGCTTCTTTCATCGCCTTGACCGCCGCGCCTTCGCCGCTGCCGTGTCCGATGCCCATCAAGGCTACGCCCATTCCCTGCATCACCGATTTGACATCCGCGAAATCCAGATTGATTGTGCCGGGAACGGTGATCAAATCCGAAATTCCCTGAACGGCTTGCAGCAAAATATCATCGGCGCGTCGAAATGCGTCCATTATCGAGATTTTTTCTTCGACTTCTTTGAGTTTTGAATTCGGAATCGTAATTATTGTATCAACACAGCCGCGCAGTTCGGCTAAACCTTCGTCGGCTTGCTTCATTCGCTTTCTGCCTTCGACGGTGAAAGGTTTGGTAACGACGGCAACCGTCAGCGCGCCGAGTTCGATGGCGAGCGCGGCAATCACGGGCGCGGCACCCGTTCCCGTTCCGCCTCCGAGTCCGGTTGTAACGAAAACCATATCGGCATCCTGCAAAACGTCTATGATTTTATCGGTATCTTCGATAGCCGCCTGCCGTCCGACTTGTGGATTCGCGCCCGCGCCGAGTCCGCGTGTCAATTCGCCGCCGAGTTGAATTTTTATCGGAGCGTTGGAATCGTTTAGGGCTTGTAAATCGGTATTCACCACGATAAATTCCACGCCTTTGATGCCCGCTTCAATCATTCGATTGACCGCGTTATTCCCGCCGCCGCCAACACCGATGACAATGATTCTCGCGCCGATGACGGGCGTTTCATCAAAGCTCATATTCAATTTTTTATTGTTTTGAAGGCTGTTTGTAGTCATATTTATGATTCCTTTATTAAGTAAAATATAATCGCTAAAAATAATCGTGGTGATTTTTCGAGAGAATTTACAATTTCAACAACATATTGTGTATCTGGCGAATCAGCATACAACGATTTGGGGTAAAAAATCCAGTTGAAATGTTAATTTTTTGTAAAATTATCTAAATTTTTCTCGAAAATTTTCAAACCATTCAGTAACTTTGCGCGTTGGCGAACGCCCGCCCGCATTTTGTTCACGGATTTGCGAACGCATCGAAGACAACGCCAGTCCGCCGGCAACTGCCCATTCGGGACTTTGCACTTCGTCGAGCAAGCCGCCGAAGTGTTTTTCTTCTAAAAAACCGATTCGCGTCGGCGCGTCGAAAACTTGCTCGGCGATTTCGACCATTCCGCGATTTAACGAACCGCCGCCGGTTAAAACTACGCCGCTCGAAATTTGATTATTTGAGCCGAAAACTTCGTGCGCGATATGCTGTAAAAGCTCGACAGCTCGCGGTTGCATTATGTCGCACAAAATTTCTTTGGATAACTGGCGCGTTTCCTGTCTGCCGACCGGCGTTATTTCGATTATTTCCTGCCGTTCATCCTCATTCATCAAATATCCGGCAACGCAGCCGTAATGATGTTTTATTCTTTCGGCTTCAGGAATCGAAACGCGCAAACCGACGGCAATATCTTTGGTAAAGTGCATTCCGCCGAACGGGAAAACTTTCGTGTGCTGAACCGCGCCGCGCCCAAAAATCATCAAACTCGTAATTTCCTCGCCGATATTCACTAAAGCACAGCCGTATTCTTTATCATCGTCGCTCAACGTGCTGTTAGCCGCCGCCAGCGGTTCGAGCATCATATTTTCAATTTCCAAATTGGCGCGATGAACCGCTTTCATCATATTTTGCCCGCCCGCGCTCGGACTCGTAACGATGTGAACGCGGCATTCCAGACGCGCTCCGTGCATTCCGACCGGCTCGATGATTCCGTCCTGACCGTCAATAATAAATTCCTGCGGCAGCCGATCAACGATTTTCCAGCCTGCCGGAAGCTGGATCGCGCTGGCGGATTCGACGGCGCGTTCGACATCTTCGTTCATTATTTCGCGTCCCGCACCGGCGACCGCGACCACACCGCTTTTATTTTCGCCTTGCAGATGTTCGCCCGAAAGATTGATCGTCGCCGAATGAACTTCCAAACCGCTCATTCGTTCGGCATCTTCGACGGCTTTTTTGATTGATTCGACAATCGCTTCCGTCGTCGTTACAATCCCGCGCCGCAAACCGCGCGATTCGGCTTGTCCGACACCGACAATATTCATCGCGCCGCCCTCAGACGGTTCTGCGACGACGCACCGAACTTTGCTCGTGCCAATGTCTAAACCGACTGCCTGTATTTCACGACTCATCTTTTTTTAATTCCAGATTCCAAACTCCAAACTCCAAATTTTTCTTTCAATCTGGAATTTGGAATCTGGAATTTTCACTTGACTCGAAATCCCAAAACTTCCTTCTGCCCGTTTAAGCTGACCGATTCGATTTCCTTTCCTCTGCCTGCAATGATTTCCAGACTTTTTTGCAGACGTTTGGCAGAGTTTTCCCTTGTTAGTTCGAGTATTACGGTTTCGCCCGAATCCTGAACAGTTACTTGCGGCGACTGTAAATCCGACAAATTTACAATGCTGACGCGCTTGGCAAGTTCAAATTCCTGCCATTCATTCAACATTTTCTGATAAACCTTTATGCGTTCCTGATTGTCTTTCATTGCTTTATCGGTTTTGCTTTCGTCCCATCCTTTCATCACAAACGGCGGACGTTCATCGTTTTTACCGACCAAATCAAACAAAACCGCGTCGTCGTCCGCCCACAAATCGCCTCTGTCGAGTCTGACAACCGCACGCGGCTGGCGTTCGACTAAATTAACGCGCAAACCGTTCGGCAAAACCCGCGAAACAACTGCCGATTTAACCTGTGTAATCTTTTCAATATCTTCTCTGATCGTGATTAAATCAGCGTTCCAAACGCCCGATTTATCAGTTTGGCGGCTGACGATTTTTTCGATGTCGTCTTTTGAAACGCGATTTGTGCCGCGAATATCAATGTTTTTCACGTCAAAAAAAGACGAAGCAGTTACCGTTCGATAACCCATAAACATCAGGAAACCCAAACAAAATAAAATGCCGACGGCGAAAACGAATGGCACTAAAAATTTTGCCGCCGCACCTGAATTTTGTTTGCGAACCGCCGTCGTTCGCCGTCTTTTGACTGCCGTTCCTGTTTTACGCTGCGTTGTTCTTTTTCGTGTTGCCATAATTCAAACTCCCAACTCCGGTTTTTGACATCTGAAATCTAACATTCGACATCTATATTCAGTTTTTCCAAAATCTCATCGGAAAGCCGCGTAATACTTCCCGCGCCGAGCGTGATTAACAAATCATTTTCCTGCAAATTTTCAATTACTTTTTCGGCGGCAGTTTCGATGTCGCCGATGTAATTCGCGTTTTTGTGTCCGTATTGCTTGATGTTTTCGGTCAAAATTTCCGCCGTAATACCTTCAATCGGCTGTTCGTTCGCGGCGTAAATATCAAGGACATAAAGAACATCCGCGTTGTTAAAAGCCAGCGCAAATTCGTTCATCAATTCCTTCGTCCGCGAATAACGATGCGGCTGAAACACAACAACTGTGCGTTTTCCGCCCGAACCGTTTTTCGCCGCCGAAAGCGTAGCGACAATTTCCGTCGGATGATGTCCGTAATCGTCAACAACCGTAATGCCTTTAGCTTCGCCTTTAAATTGAAAACGTCTGTCCGCATTCTTAAATTTCGTAAAGGCTTCGGCAATATCCGCAAACGGAACTTCCAGTTCCAAAGCGACGGAAGTTGCCGCTAAAGCATTATAAACATTATGTTTTCCCGGCACGGGTAAATTTATTTCGCCTAAAACTTCCGCGCCTTGCCAGACCGAAAACGTCGAGCCGAAACAATCGTTATAAACGATGTTATGACCGGAAACATCAGCCTGCGCCGTCATTCCGTAAGTTACGCGGCGACGTTTTATGCGCGGAATTATCAATTGAACATTCGGGTCGTCGAGACAAATGACAGCCGCGCCGTAGAACGGAACTTTGTTGATGAAATCGGTAAAACATTGAACCACATCGTCCATTCCTTTGTAAGATTCCATATGTTCCTTGTCGATATTCGTAACGACGGCGAGCGTCGGGCTTAACATCAAAAATGAACGGTCGCTTTCGTCGGCTTCGGTGACGAACCAATC
>JBBSIE010000138.1:0-9592 GCA_038232235.1 Pyrinomonadales bacterium | reverse complement strand
GCGAAAAGTATGGGACTTTTAAGAAAATCCGACGCGATTTCGATGAACGGCGACCGTTTGATCGCCGACGCAAAACAGGAAGTCTTAAATCTCGCATCGGCAGGTTATGTGCAGCCCGTCGAACGCGAAGACATTTTAGCGATGGGCGAAGCCGGACAAGCAGCGTTCAAACTCGCTCTGCACACGATGAAGCAAGGCGCGTTCATTTCTGAACACGACGAATTGATCAGCAACAAAATCGCCAAAATTTTGTGCGGCGGCGATTTGAATCATCAAACTTTTGTTTCGGAAAGATACTTACTCGATCTGGAACGCGAGGCGTTTTTATCACTTTGCGGCGAACGGAAAACGCAGGAAAGAATCGCGGGAATGTTGAAAACGGGTAAGCCTTTGAGAAATTAACGAAATAAGCGTGAAGGATGATTTGAAAAATTTGATTGTCGAACTGCAAACGATTGCCGAAAATTCACAAAAAACTTTCGGCAATCTTTCGCCCGCACAGATTAACTGGAAAACTTCAGACGAAAGTTGGAGCGTCGGACAATGTTTCGAGCATTTGATCAAATCGAATGAACTTTTATACGACAAATTCGACGAAATCGCCGACGGGAAACAGAAGCATTCGCCGCTTGAAAAACTTTCGCCGCTTTCGGGGTTTTTCGGGAATTTGCTGATCGGTTCAATGAAAAAAGACGCGCGGAAATTTAAAGCACCGACGCAGAAGATCGTGCCGCCGAGCGAGATTGACCCGCATATCATTGAGATTTTCGCCGGACATCAAGCGGAACTGATCGGGAAAATAAAAAAACTCGAAACGACGGATTGCGGCAAAATTAAAATTACGTCGCCGTATATGAAATTTGTAACGTATCGTTTGTCGGATGGTTTCGCAATCGTCGTTGAACACGAAAAACGACATTTCCGGCAGGCGGAAAGAATAACGAAAGAAAGTGGTTTTCCGCATTAAAAACAAAAAATTATGACACCGACTACCGAACAAAAAATTTCAGTCGAACAGCGCGGACACATTCTTCTAATCGGCTTGAATCGTCCCGCGAAACGCAACGCTTTTGATTTGCAAATGCTCGAAGAACTCGCGCTCGCTTATGCGCGTTTGGAAGATGACGACGAAATCCGCTGCGGCGTTTTGTTTGCAAAAGGCGAAATGTTCACGGCGGGCTTGGATTTGGCAAACGTCGCGCCGAAAGTCATCGAAAAAGGGATTTTAAGTTATTCCGAAAATGCCATTGATCCACTGAATCTCGACGGAAAACGCTCGCGGACAAAACCGATTGTCGCCGCCGTTCACGGAAAATGTCTGACCATCGGCATCGAATTGCTGCTCGCGTCCGATGTTCGTATCGCTTCGGAAAACGCTACGTTCGCGCAGATCGAAATCAAGCGCGGAATTTTCCCGTTCGGCGGCGCGACGCTTCGTTTTCCCGAAGTTGCCGGTTGGGGAAATGCGATGCGCTGGCTGCTGACGGGCGACGAATTTGACGCGAAAGAAGCCTTGCGAATCGGACTCGTGCAGGAAATTACCGAACACGGAAAACAGCTCAAAAAAGCCGTCGAAATCGCCGAAAAAATCGCCAAACAAGCACCTTTGGGCGTTCGCGCGACCATCGAATCGGCGCGAAAATCGCAAACTGAAGGCTTTACCAAAGCCGCCGAACATCTTACGCCGCAAATTCTCGAACTTTTCAAATCCGAAGATGCGAAAGAAGGCGTGCAGTCATTTATCGAACGCCGCGAAGGAAATTTCAGCGGCAAGTAAAATTTTTTTCAGTTAAAATAACGAGATGAATAATTATGAAACACGCGCGTTTATTTTCGATATGGACGGAACGCTCGTTGACAATATGCACTATCACGGCGCGGCGTGGCAGAAAATGCTCGGCGAAAACGGAATTAAAACGGACGCGCACGATTTTTTGGTCAAAACCGCCGGAAAGACGAACCGCGAAATTATCCCGAATTTTTTCGCCGACGCGACCGAAGAAAGATTATTGGAACTCGGTCAGCGCAAGGAAACTCTTTACCGCGAACTTTTTTTGCCGGAAAGACGCGCGATTACGGGCGCGATGGAATTTCTCGAAGCCGCCAAATCGCTCGGCGTAAAAATGGCGGTGGCGACCGCCGCGCCGGTGGCGAATATGGAATTTATTCTCGACGGTTTGAATTTGCGGCGATTTTTTGACGCGATTACAACGGCGGCGGATGTCGAAAATGGCAAACCGAACCCGGAAGTTTTTATAAAATCAGCGGAGAAACTCGGCATTGAACCGAAAAACTGCCTCGTTTTTGAAGACGCGATTAACGGTTTTGAAGCCGCGCACCGCGCCGGAATGAAATCAGTCGGCATTGCGACGGTTAATTCAGTTGCGGATATTTTGAAACTCGCGTCGGTTGTCGAAGCCGATGTAAATTTCGTCAATCTGAAACCTGCGGAGTTGATTGGAAAATATCTCCCGTTTGAAACGTATGCGAAATGAAAAAACGCGCTGCGATTGGGCGAAAAATGATTTATCAATTTTGTATCACGATTCCGAATGGGGTGTTCCCGCGCACGACGACAAAAAATTATTTGAATTTTTAATTCTCGAAGGAGCGCAAGCCGGTTTAAGTTGGGACACGATTTTGAGAAAGCGTGAAAATTATCGCGCCGCATTTGACGATTTCGACGCGGAAAAAATCGCGCATTATGATGCGAAAAAAGCCGAAAGTCTTCTGCAAAACGAAGGCATCATTCGTAACCGTCTCAAAATTGCGTCGGCAATTCGGAACGCGCAAGGGTTTTTGAGAATTCAGGATGAATTTGACTCGTTTAATTCATACATTTGGCAATTTGTTAATGGCAAGCCGATTGTGAACAATTGGAAAAATATCAATGATGTTCCTGCAAAAAGCGAGATTTCCGACCGCGTGAGCAAAGATTTGAAAAAGCGCGGTTTCAATTTTGTCGGTTCAACGATTATGTATGCGTTTATGCAGGCTTGCGGTTTGGTCAACGATCATCTTGTTTCGTGTTTTAGACACAAGGAAATTCAAAAATGAATTATCCGATAACGCCCGCGATTCGTGTTTTGCGCGAGAAAAAAGTCGAATTTGAACCGCACGTTTTTGAATATGTCGAAAAAGGCGGAACAAAACATTCGTCGGAAGTTTTGCAAGTTGATGAACACGCGGTAATCAAAACTCTGATCTTTGAAGCGAACGAACGCCAGCCGCTGATTGTGTTGATGCACGGCGATTTACAGGTTTCGACCAAAGCGTTGGCGCGGATTTTGAACGTCAAAACAGTCGCGCCTGTCGCGCCGGAAAAGGCGCAGAAATTAACCGGCTATTTGGTCGGCGGCACGTCGCCATTCGGGACAAAGGCGAAAATGCCGGTTTACGCGGAACGGACGATTTTCGATTTGCCGAAAATTTATATCAACGGCGGCAAGCGCGGTTTTTTAATTACAATTGAGCCGCGAGTTTTGAAGGAGATTTTACAAATCGAAGAAGTCGAAACGGCAATATGAAAAAATTTGAAGAAAAAGATGATGAGAGAGAAAGCCGCATTCAAGATGAAGTCGTGGTTGATTGCTATGACGAATATGAGCAAGCGGCAGGTTGGGAAACTTATCTGGGCGACAAATTAAATTTTCCGTTCAAAGCTAAACGAATCGGGGAACACGGCGGTTCACAAGTCAATGTTTTGGGAATGTCCGAGATAGATTCGATGAAGGGAATATTTGTTGAAGTCGAGTTGAAAGGTGAAATCGTAGATTTGCCTGTGGAACAAATCGAACCGATTGCCGTTGATGAAGAAACCCGCGAGGGAATCGAAGACTGGCATTATTGGATTGCTCAAGGTCATCAGTTTTGATCGAATTTTATGAGCGGCACCAAAGTTATTGGAAGAGTTCAGAGAAATGTGTAAAGCACAAGTAAAATTATTAGGAATATCGCATAATTTTGTGTATATTGTAAAAATGAATGAACATTCACTCATTTCATTTTTGGCAAGTTGAACAAAATGCTGATTGACGAGTTTTTGCCGAAATATGATTTCGTCGAAACGCACGATATAGAGATTCGCGCGGCGGCGGAAACTGTTTTCGAGGCGGTCAATGAAATTGATCTGTGCGAATCGCCGATTATTCGCGGGTTGTTTTTTCTGCGCGGTTTGCCAAATGCGAAATTGAAGTTGGGCGATTTGCGGAAATCGAATTTTGAAATTTTGGGCGAGCGCGAAAATGAAGAACTGTTGCTCGGTTTGGCGGGAAAATTTTGGACGCTTGGCGGCAAACTGCAAAAGATAAATTCCGGCAATTTCCGCGAATTTGACGAAAGAGGTTTCGCCAAAGCTGTCTGGAATTTTTCGGTTGACAGCAACGGCGGCGAAACCCGTCTGACGACTGAAACGCGCGTCCGCTGTCTCGACGACGCGAGCCGCCGCAGTTTCGGATTTTACTGGATGTTTATTCAGCCGTTCAGCGGTTTGATCAGACGCGAAATGCTGAGAATCGTGAAGAAAAAAGCGGAAATGAACGAATGCGATGAATAGTGAGAAATTTTTAAAGTTCACAGATTACGCAGCCGGTTTTTTTCTGTTTATGGTTGTCGCAATGTCGTTTTCGAGATGGATACAGGAAGATAATTTTTATCCGTTGTGGCTGATTATTTTATCTTTACTATTGTTTTTTATTTTGTTTTTTGTGCGTCAAAAAAAGATTAGCGATATTGATTCGACATCGGCAGCGTCGCCGAATTTATCGCCGGAACAGGAAAAAGCCGAACGGAAGGCTTGGGAAAAGCAGTGGAAAGAAAATTTGGAAATTGAAAAAGAAGCTCACGATCTGGTTGAAAAAATATGCCGATCAAAGGGCATCAAACTGACACTTGAGCAGGAAGGACGCGGAGGAGGACATATGATTGATACTCCCGAAGTATGGTTGATAGAAAAGCCGATTCCTTTAACGCCGGACGAACTTTACGCAATCTCGTCAAATGGTGTCTTATATGCCGACACCAAATTGCACGACGATCAAATTATTTATGCTCACGGTTTTTCGAGAGGCGGCAGTTGGGTAAGATATGAATTGAAGAAAAATATCAGCGAGTATCTAACGGATAGTTAAATAAGATTAGTGTTAAGACATTTTGGAATGTAAAACTTGAGGTAAATAAATTATGAAAGAAGCAGTTATCGTATCAGCCGTGCGGACGGCTGTCGGGAAAGCTCCGAAAGGGACTTTGAAAAATTCGCGTCCTGATGATTTGGGCGCGGCGGCGATTCGCGGGGCTGTTGAGCGCGTCGAGGGTTTGGATTTGGCGCAGATTGACGATGTGGTGATGGGCTGCGCGTTTCCCGAAGCCGAGCAGGGGATGAATGTGGCGCGGACTTCGGCGATTGAAGCGGGTTTGCCGGTCGAAGTTTCGGCGATGACGGTGAATCGTTACTGTTCGTCGGGTTTGCAAACTATTGCAATCGCGGCGGATAGGATTCGCACGGGCGGCGCGGACATTATCGTTGCGGGCGGTCTGGAAACGATGTCAATGATTCCGATGGGCGGCAATGTCGTGCGTCCGAATCCGAAAATCGTTGATAATTATCCCGATTATTATTTGAATATGGGTTTGACGGCGGAAAATCTGGCGAAGAAATACGAAATTACGCGCGAACAGGCGGACGAATTTTCGCTTGGCTCGCATCAAAAAGCGGCGGCGGCGATTAAAGAAGGCAGATTTAAGGACGAAATCGTGCCTTTCACGGTGCGCGTTGACGAAGTTGATGAAAGCGGTCGTGTGCGCTCGAAAGAAGTCGTTTTCGACACCGATGAAGGCGTGCGTTACGACGCTTCGATGGAAGGTTTTGCGAAACTGCGTCCGGTTTTTCACGTCAAAGGTACGGTTACTGCGGGCAATTCGTCGCAGATGTCGGACGGTGCGGCGGCGGCGGTTGTGATGTCTTTGGACAAGGCTAACGAATTGGGATTAAAGCCTTTGGCGCGGTTCGTTTCATTTGCGACTTCCGGCTGTCTGCCCGAAGAAATGGGCATCGGTCCGGTTTACGCAATTCCTAAAGCTCTGAAATTAGCCGGTTTAACTTTGGAAGATATTGACGTTTTTGAACTAAACGAAGCGTTTGCCGCGCAGGGTTTATCGGTGATGAAAGTTCTCGAAATGAACCCGGCGAAAGTCAACGTCAACGGCGGCGCGGTCGCTCTCGGACATCCGCTCGGCTGCACGGGCGCGAAACTGACGGCGACGATTTTGCAGGAATTAAAACGCACCGGCGGACGCTACGGAATGGTAACGATGTGCGTCGGCGGCGGAATGGGCGCGGCTGGAATCTTTGAAAGATTGGATTAAATGATTCGGTCTTTCAAAAACAAAGGTTTGCGCGAGTTGCTCGAGCGCGGAAATCCAAACATATCGCATCTGATTTTGCGCCGAAAATTATTCGGCAAATGGACGCGATAAACGAAGCAGACGCGCCCGAACAACTCAATTTTCCGGGTTACGATTTGCACGAATTGAAAGGCAGACGCGCCGGAATTTGGGCAATGAAAATTAACAAAAATTGGCGGCTTACTTTTAGTTTCGAGAACGGTAATGCGTTTGACTTGGATTTGGAAAATTATCATTAAAAAATAAATTTATGCCGATTAAAAGAGAGCGTCGCCCGACACATCCGGGGGCGATTTTGAGGGAAGATACTTTGCCGGAAATCAATTTGTCGGCTGATGAATTGGCTGATACGCTCGGCATTTCGCGGCAGAATTTCAATGAAATTTTGAGTGAAAACGCGCCGGTTACAGCGGACATCGCGCATCGTCTTGGTCGCGCGTTCGGAATGTCGCTGGACATTTGGCTGAGAATGCAGCAGGCGGTTGATCTCTATGATACGCGAAAGAAAAATGAGGCGATTTATGCGCGGAATGAAAAAATCGCCGCTTGAAAATTTATGATGACGGCAAAAACTATTGTTAATCGGAAAAATTTGATTTTCAATTTTTCACTGCTCGGAATTGTTTTTATAACACTAAAACGCTTTTTGCGTCATCGCGCAGGGCGGCAAACAGGTGCTTTTAGGCGGGGAAGTGTTGAACTACGATTCGGGACGTTATTTAATTTCGACGGTTGATGTGCCGATTGCCAGCCGTGTTTCCGAAGCCTCCGACGAAAAACCTTACTTGATTTTTCGTCTGAATCTCGATACTTCGATTGTTGCTTCGATGTTGATGGAATCCGGCATCGAAACGAAAAAAAGTGATGCGAGCGTCAAAGCAATGGATGTCAGTTCGATTGATGCGGAGATGCTCGACGCGGTGGTCAGATTGGCAAGACTTCTCGAAACACCGAACGAAATGAAAATTCTCGCGCCGCTCATCATCAAAGAGATAATTTACCGCCTTTTAAAAGGCGAACAGGGTGCGCGGCTCAGTCATCTGCTCGCTTCGACCGGCGACACGAAGCGAATCTCCGAAGCCGTCAGACAACTGCGCGAAAACATTGACCAGCCGCTCGTCATCGAAAATATGGCGCGTGAACTCGGTATGAGCGTTTCCGGTTTTCATCATCATTTCAAATCCGTCACGGCAATGAGTCCTTTGCAGTTTCAAAAACAAATCCGATTGCAGGAAGCCCGCCGCTTAATGCTCGGCGAAGATTTGGACGCGGCAAACGCCGGTTTTCGCGTCGGCTACGAAGACCCGTCATATTTCAGCCGCGACTACAAAAAACTTTTCGGCGCACCGCCGCAGCGCGACATTTCAAGGCTTCGCCTGATTTACCAATACTGATGAACCTGCGGCTTGATTTTGCTTTCGTATAAATCTTTTACCGCCTTCATTGTTTCATCCGAAAGCGGCGGAAAGTCAGCGGCTTTGGCGTTGTCTTCTTCCTGCGAAGGACGTTTTGCGCCCGGAATTGTGCAGGTTACGGCATTAAACATCAAAATCCAACGCAAGGCGAATTGCGCCATCGTCATTCCTTCAGGGACGAGTTTTTTTAATTCTTCAGCCGCCGCAAGTCCTGTTTCAAACTCAACGCCCGAAAATGTTTCGCCGACATCAAACGCTTCGCCGTGACGGTTGAAATTGCGGTGATCGTCTTTTTCAAACGTCGAATTTTTCGACATTTTTCCGGTTAGCATTCCCGAAGAGAGCGGAACTCTGGCTAAAATTCCGACTTGTTTTTCTTTTGCCAAATCAAAAAAGAAATCTGCCGGACGCTGGCGAAACATATTGAAAATTATCTGAACGCTTTGGACATTTGGATATTCGATTGCCTTTAACGCTTCTTCGACTTTTTCGACACTCACGCCGTAAAATTTTATCTTTCCTTCTTTGATAAAATCATCCATAATGCCAAAAATTTCGGGATGATAATAAGCGTCTTGCGGCGGACAATGAAGCTGAACTAAATCAAGACAATCGGTTTCGAGATTTTTCAAACTTCGTTCAATAAACGAAGCGAGATTTTCGCGGCTGTAACCCGCAACAGTTTGTTCGGGCAAACGCCGTCCGGCTTTCGTCGCAATAATAATTTCTTCGCCGGCACGATCTTTTTTCAGTTTCGCCAGTAGTTTTTCGCTGTGTCCGTCGCCGTAAACGTCCGCCGTGTCGAAGAAATTTACACCCAAATCAACCGCCGTGTGCAAGGCGGCAATTGATTCGTCGTCTTCGACTTTGCCCAAAGTTCCACCGATTGCCCACGCGCCGAAACTCACTTCCGAAACTTTGTAATCTGTTCTTCCCAATTCTCGATATTTCATAAATTTCCTCTGATTTTTGTCTCTGGTAAAAACCAAGATTAGATTACTTCACAAAATTTACAAAGCTAATTCGTTTATTTTTTCGGCTTATAATTGTTAAAATGTTTGTGTAAACAATTAGAATGAAAAAATCCGGTTCTGAAATCGTTTAATTTTTAACTGTCCGAAATATTTTATAATGAAAACCGTCAAGATAATTTTGATTTTAATGACGCTCGGTTTCTGCGTTTTTTTCTGCGTCAAAAATTCTTTTTTAACATCGGCACATAGTATGTTGGCAAAGGATAATTTACTTAAAAATTGGCGACCGACAAAAACTATTGCCGGCATAAAATATATCGGAAATCAGGAATGTTTAAAATACCATACTGAGAAACAACAACTCGATACGCCGATGGCGCACGCGATTTTGAAACCTTTTGGGCGCGGCAAATATTGCGGTTTAAAAGGTGATTCCGGCAAGGCAGGCGGGCGAATTTTGCGAAATTGCGGCAATTGCTTCGAGGAATTTGCATCGAAGTCGAAATCCTTTTCAACATTCCGACGGAAGCTCAAATTCAAAATGCTTTTAAGTGATTGCTCGTTTTCAATTTACGGGCAATCACATTTCTGTTTTCCGCCTAAAATATAAAATGCCGGATTATTAAAATTAGTGTTACAAAATTCACTAAAATTTTTGATAAATAAGTAGTCGGACAAAAAGATGGTATATTATTTCCCGAAATGGGGAAAATCAAGAAACTTGAACTGAGTGTAGCAGAAAGCGAAGCCTTAGAAAAAGGTTATCGCCAGGGTGAAAAACATACTTTTCGCCGACGCTGT
>JBBSIE010000137.1:0-9938 GCA_038232235.1 Pyrinomonadales bacterium | reverse complement strand
TTTCCCAACGGGCATCGGTTAAATTTGTTTCATAACTCATTTGTTCGCTAACTCCTTGAATTTTATTAGTCTAAAACCAAGTTTAGCGAACCCGTTGCCCGATTTTCAATTTTCACCTTCTAAATTTAAACAGACTCTAAGCGATAGCCGCCCGACTAACTATTCAGGATCACTCGGGTTATTAAACAGCACCGTCAGTTTCAAACTGCCGTGTCCGAATTGCGGAAAGCCCTGCACGTTGCGGTCGCCCGCGTCGAGATTGGAAGCCGTATCATCCGGCGGAAACAAAACAAGTGATTCGAGAAATGAAATCAAACGCCTTTGATTGTTTGCCGAAAGATGAGCAAATTCCTCGTGCGAATTTTGCGCTTCGCCGCCGTGCCGCAAAATAACTTCCATTAGATTGATGCTGCGTCCGTCGTGTCCGTAAGGCGAAGTCGAACCGACTCCCCACAACGGCGTGGTCATAAACGTCGTGCGGGTTGTGCCGTCGTAATCGCGTTCGTAAAAGTTTGCGCCGACATCGTGGCGTTTGAAATCTGTGAAAATGTTTTCGACGTTAAACGGCTGGAGTTTCGGTTTTTTCATCGCCGGAAAATCGCTTTGGTCGGCGACTGTATTGAAAATCGGATTCGCCGTCGCAAACAGATTATTGAAAATTCCGCGTTGGTTGTCATAAACGGTTTCAACATCGGCAACGCGGCGGTCGCGCATTATTCGTAAATCGGGAACGTGGCATTGAGCGCAGCCGACTTGTTCAAAAATTTCCCGTCCCTGCCGTGTTTCATTTGTTTGCTGATAAGTCGCAGGTTTGAAATAATTGAGCAAATAAAATTCCATATGGTCAACGAGGCTGGCGGGAATTTCGTTTGTAACACCGTCGCCGTCAACATCTTCGGCAGGATTATCCGTCGGCGGTGCTTTGATGAAATCCTTTGAACCGTCGAGAACCATTCCCGCATTTGTAACATAGCGTCCGCCGTTGTGCGCCGCCATCAATTCCGGGTCAACCGCCTGCATTCCCATTTCGTCGTTGAACGCTCCGACGACAAATTCGTGAATCGAAATTGTTCCGCCGTGATGAAAAAACGGCTTGACACGCAAATCCGCATCAACGCCGTTCACTTGCGAAATATCAACCGTTCTGTTCGGTCGTCCGGTAATTAGACCGTAATTGATTCCTTTGCTGACGAGCGGAAGGCTGACGTTTCGGTGCAGCCGCCGCGCCTGTACGATTGCGTCATCTCGAATCGCTCTTAAATCGCCGGTAATTTCATCAGCCAGCATTTCTTTAATGCCAAGACCAAACAGATGCGGCGCATCGCGGCTGTCGGGGCGCGTTGCGACATCGCCGCCGAATCCGGCAGAACCGCGTGGTCGCCCGTGGCAGGCGGCGCAACTGTCCGCAAGTCCCGCGCTCAATGCCAAATCTCTATTCAAATCGCCGACGCTATCGTGCGATGTCGGACCCAAACCTAGCACACGCAGGAATTTTCGCTGAAATAATTGCCGCCCGCGCCGGATTGCCCGAAACGGATCGCGTGAAATGATGAACGCCGAAGAATCTGGTGTTGTAACATCGCCGCGCCCCGCGCCGATTTCCTGCGTTAAAGATTTGGCAATGCCGAAATTGCCGTTGTTTGGATTCTGCGTCCGGTCAATCAATTGTGAAACTGCCGGAACGACGAAAAATCCGATCACTACACATAAAAAGAAACCTATTATTACGCCTTTTATTTTATTTTTTTTACTCATAATTCACCTCTTTTTGATTAGTCGAAATATGCCGCCTGAGAAACGGAAAATTTCTTTAAGGAATTCTGAACGATATGTTAAAATCGTTTTATCGTAGATTTGAACACCAAATATATTTTTTTTTGCCGAAAAAGTCCTTTTTTTTCGATGAGAAAATTATTAGAAAGTTATTAGAAGGCGTATATCATTGGAAACACGGAGTTTTGAGTTTGGCGAGTTTCTTCTGAACGCGAAGGAAAAGTTTTACTTCGCGGCGGCGACCCGCTTTCGATACGCCCAAAGCGTTTGAATTGCTCTGTGAGTTTATTGGAAAACACGGACAACTCATCGAAAAATTGGAAACACCACGTGGTTTTGTTAGAAGGTTTGAGGTAAGAAAATGAAAATAAATTTAAAATTGCTCGGTGTTCAGGTCGCAGTTGTTTTCGGGGCATCGAGCGGCATCGGACGGTTGGCGGCAATGGAATTTGCGAAACGCGGCGCGAAACTTTGTGTAGCGGCACGCAGCGAAGAAGGCTTAAAATCTTTGGTTGCAGAAATTGAAGCAGACGGCGGTGAAGCGTTTTACGTTATAGCCGATGTTGCCAATTTTGAGCAAGTCAAAAATGTTGCCGATAAATGCCTTGAAAGATACGGCAGACTTGACACTTGGATTCATTCAGCGGCAACTTTTATTTTTGCGACGGTTGAAAAAACCGAGCCGGAAGAATACAAACGTCTGCTCGAAGTCAATCTTTTAGGACAAATCCACGGCGCGAAAGCCGCATTACCGCATTTACGGGAAAAAGGCGGCGCATTGATTCACGTCGGTTCGGCTGAAGCGTGGCGCACTGCGCCTTATCAATCGGCTTACGGCGCGTCGAAACACGGTTTGCGCGGTTTTTTGCAAGTTCTCCGTGCTGAAATCGAACACGATGAAGTTCCCGTTTCCATTACACAAATTCTGCCTGCCGCGATAAACACACCGATTTACGAAAAGGGATTTAATAAAATGCCGTTCAAATTGCGCCCCGTGCCGCCGATTTATCATCCGCAAATTGTTGTGGACACAATTCTTTACGCGGCGGAAAATCCGGTAACGGATATAGTCGCGGGCGGCGCGGGCGCGGGCGTAATTTTCGCTGAACGATTGTCGCCGACGCTTGCCGACTGGATTTCCGGCAAAGTCGGCTTTGTCGGGCAAAAGATTGACGAACCGAATTTAAATCAACGTCGAAACAATCTGTTTAAACCAATTGCGGGTTTCGATACTGTCGAAGGACAATTTTCCGACGAACAATTCAGATCAGACCCATACACTTGGCTGACAACGCACAAAAAAGTGAAAAATTCCCTGTTGACTATGGTCGGAATCGTTGGCGGACTCTTGGCTTGGAAGGTAATTAAGGGAAAGAAAAAAATTAATTTATGAAAAAGGAAAATTTATAACCGAATCGTCAAAAATCTTCCAACACAACCAGCGCAGTTTGACCGCCGCCCTGCGTTACGTTAACGAGTGAAGATGAAGAAAGCCGCACGAGTCCGCCTTCAACTTTGTCGAGAAAAAGAAACGGGTCAAAATCAACCAGGAGATTTTCCAGCGTAACCGAATCCGCATAAACCGGAAATTCTTTTTTCTCGATTTCGGCACGTTCCTGCACGATAAACGAATCTTGCAAAGCATTATTTATCGCCGTTTCCCAATCTGATTGCGAAGTTTCCCAGCCTAAAACAATTCCCTTTCCGCCGTAATCGTCATTCGGTTTGAGCAGAAATGTTTTACGATTTCCACGCAAAAATTCTAACAAATTAATTTCTTTTTCGTTGAACTTAGTATTGCCATCTTCGACTTTTCGCGTCCACGGAATGTGTTTTTTAATTGTTTCGAGTTGATTTGGCGTGAAAAGTTTTTCGTATTTTTCATCGGTCAAAATAGCGAAACCCGCTTTTTTATGCGCGAGTTTGACGCGGAAAGAGTTCGCCATAAAAATATTTCCGTCGGCGTAAGCGCGAATGAAAGGATGAGTCTCGTCGAATTTTTCGAGAAATTCGTGAATCAAAACCCGTTTGTAAAAAATATCAATCTCGAACTCTCCGGCGTGCAGTTTTTCGTCGTCGTATTCGAGTTCGCGCGGATCAATTATCAGTGTTTTGAAACCCTTCGACTCGAAATAATCCTTCAAAATATAAAATTCGGATTCGGTTGAAACGCCATCCCAATCGACGATGGCAATGTTCGGTTTGCTCTTTTTTCCGCCGAATTCGCGGTAAGTTGCAAACAATGATTCCAGCAATTTTTGATGCGGTTTCGGTCGCCAGTTTTTATTTTCAGCGAGAAATTCTTTGACTTCGGGAATATTTTCCAAAACCGTTTCAAGCTGCATTTGGTCGCCGACACCGGCGGGTGTTTCGGCGTTATATTCTAAAAACTTGAAACCATCTCCCGCAACAAAAGTGTCTAAACGACTGGTAACACAAAGTTTATCGTAACCTGGATTGATCCGCGCCATTCGCGCTTCACTATCGGTCAAATCCAGTTTGTTAAAAATTTCGTCATTTTCAAGTGCGGCAAGCGCGACGGTTCTGAATGTTTCGGCGATAATTTCGGCGGCGTTAGCGATTTCATCGTACTGCGAACGCGACAGAAAATGCGGACGCAAAAACGGACAAGTCGGACGCGCATCGTAAAGTAAACCTAATTCAGCTTGAATTTCCGTCAGTTTTGCAAACAAATCAATGTCTGCGCGATGATTTTTAACTATCTGTTCGTTAAGTTTACCGACGTAGTTTTCGAGTTTTTCATTCATATAAACATTATAAATCAATTCCGCAAAAATAAATTTCCTTTAAAATTCTCCGGCTTCCGGCTGATTTCGCGCATTTATTGTCGTTTGTTCAGCCATAAACATTTTTTCACCTGCATCGGGATTACTTTTATGAACTTCCGTTTCGCTTTCCTGTTTTGGCAAATACAAAGCGACGAGCAGAGCCAAAAATGAAAGAATCGCTCCGACGCGAAAAACTTTATGCACCGAAATCGCCATCGCTTCCTGTAAAACATTCAAAGTTTCCGGCGGCAAATTCGATTTTGCCTGCGGATCAATCAAAGCGTTCGGATTGGCGGCGAAGGCGGCGGCTTGTTCGATTGTTAAATTGCTGTTTCCGGTTTGGGCAGCTTGATTCAACTGCGTCGCCAAACCCGCCGTCAAAAACGCGCCCATAATCGCCACGCCGAACGCGCCGCCGATGGCGCGTGAAAATTGATTGAGCGAAGTCGCCACGCCGAGTTTTGTCCGCTCGACCGCTTGCTGAACCGCGATTAAAAGCGTCAGCATCGTCATTCCCAAACCTGCGCCGATTAAAGCCAAATCCACATACAGCCAGACTTTTGCAGTATTACGCTCAAACATCGAGAGAAAAAGAAATCCGGCGGTTAGAACCACAAATCCGGTGAAAGTCAGCTTTCGGAAACCGACTTTTAAAAGAATGCGCCCGCCGATAATTGACATCGAAACCCAACTTAACATCAGCGGTGTCAGCAAAGAACCGGCTTCGGTCGCCGTCGAACCCAACGCACCCTGCGCGAACAGCGGCACGAAAGAAATCGCGCCGAACATTGCGACACCTGCCAGAAATCCCGCTCCGACAGCGACGGAAATTGTTCGGTTTTTGAACAGATCAAACGGAATTATCGGATCGGACGCGCGTTTTTCAATCCACGCGAAAAGCAGCAGCAAAATAACCGAAGAGATTAGCAGTAAAATATTTTTCGATGTCAAAAAAATGTCGAGAGACGCGCTGCCTTCGACCAGCACGAGCATTAAAAGACTAATAGCGAGCATCAAAATTCCCGCGCCCGCATAATCAATCTTCGGTTTTTTCGTCAGTTTCGGTTCTTTCAAAGCAAAGCCGATAATTAATGCCGCAACAATTCCAATCGGAACATTAATATAAAAAACCCAACGCCACGAGATTTGATCGGTGATAAAACCGCCGACAATCGGACCGACGACGCTCGAAAGTCCCCACACCCCGCTGAAATACGCCTGCATTTTGGCGCGTTCTTCGAGCGTAAAAATATCGC
Source organism: Pyrinomonadales bacterium (assembly GCA_038232235.1). GTDB lineage: Bacteria > Acidobacteriota > Blastocatellia > Pyrinomonadales > Pyrinomonadaceae. The sequence continues at coordinate 4,120 of JBBSIE010000137.1, read as the reverse complement.
CGATAATCGTCATTCCGAGCGGAACAAGCGCGCCCGCGCCGAGTCCCTGAATCGCGCGATAAATAATTAACTGCGTCATCGTGTCCGACATTCCCGACAAAATCGAACCGAGCAAAAATATCGCAATCCCGATTTGATAAAGCAGTCGGCGACCGTAAATGTCGGAAAGTTTTCCCCAAACCGGAACGGTCACGGTTGAAGTTACGAGATACGCCGAAAAAACCCAACTGTAATGATTCAAACCGCCCAAAGACGCAATCACCGTCGGCATCGCCGTCCCGACGACCGTCGCTTCGAGCGCGGCGATAAACATTCCCGTCATCACGCCAATCGTCACCGCCCAGCGGCGGCGCGACGACATTTCCAAAAGTGGTTTGCTCCTATCTTCCATTTTATAATGCAGAAACACGCACGAAGTAAGTGTGTCCCGCTTTAGTTATGTGTTTTCTCGCCCTTACTTCGTGCGGGCTTCTGCATTATTGTGCTTTTCCCTGTCTATCTCTGCCAGTTCACCAATTTTTTCCATCAAAAAGTCGCCGATTTCCTTGTGTGTGCGAAGTCTATCGCTTTTTTCGTAAAATTTTGACAAATCAACCGGCTCGCCAAACCAAATCCGCACTTTTTCGCCGCCGCGCCAATTTCCCAAAATCTGTTTTGGCAAATCGTTGCCCAAACCCGTGATAAAAACCGGAATAACCTGTGGCTGCGCCTTTCTGATGACCGCGCCGACTCCGGGCTGCGCTGGACAAAAACTATACGGATCGTCGTTCAAATTTCGTCTTCCTTCGGGATGAAAACCAATGACGTTTCCGCGACCTTCGGAACAGATTTGAACCAAACGGCGTAGCGAATATTTATCGAATTCACGCTTGCCGACTTCCTTTTCTTCACGAAAAAACGGCGGATACATCGAAAACCAGCCCATCACGAAATTAACGAACCAGCCGACGGGCGAAGTGTAAAAAAACTTGGCGCGAACCGGAAAGAACAGTTTCATCGGACGTTTTGTGCGGCGAAAAAGAACGCTCGAAACCGTGTACATATCGAAAAACGAACGATGATTGGCGACGAGCAAAAGCGGTTTGTCAATTAACGTTTTTTCAATGTTTTCCAAGCCGAAAACATTCATCAAATTGTAAGTCGCCAGATAAATCCAGAGCGAACCGATATGACGCTGGCAGAAAGTCCAGAAACTTTTCCACGCGCCCAGATTCATTCGATGCGCGAGTTTGAAACCAATTTTTTCGGTGGTCGAAAGAACGGACAATTCTTCCGCCATCGGAGTCAGCGCGGCTGTTTTTTTGGTGATTTTTGATTCTTGCCTGACTTCTAGGGTATTTTCGGACATCACCAAAATTATAACGTAAAGCCGTCAACTTGCGCGACAGTGGGAAGTTAAACGAAAAATATATTGACCGCGAAACACGCGAAATATACGAAAAAAAGAAAAAAATTTAAATCTTTTTTTGCGTGTTTCGCGGCTAATATATTTTGCAGAATCAGACTATTTCACTAAAGTTTTAACCGCCCGATTTTGCAAAGTTCGCAGCCTTTTTGTGCTGATTTTTACCGATTCTTGAAATTTTATGATGTGAATGACTTGTGCTTCGGAAAGTGACTTATTTTTTTATTTTTTTTAGTAAATCTTGAAATTTCGTCTAATTTTCAGCCTCGTCAAATTCCTTTTCGATTTCCTTCTTAATTTCCTGTTCCATTCTTGCCGATTCGAGTGCCAGCGGCAGTTGTTCGGTTCGCGCCGCAAGTTTTTTTAGCGCAAGTTCATTGTCCGCGAAACTTCCGCCGCGCCGCGATACTGCTTCAATCATTTGCACCCGCGTTTCGGCTTCGACGCGCATTTCTTCGGCTTCGGTCTTTATTTTATTCAGCTTTTCAAAATCGTCTTTTAATTCTTCCTGCAAATTTCTGGAGTTTTCCGACTTCAAATATTTGAGTTTATTTTGCCGCCTTTTTACGAGCAGAATTTCTTTTTTTGTGGATTTCAAAATCCGCGTTGCCGTCAGACGAGCCGCAAGTGTGTCGCGGAAAGCGTCGGCTAAAAGCAAATCTTTCGCTTCAATTTCCTTTAGAGATTTTTTCTCGGTGGTCGTTAATTCGTTTTGAAACCATTCGACTTCATTCGCTTTAATTCCGTCAACCGCGATTCGTTCACGCACATTTGCCAGCCAATTCGAGCGATAATATAAAATTCCGCCGCTCACGATTAACCCCAAAACAAATCCGCCGATCAATGAAATCAGACTGAGAAAAAAGAAAGTCGCGGCGACGGGCGGAGTTGAACCGAGCAGAAAACCCGCAATAAATAAAATCAGCGAGGGCACAACCGAAAGCAGGACGGGTGCAGTCCACGCGCCATATTTTAACGCTTTTTCCTTTGCCAAATCCTTGCGCGTAACTTCGTATCTCGGCTCTAATTCGTTCATATCTTTTGCTTTAATCTATACACTCTGCAAACTTTATTCAAACTTAACGCATCATAAATTTTAGCTCCGAAGTGAAAATGTAATATCATTAAGAATTAGCAATTTTACCGCAAATTCTGAAAAGGTGTGTATGTCCAAATTAAAATTTACTAATTTTTTGATAGTTTTACTCTTAATCCCGATGTTTGTAAGCGTCGGTTTAGCTCAAAAAAAAAAAGACCGAAAAAAACAGGAAAATAATGTTCGCACAATGACGATTCCGATTTCTATTTTTACCAAACAGGAAAAGAAGGAACGACAATACGCGGAATTTGTCGAAGTCGGTGATTTGACGGTCAAAGAAGATAACGACCAACAGGTAATTTTATCAATTCGCAGCGTCAGCAGTACGCCGCTGGCGATTGCCGTTCTCATTCAGGACGACCTTTCTTCCAACGCTAATTTACAGCTAAAAAGTATTGCCGATTTTATCAGGGATTTGCCGAATGGTTCGCGTGTGATGGTCGCTTACTTGCGCGGCGGAACTATTCAGGTACGCCAAAAATTCACTGACGATTTGGAAAAAGCGGCAAAGTCTTTACGAATAATTTCCGGTGTCGGTCCGGGAAATCCATACGTCGGAGTCGAAGAAGCACTCAGCCGATTCGACGCTCTGCCGATGGGCAGACGCGCGATTTTGCTTGTTTCCGACGGTTTGGACATTTCACGCGGTTTTGATAGTTCTTCGCCGACGCAAAGTCTTGATTTGGACCAAGCAATTCTCAAAGCGCAGCGAAGAAGTGTCGCTGTTTATTCGTTTTATAATTCGGGAGAGTTGACGGAAAATGGTAATTCCTTTCTTGTTTCAAACGCGCAAGGCTCGCTCAACCGACTTTCCGACGAAACCGGCGGACGCGCATTTTTTCAAGGAACGCTTTCGCCCGTTTCCTTCGATCCGTTTTTCCGTGATTTGAATGCGGCGTTAAATCGTCAGTTTGCTTTGACTTATCTTTCGACTCATCTGAAAAAAGGCTATCACAAACTCGAAGTCAACAGCACCAATCCCGATGTTAAAATCGAATATCCGAAAGGTTATTATTATCGTTAAATAATTGTAAAAACTTGCGCTTGTCGAATCGCAGGCGTTTCACATCTTGAATGCCCAATGACTTACGAAAGTTGCGGCGGAAATGATGATATTCAAGCGCGTTTCCGAGTTTTTCCCGTCCAAACAAAAAATCATTGATTAAATCTTAGAATAAGGTTACTATACTTATAACAATTATATTGAAGTTCTTAAATATTTTGCAGTCTGCTTACAAAAAGGAGAAAAATTATGAAATTTCTTTACGTTTTATGTTGTTTGGTGGTTTTTTCTATCAACATTTTAGGGCAAAACCTACAAGCTGATTTGAAAAAGCATTTTATTAAATTTTCCGTTGTGAAAATGAATAGTCAAGAATCTCTACAAAAAGCTAAATCCGGCATTCCTTTCAAAATTCAAACCGACGAGAAAACTTTTGAATTTATTTTAGCGGCAAATGATATGCGTTCTGCCGACTAAGTAGTCGGACACAATTATCTTATAGAATAGTTGAAGTCCGAAAAATTGATTCTTAAAATACTTCCCACTGCTCCGAGAATCTGTCTGACCGAGTAGTGCAATTGTGCTTTATCAATATAATCTGACGGACTCAGCC
>JBBSIE010000136.1:0-9945 GCA_038232235.1 Pyrinomonadales bacterium | reverse complement strand
GACCAAAGCCCGCGCAATCGCCACGCGCTGCCGCTGACCGCCGGAAAGTTCGTTCGGACGGTGATAAATCCGGTCGCCGAGTTCGACGGAAGCGAGCGTCGCTTCCGCGCGGTCGTGCCGCGCACTCGCGCCCATTCCGGCATAAATTAAAGGTAATTCGACATTGTGCAGCGCGGTTGCCCGCGACAACAGATTAAAAGTTTGAAAGACAAAACCAATTTCCTTGTTGCGAATCGAAGCTAATTCGTCGTCCGTCATCGTCGAAACGAGATGACCGTTGATCCAATATTGTCCTTTCGTCGGCGAGTCTAAACAGCCGATTAAATTCATCAAAGTTGATTTACCCGAACCGGAAGGTCCGATGATCGCCAAATATTCGCCTTTTTGAACTTCAAACGTCACGCCTTGAAGCGCGTGAAGTTGCTGCGTTCCCATCGTGTATGTTTTCCAGATGTTCCGCATCGAAATCAAAGCGTCAGGCGCGGGATTTGCCGCACTCGCGCCGTTGCCTGGTGAATTTTGTTTATCTTTTGCCATTATTTGTCGTAAATCGTAAATCGTGAATCGTGAATCGAAATTAGATTTTTCTATTAACGATTTACGATTTACGAAAAAAGATTTAAGTCTTAGCTGCTTCGCCTTCTTTTTTAACCTGCTTTTTAACTATTGCGCCTTCTTTTAAAGTATTTAAAACGCGGCTCGGACCTGTAATAACTTCCTGACCTTCAGATAATCCGGTCGTAACTTGAATATCGGATTCGCCGGTAATTCCGGTTTCGACCTCAACAAATTTCGCTTTATTGTCGTCCATCACAAACACACCTTTGACAGTTTTCGGCTTTTCGGACGGAACCGACGCGGAATCACCCTGAATTGTCGGCGAAGGTTCTGCGTCTGCTTTCTTTTCGACAACCGCCTGCAACGGAACAGAAATAACATTTTGCACCGTTTTTGTTGTAATTACTGCGGTTGCGCTCATTCCGGGACGAAGACTGTCCCGAACTTCGTCGGTTAAATTCTCCAATTCGATAACGACTCGAAATTCTTTAGCCTCCTGCACGTTGATGTTTGTTGAAAGTCCGCCCGTCGTCTGCGATTTGCCGACGGCAAGCGGAGTTTTTTGAACGACTTTGCCGGTTAATTCTTTATCGCCCAAAGCGTCAACCTTTACTTTTACAGGCTGTCCGACTTCGACTTTATCAATTTCAGTTTCATCAACTTTGACTTCGACATTAACCGTTGACATATCGGCAATCGTCAAAAGCGGTGTCGAGGTAAGATTGGCGACGGCGAATGTTCCGACTTTTGAAGGAATATCGGCAATCACGCCGTTAATCGGCGCGACCTGCAAAGTTTTATCGCGCTGACTTTTTGAACCGCGCAAGACGGCAGCTTGTTGCCGCGCCCGATCTGCGCTGGCTTGTGCGCTCAAATCAGCCGTCGAAACGCCGCGTCGCGCATCGCGCACGGAAACTTCCTGTTGTTTGGCTCGCGCTTTGGCTTCGTTGACGCGGGCTTGTGCTTCATTAATCGCCAAACTTTGCGATTTCAGACGCGCCTGCGCGTTTCTCAAAGCGACCTGTGAAGTTGTTACTTTGTCTCTGTTTTGGTCATATTCCTGTTTGGAAATAACGCCTTTTTCAACAAGGTCTTCCGATCTTTTTAACTCGCGGTTGGCAATATCCAAATCAACCTGTGCGCGATCAACGTCGGTTTGCGACGCGACAACCTGCTGTCTTGCCGAAGCGACTTGCTGGTTTGCCGTATCAACCGCTGCCTGCAAAGCATTTAATCCTTGCTGCGCCTGCGAAAGTTGATTTTGCGCGGCTGTAATCTGTGATTGCGTTACCTGTGTTTCGCTCTGCGCGGCTTGCAGAGAAGCGAGCTGCGCGTCGGTGCTTGACTGCAATTGTGTCGGATCGAGTTTGACAAGCGGCGTTCCGGCAGTAACTTTATCGCCTTCTTTAACGTAAATATCTTCGATTCGTCCCTGCACTTCGCTTGTCAGATTGATAAACTGAATCGGACGAATTTCACCCGAAGACGTTACCGTCGAATTCAATTCCGGTCTGGTTTGAACTTTAACGACTGTTACTTCCGGCGTGTCTTTGCGCGTCGCAAAAACGCTGACAATAATTATAATGACAAGCAGGACAAACGTAGTTGCACCGATGATAATTTTACTTTTACGGCTAATAGCCATTTTTATCTCTTCCTCTAAAAGTGGATTTTGTTATAATCTAAATTTGTTTTACGCAAATTGTTAATTGGTTTCGCGTCAATTTTCTACTACGCAAAAATTGGTATAAGAGTTTCAAAAAAAAGAGAAAAGCAAATTTCCGTAAAGGTTAAAGGTTGAAAATCCGTATAGTTCACTGTTGACTGATAACAACCTTAAGATTTACGATTTACGAACAGAGGTTTACAGGTTAAAATGTCTTAGCTAAAATGTTACACATTAAATTCGCAGGGTAAAACGAAAATGATAAAATGCCAAATCTGCGGGACGGAAAATCCTGACAGTTCACAATTTTGCGATGAATGCGGCGCGACGCTGGAAATGCAAAATAACGGTGATAAGTCGAATTTTCAACCGCAAGTTTCCGAAATACCTATTTTCCAGTCTTCTAATGTTACCTCAGTCGGAATTCCTGCTGTGATAGATGTGCCGGAAGATGTTTCTCTGGAAAAAGAAATTCCGCCGAATTCCAAAGGTATCAGCGCAACTTTGATAATCGAACGCGGAGATTCCGTCGGCACGGAGTTTACATTGGCTTCGGGCGAATCGAATATCGGACGTTGGGATGCGGACAATGGAATTTTTCCCGACATTGATTTAGATGCACACGATTCCGAAGCGAAGGTTTCACGTCGGCACGCCCGAATTATTTACGAAAAAGGTAAATATATGATTGAAGACTTGGGTTCGACCAACGGCACATATATAAATCGCGGACGGCGTTTAATTCCCGGAAATGCTCATCTTCTTAACGACGGTGATGAAATTATCGTCGGAAAAACATTTTTGCGATTTTACAAAAACGAATAATCTTTAAGGAAAATCCAACATCTTTAGTTTGAAAGATTTATAAAAAAATGGCTTATTGTCCAGAATGCGGCTCGGAGGTCGCTGAAATTGATGTTTTCTGCCCCTTTTGCGGAATCTCTCTGCAGCCAATCGCCGTTGAAAACAACGAAGACGATGCGTTGAGCAGTACTATTATGATTCCGCATTCTGAAATAAAGGCGAACGAAAAGTTAGAAAATTCCGAAAATATCCGGGCTGAAACGATTGAAAAAAAATCCGACGACAATGAAAAGCAAGAAAATACAGGAAATTATTCAAACAATATCACCGAAGAAAATGTCGAAATAAAAACTGACGCGGTTGAAATTCCCGATGTCGAAAAATTCCTTTCCATAGACGAAGAAGATAAAACTTCTGAATCTGAAATTGAAAACGAAGTAAAAACTCCGCTTGATAAATTGAGCGAAGAAGAGACTGAAAAAAGCACAGACGCGGAAACCGAATCGTCTATGATGAATTACGATGAGTCGGAAATAAAAGAAATTCCGTCTGCCGAAGAACCCGAAACAACTTCCGAGGAAAGTAAAAACGCCGCCGAAGAACCTGATTTTACTGCGACAATTCCGTATATGTCTGCGGATTTGGCAAAAGCGCAAAAAGCTGAAAAGGCTAAAAAAGATGTTTCCGACGATAGATTTTCAACTTTTGAATCTGAAGACGAAAATTCTCCTGCACTGGATCAAAAATTTCCGAAACCTGACGAAGAATTGCCCGAAGCCGTTTGTCCGCCGCCGAAGTTCGATTCGGTAAGAATAATCGAATCTTCAAATGACAAATTAGAAATCGCCGAAAATAAATCCGAACAATCGGCAGCGGCAAAACTGCAAACAGAATCGCCGTCCGAAGCCGTAACGCAGTTGCCGGAAAAACAAAATAAAAACCGCTCAAATACCACTCCAAACATCGGACTCGGCGAAACCGACGGCGCAAGCCGCGCAAAGTTGAAACCTTTGGACGAAGGCACGGTCTTAAATGATCGTTACGAAATTGTGCGTAAAATCGGCGGCGGCGGAATGGGCGCGGTTTATCTCGCTTCCGACAAAAATCTCGGCGGCGTTCTGCGTGCCGTTAAAGAGATGGTCCAATCCTACATCGAAGGCGAACAGCAGGAAAAAGCCATCAACGATTTCAAACGCGAATCGCTTCTTTTATCCACGCTCGATCATCCGGCGATTCCGACGATTTACGATTATTTTTACGACGATAAAGAAGGCAGATTTTATCTCGTGATGAAATATATTTCCGGCGGCGATTTGGCGGCGCGAATCCGTTCTGCGCCGGAAGGCAGAATTGATGAAAAAAGTGTTACCGATTGGGGAATCCAGATTGCGGACGTTTTGGAGTATTTGCATAACCGAGAAATGCCGATTGTTTATCGTGATTTAAAACCCGCCAATATTATGATTGACGGCAATTCCGGGCGCGTAATGCTGATAGATTTCGGAATTGCGAGATTTATCAATAAGGAAGAGAAAGGCGTAACTGCGGTTGGCACAATGGGTTACGCGCCGCCTGAACTTTTTAGCGGAAATGTTGAACCGCGTTCCGATATTTACTCGCTCGGTTCGACGATGTTTCATCTTTTGACGGGCGCAGACCCGCAGAGCAATCCGCTGCTGATTTTCGATTTTCAAAAACATCCGCGTCCGCGCCAGATAAATCCGCAATTGTCCGACCAAATGGAAAAAATCTTGATGCAATCGGTGGAATATAACGCCGCGCAGCGATTTAAAACAGCCGCCGAAATGTGTCGCGCACTCGAAGAACATCAGAAAAATTTGAATGAAAACAAAGTTACTTATGGAATTAGGGAAACTTCGCCGCCCGTCGGTTTGTCGGAACAAACCGTCTTCTGCGGATTTTGCGGACAAAAAATTGTCGCAACTGATATGTTTTGCGCTTTTTGCGGTGCGAAACAGCCGCTTGCCCAGCAAATTGTTGGCGGAGAAAATTATGCTCCACAGCCGTTGACCGCGAAAATATTGATTGTCGGCACAAACGAACTCGAAACACCTGCTTACCGAATCGAAAAAGACGAAAATCTAGTTGGCAGACGTGATCCGATGTCGAACATTTTTCCCGAAGTTGATCTGTCTAAATTCGATCCGCAAACGAAAATCTCGCGCCGCCACGCGCGAATTTGGCGCGAAGGCAGTAAGTTTATGGTCGAAGATTTAGGTTCTTCAAACGGCACGGTAGTTATGCCGGTCGTCAAAGATACCGTCAGACTGATGCCGCATCAACCATATCCTTTAGCCAATGGCGATAAATTAAGATTAGGTGATACGATTTTGCATTTTATTATCGGTTAATCCTAAATTTACTGAATACCAAAAAAATTATTTATGAGTGCGCGAGTAGAAAGAACCATTCCGGCTAAACGAATGAGAACCGAGAAAGTTGTCGTCAACTTCGATGCAGAGCGTCTAAAAGCTCCGTTTACATTACGTTGCGGAGCGATATTAATTGATTATATTTTAGTCATAATCCCGCTTGCCATAAGTTATTTGCTGAGTTATTCAAAGCCGATTACTGTTGCGAAGTGGAACGACGAACTTTTAAATATCGGTTGGCTGGTAACAATTCTGTTGATTTTGACGGATTTTGTAATTTTTCCTCTTATCAACGGTCAAACTATCGGCAAAATGCTGACCGGTTTAAGAATTGTTAAAATTGACGGCAATGCGTCTTCTTTTGTTGCGGTTTTGATGCGTCATTTGATCGGTTATCCGGTGAGTTTGTTAGTTTTCGGGCTGGGGTTTTTATTGCCGGTTTTGAATGAAAGTGGACGCGCATTACACGATTATCTTGCGGGAACGGTTGTCGTTTATGGAAGAAAAACTAAAGTTATTCGTAATCTGTAATTGGTAATAGAATTTATGCCCCAATTAATTATAAAAACTTCTGATCGTCCGCCGGAATTGTTTCCGCTTTCGCGCCTTCGAGTAACCATCGGACGTTCCGCCCGCAGCGATATTTGTATTCCAGACGCTTTTGCCTCGCGTCTTCACGCCGAAGTCAGAAAAGAAGGCGATGCTTACTGGCTGCAGGATTTAGGTTCGGCAAACGGCACACGCTACAATGGTTCGCACGTTTCGATGCCGATTCCGCTGGTGTCGGGCGGCGAAATACAAATTGGTGAAACTACGATAATTTTTGAGGACGAACGGCTCAAAAAAAACACAAATGCGACCTTAATTTCAGACCATACGCAGGCTCTTGATCCTTCGATGACGATTTCCTTTGCGCGTCAGCAAAAATCAACGGCGGAAATGTTGGAATCGCAATTTTCAACGAGAAATGAACTGCTCGGATTAATCGGTAAAGTCGGCGTTGCGCTTTTGTCGTCGAGCGGTTTGAACGATACGTTAAATCAGGTCGCTTCACTTGTTTTTGAGGCTGTTCCGGCGGAACGATGCGCGATTCTGCTGAAAGATGAAGCTGAAAAAGACGGAATGAAAATTCTGGTCGCCCGTGTGCGCGGCAAAGATGAAAATCTCGAAGAAGTCCGCATCAGTCGAACCGTAATGGATGAAGTGATGAACAACGGCAAATCGGTTTTGACCGCCGACGCACAGCACGATCCGCGCTATGCCAGCCAAACGATGGCACTTTTGGGAATTCGCTCGGTTTTGGCTGTTCCGCTAAGTATCAGCGAAGACGACGTTTTCGGCATTATTTATGCCGATTCGCCGACCGATAAATCTACATTTACCGAAGATCATTTGAAAATTCTAACGACTTTGGCATCGGTCGCTTCGATTCGTGTGGAAAACGCACAATTGATGGAAGAACGCATAGAACGCGAGCGAATGGAGCGCGAACTTGAACTCGCCACCGAAATTCAGCAGCGTTTTCAACCTTCCTCGCCGCCGATAATGAAGGATTACGAATTTCAGGGAATTTCATTTTCCTGTTACGAAATCGGCGGCGATTATTACGATTTTCTCACCACACACGACGGCAAAATGCTGATTGCGCTCGGCGACGTTTCCGGCAAAGGCACCGCCGCCGCGCTTTTGATGTCGAGCCTTCACGCTTCGGTTCACGCACAGGTAGCAGCCCGAACTTCGCTCTATCAAATGGTCAAATCCATCAACGAATATTTGACGGAAAACACACCGACTAATCGCTTTATCACACTTTTTATCGCCGAACTTGATCCGCAGACCGGAATCATCAATTATATCAACGCCGGACATAATCCGCCGCTCGTCGGACGCGTTGACGGAAAAGTAGAACAACTTGAATCCGGCGGTTTCCCGCTCGGAATTATGCCGATGGCGGAATATGATGTCGGACAAATACAACTTGCGTCAGGAGAAGCTCTCGTTATTTATTCCGACGGCGTTTCCGAAGCCGTTAATTTGAAGGATGAAGAATTTGGAATGGAAAGACTCTCAAAAGTTGTCAGCGAAAATCTGCAAAAATCCGCTTCCGGTTTGCGCGATAAAGTCGAATTCGCGCTTTCTTCATTCACACAAACCGCGCCCGCAAATGATGATATAACTCTGGTTATTGTTAAGAGAAAGTAACTTTATATATTAAATTCGACTTTCACTTGATGAAAATAAAAGCGAAAGTCATATAAAAGTCAGTGAACAAAAACATTCGGTATCGGAATATCATCACCGAACCCAAACGGTTGTGCAAAAAAGCCTTGCGTCGAGCGATTCAGATACCAAACGCCCGTCGAAGGACGAAACACCGCCAAATCGGTTTTGCCGTCGCCATCGTAATCTGCCGGAACAGGTTTATCGTCGCTAAGTCCGAATTGCTCGGCATAAAAAGAATTGTTACTGCTGTTGATGCGATACCAAACGCCATTTGACGGGCGGAAAACGGCAATATCTGTCTTGCCGTCGCCGTCATAATCCGCCGGCACGAGTTTATCGCTCGGCAGTCCGAAACGCTCAACCCGCACTGCACCGTCCGAACTTTGTAAAATGAACCAAATGCCGGCATCCGCAAGGTTGCCGTCGGGAGTACGGATTCGATACACAGCTAAATCAGCTTTTCCGTCACCATCAAAATCTCCCTGAACTATTTTGTCATAATTGTATCCCCAAACCGTTCTGACCAGCGAACCGGATGAGCTTTGCAAAATCCCGAAAATATTCGGTGCCGGGCTATAATCCAATAGAGCATAAACTGCCATGTCAGTTTTACCGTCGCCGTCGTAGTCAGCCGGAACGGGCGCGTCTTTCTCAAAAGCTGCATTTATTCCTAATTTTGCAGCGCGAAAGGTATAATCTGAACTTCGGAGAATATAATAAACATTATCAGCAACATCTCCGATGCTTGAAGGTAAATTCTTTCGATAAACGGCAAAATCAGTTTTGCCATCGCCGTCGTAATCGCCCGGAACAAGTATGTCAGTTCCCAATCCCCACTGAACAGACAAAAAACCGCCTGAACTTTTCATTACATACCAGAAACCGTTCGACGGGCGAAAAACCGAAATGTCCGATTTGCCGTCGCCGTCAAAATCCGCTACCGGATTTCGAGTCGCGCTTGCACCATCATTTGCAGATACTGCAACTGTCGTGAGAAAACCAATTAAAATACCGGAAAATATTGTTACTACCCATCTGAGATAAAATTTGTAAATTTGATTATTCATAACTTAAACCTCCTTCTAATTAAGTGTTAGTTTTTATAGCGTCAAAACAATTTATAACCTTATTCTTTAGGTTAAATAACTTCACGCTACGGATATTGCAATGTTGGATCGCAGAGCAAGCCTTCCGGTTGATTTGGATCATAGAATTGTCGGTAAAAAGTCGTTATCTCATTTATTGAGTATTGACAGAAGAAACCATTAGTGCCGAGATTTAACTCGGCTTGCATCAAGCTGCCTTCGCAACCTGGAACTTGATAACCGGCTCCATCACTCGTATGATTTGCGCCTAAATTATGACCAATTTCGTGAGCCGCAACAAGAGCATAATCGGAAGAGTTTCCGGTGTTGTAAAGATAAGTTACTGAGTAAGCCTTAGAAGGAACATTACATATTGATCCTGTAAAACCGAATCCGCCATAATAAGGAGGAGTATAATTATCACTAAAAAGATGAGCAACATTTCTCGACCAAGAAGATTGAGGATAATTTATATTCCAATAATTTCTGAAAGCATCTAATAAAGCTTGTCCGGTGAGCGTTCCGTAAGGATCGGCTGATTTCCAGTAATGTGCATAGCTGATGGTAATACTTAAATTTAAATCTCTTTCGTAAATACCGTCTACTACATTCAAGGCACCTCTGATTTTCACACCTGAGCCGGATACTCCGCCATTAGTCAATACAAAACCGTTATCAGCGTCCGTCATAACTTTAATACTTTTCATTGCTGTTTGAGTTATATTAAAAGGAGTAAAACCAGCTTTCACAAATTGTACTTTAGCTTGGTTGTCTACACCGTTCCTAACTTGAGCGACAAGTCCATCCAAACCAAGATTAATTACAGGATTGTTCACTTTATCTTTAGCTTGGAAAATCACTACTTCATCGGAACCAGCCAACGAAGAATAATTTGTTGCCGGTTCAATAAAGTAGTCTTGTCGATCTTGCGTGGAAATGAATCCTTCGATTTTTTGTCCGTCAAGAAACATACGGACTATTGATCGGGACTGACCTGATGAGTTTTCCTTTGTAAGTGGTTACGACATTCTCAGACGGATTAGCCTTAGTTCCATTTTTATCTGTATACTCCGATTTATAAGTAGTCGGACAAAAAGATGGTATATTATTTCCCGAAATGGGGAAAATCAAGAAACTTGAACTGAGTGTAGCAGAAAGCGAAGCCTTAGAAAAAGGTTATCGCCAGGGTGAAAAACATACTTTTCGCCGACGCTGT
>JBBSIE010000135.1:0-9963 GCA_038232235.1 Pyrinomonadales bacterium | reverse complement strand
TTCTTATCTAGTCTTGACCCTAAATTAATTACTCACGCAATAAATTGTCATAACACATTAAATTTGGGAAATCCTAGAAAAAGCTTTGATGTTCAAGTTAAGTTCGTAGAAGAAATAATGCCCTTTGTAAGCGGAAAATTTGAGATTGCAGGTTCTATTCCTACAGAATCAAATGTAAATTTTAAAGTGATAAATAAACTGTTGGTTTTGCATAATCTGAAAGAGCTAGATGAAAAATACGAACGCAGTTTAAATAAATTACTCAAATTTAGAAATTGTGTAGCCCACGGAGATAACAGCATTCCAGTCAAAAATAAAGATGTAAGTTCTGTTACTCAACTTGTAACAGATTTGATGAGTGATCTTTTTGAACATATAACATGCGGATTTAAAGAAAGAAGTTACCTAAATTAACTTTATCTCGTAACCACTTTTCAATCTCATCAACTTTCCAAACGTCCGATTCGACGGCTAAAACCATTTTGACAACTTCATAAATTTCGTATTTTAACTGAAAGCCATTGCGCCTCAAAAAGATTCTCATCAGAAAAGTTGCAGTTCGCTTGTTGCCGCCTTGCCACGGATGATTTTTTATCAAACCAAAACAGAGAGTTGCGGCTTGGCGAATAACATCGGCATTTTCGTAAAATGCCGTGTGTTTTGGTCTGGCTAAAGCCGATTCGAGCAATTCGCGCCTATCAATTCCAAATCGAACTTCGTTCCATTCCCATATCAAACGAAAATGCAACCAAACTGCTTCGTCATATTCGAGATAATTAACTTTTTCAATCGCCAATTCGTTTTAATTCCTCGAAAAGCTCACGGTCTTCTTTCAATATTTTGTTGGCTAAATTCTGCAACTCTTTTGCCGGCGGTCGAATTACGGATGTTTGTATTCCGCCGTTTCGATATGTCAAACTAATCATTGTTCCTTCAGCAATGCCTTCCCGATTGCAAACTTCATCCGGCAATTTTAAAATCCAAGTATCTTTTTCTGCATTCGCTGTTTTTTCCAATTCTAAAACTTCAATCATTCATTTTCTCCAAATTCTAACAACATTATGAGCGATTAATTCTAGACCGTTTATTTGTAATTAGGTCAACTCCGCTAAGTTTGCTGTAAAAAGATTGTTCATTTTATTTTCTAAAACTTATTTGTTAATAAGCGCAGTGGTAATTTGAATTTTCAAAAACCCGCGTCCATTTTCCGCCATCTCGCCGATAAACATTGAATTTACTTCCTTCATACGCCGGTGTAACGGTAAAAATTTCGCTCGTGCCGTCGCCGTCATAATCGAAAATGTCTATCAAAAGTTCGTGATAAAATCCTTTATCCAAATCGCTGATTTTGCCGCTTAAAACATCTTTTTCAGCTATTTCCCTAAAATCTTTATACGGCAGAGAAATTTTTCCCTTCGCGTCTTTTTCGGCAATGAAAAACAACAGCGAACGCTTTTTCTCGCCGCTGTTATACCAATATGTGCCGACGAATTCGTAAGTTCCGTTGTTGTCAACGTCGAGTTTGGTCAAATTATGATAACGCAGAGCATTGATATTTTTAATTGGCACATTTTCGCTCTGCAAATCCGCCATTACAAGCTGTTCAATCTCGCTTCGTTCAGCCACCGTCGGCAATCGGCGAGTTCCTTCAGCGGCTTTTTTCGCTTTGACATCGGTTGCCAACGCCATTACAAAACCTTTTGGATTTACTTTTGACGACTGCACAGAAATTTCCGCCTGATTTTTCGCGCACTCCGAATCGGCAAGGTCTTTGGTAATCGTAACCGTGCCGACATCATCGCCGCCGAAAATCAGGTTGTATCGGGTTTTCGGCTTGTAATGAATTTTGACAAAATCGGGGCGGTTTTCGGCTTTGACGATATTGTCGCCGATTTCCTTCAATTTCCCGTTGTCAATAAAAGCAATCGGTTCAAGCGTTTTTCCGTCGTTCAAAACCGCGAAAATCGTTTTGACCGAGCCGGTTTTTTGAGCGAAAATCGCAAAACTTGTTGTTAATAAAATCAAACAGCAAGTGAAAATTACGGTAAAATTTATTTTATTCATATTAAAACCCCTTCGCGGTTGTGTTTGTTTTATCGCCGACGGAATCGCTGTCGTCGCGTTTATTCGTCGTGATTTTTTTTGAAATTGATTTGCCCTGCATAAATTGCAAAAGATATTCACGTCCGCCGGCTTTTGAATCCGTCCCGCTCATATTAAATCCGCCGAACGGATGAACGCCGACCAGTGCGCCGGTGCATTTTCTGTTCAAATAAAGGTTTCCGACGTGAAATTCGCTGCTTGCGCGTTCGAGTTTTTCTTCGTCCGCTGAATAGAGTGCGCCCGTCAAACCATAAACCGTATCATTAGCGACTTCCAGCGCGTGGTCGAAATCTTTCGCTTTGATAACCGCGAGAACGGGCGCGAAAATTTCCTGCTGTTCGACAGTTGTTCCCGGCGCGACTTCATCAATAATTGTCGGTTCGATATAAAAACCTTTTGAATCGTCGCCTTTTCCGCCGATAACGACTTTTCCGCCTTCCGAAATTCCTTTTTCGATCATCGCAGTCGCGTTGTCGAAGGATTTTTGATTGATCACGGCGGTCATATTCGTTTCGCCTTCGGTCGGAAGTCCGATTTTCAATTTTTTCGTGTGTTCGAGGATTTTTTCCATCAATTCATCGTGAACTTTTTCGTCCACAATCAACCGCGAACACGCCGAACATTTTTGACCTTGAAAACCGAACGCCGCCTGCACTGTTCCGATGGCGGCTTCGTCCAGATCCGCGTCATCGGCAACAATTATCGCATCTTTTCCACCCATTTCCGCGACGACGCGCTTCATCCAGCGTTGTCCTTCGCGCGTTTTCGCCGCTTCTTCGTAAATATGCAGACCGACTGCTTTTGAACCCGTGAACGAAATAAATCTAATTTTCGGACTTTGCACGAGAAGTTCGCCGACTTTCGCGCCGCTGCCTGCCAGAAAATTGACGACACCTTTCCGCAAGCCGATTTTGTCGAGAACTTCCATAAATTTGTAAGCAATCGTCGGCGCGTCCGGCGAGGGTTTCAAAACAGTCGTATTTCCGGTAACGACCGCCGCCATCGTCATTCCAGCCATAATCGCCAACGGAAAATTCCACGGCGGAATAATCGTACCGACACCGAGCGGAATATATTCAAACCGATTTTTCTCGCCCGCGAGCGGCGTAACCGGCTGATCGCCCGCCCATTTGAGCATTTCGCGCCCGTAAAATTCGAGAAAATCAATCGCTTCCGCCGTGTCGCCGTCGGCTTCCGCCCACGTTTTGCCCGTTTCAAAAATCATCCACGCGCTGTAATAATGTTTATCGTCGCGGATAATTTTCGCCGCTTTGAAAAGATATTCGGCGCGTTCTTCCGCCGGAACATTGCGCCACGTTTTGAACGCTTCGGTCGCCGCGTCAATCGCTTTTTCAACCAGATTTTCAGCATCCGCGTCGGCATCCGAAAATACGCCGACGACCTGCGATTTCTCCGCCGGATTGATGCTTTCAAACTGTTTATCGAGCGTGATTTTCTCGCCGTTGATGACGACCGGATATTCGCGCCCCAATTCGCCGCGCACTCTTTCAATCGCCGCTTTCATCGCGTCCGCATTTTCCGCTTTTGTAAAATCCGTGAACGGTTCGTTTCTAAATTCGTCTAAACTTTTTTGTGTCTGCATAATTTTTCTCTGTTTTAATTAAGTTTGTTTCTTTTTTTCAATTTGCGTTTTAATATGATTGCCGCGAAAAACAAAATGATAGATAAAGCCAGTGTTATTCTGCACGAATAATTCCAATGGTCAATATAATTTTGCCTGGTTTTCCGCAATTATTTGCTGAACAATTTCCGGCGTTTCAACGCTTTGAGCGCAGCTCAAACCGACAAAAAATAAAGTTATTAAACCGATTTGACGGTGAAAATAAGTCGCGCCGAAAACCAGCAAAACCAAAATCAAACCGCTGACATACATATATTCGACGCTCGGCAGTTTGTCCGTCACTTCAAATAAAAACATCGGCGAAATTATCATAAAGCACATTGAAATCACATTGTCTGCAAAAAAACTTCCTTAGTTTTTGGCAAAGGTTTTCCATCTTCTTTATATATTTCAATCACTTCTTCAATTGCTTCGTTCAATTCCTTAAAAACCTTTAGCGCGGCGTCGCCGTGAACACCGCCATATATCAGTTCGGGACACATTCCGATAAAACAATTGTCTTCATCGCTCCAATAGACGATTTTTTTGTAAAGGTCGGATTCTTTTCTCATTATTTATAAAAAATAAGCCTTTTGACTTTGGCAATACCTTTAAATTTTTAATTATCCCAATCTCGCCACGCATCTCTGAATTCGCCTATTTTAACACTGTCAATTTCCAAACGATTTTCCAACCACTTTTTAATTTTATCTCTTTGTTTTTCGGTTGGTGAAGTGTATTTTTTAGCAGAAGTTACAAATCCTTCCCAATTTTCTTTGCCTCCACCTCCGAACAGTAATTTATTGCTTTCAATTTCGTCAATAAAATTACCAAGAAATTTGTCAAATTCTTTTTCGCTCAAATCAAGTTTTAATGCGGTGAATATATCAAAACCGAGTTCCTTGAATTCACCGAGATGATATTTTTTTCGCAATCTTCTTTTTAATTTTGATTTAATCATTCCCATTTGCCTGTTTTCTGCAACTTTTTGATTTTGCGTTTGGCAAATTCTCTTCGCAAAGGTGTCATTCGGTCGAGAAAAACGATGCCGTCGCAGTGGTCGGTTTCGTGCAGAACGCAACGGGCAATTAACTCGTCGCCGTCGAGTTCCTGTAATATGCCGGTTACGTCTTGATAACGCACGACTGTCCGCAAATTTCGCCGGATTTTCTGGTAAATTCCGGGAAACGAAAGACATCCTTCGTCGCCGATTTGTTCGCCTTCGACGTGGATAATTTCAGGATTTATCATCGCAAACTTCTGCGCTTCGTCTTCGCCGCCGGAACAATCCATTACGAAAAGCCTTTGTGACACATCAACTTGCGGCGCGGCAAGCCCGACACCTTTCGCCTCATACATCGTTTCAAACATATCTTCGACGAGTTTTTTCAAATTGTCGTCGAATTTTTCGACGGGTTTGCCGACTGTCAGCAAAACCTGTTCGGGATAATGCGTGATTCTGAGTAAAGCCATAAGATTTGATTTTAACGCAAATATGCGAAAACAAAAAGTTTTTATTCGACAAAAAAGAGCCGTTTGTGCAAACGGCTCTTTTTGAAATAATTGAAATTTATTTTAAGCAAACGCCGCGACTCCGGCTTCGGCAACAGCGTGATCGTTTTCGACCACATCGCCTGAAACGCCGATTGCGCCGATCACATCACCGTCTTTATTTTTGAGCGGAATTCCGCCCGGAAACGAAATCAAACCGCCGTTTGAAACTTCGATTTGATAAAGTGATTTTCCCGGCTGCGAAAGTTTGCCGATTTCGCCCGTCGGCATATCGAAAAATCTGGCAGTTTTCGCTTTTTTTATAGCAATATCAATACTGCCGAGCCACGCGCCGTCCATTCTGATAAAAGCCTTCAAATTCGCGCCCGCGTCAACGACCGCGATATTCATTTTAACATCCATTTCTACGGCTTTATCATAAGCCGCTTTAGCAATTTTATACGCTTGTTCTATTGTAATATCGTTCATTTTTAGATTTTCCATACGTAAAATATTTTTACAATTTTATCACATTACGAACGAAACTTTCTCTCCGACAGAGTAAATCGGGTTTAATTCAACTTTGCGCCTTCCCGTTTTGTCCAATCGCATAAAATTTTGATTTGTTCGTCGGAAAGTTTTGCGTCCCAATGAATATATAAATAAGAAGGCAAAGGCATTTCGCGCGATTCGATCTGTTCGCATATTTCGCTGATTTTTCTTTTTTTGCGTCTTTCCTCGTAAGTGTTAAAAATCGAAAGATTTAAATGATGACGACCTTTTTCGATATGATCCGCTAAAAACCACGTCGACGGTTGAATATTTGAATACCACGGATATTTTGTTTCGTTGGAATGACAATCTTTGCAGGAAGTTGTTAGAATCGCCTCGACATTTTCGGGAACTTGCGTCGAGGCTTCCAAAGTTTCAGCTTGATTGATTGGCGGATTTGTAAAATCGGGACGAATAAATTGAATTGCAATAAATGCGACGGCTAAAATAATTGCGGAAATTTTTAGAAATTTCTTCATAATTCTAATTTCTAATAAAAAAAGATTAGCACAAAATCAGCTAATCTTTTTATTACTTGCACTATTTATTTTTGATAACTGACGCGCCAGATTTTCTTTCCGCCGTCATCCGCAATCAGCAGTGAACCATCGGAATTTACCAGCAATCCGACAGGTCTGCCCCAAACTTCGCGGGAATTTTCGTCAGGCAGCCAGCCTGTTAAAAAATCTTCGTAGCCGTTTCCGACAAGTTTGCCATCCTGAAAACGAACTCGAATAATTTTGTAGCCGGTCAATTTTTCACGATTCCACGACCCATGCAGCGCGACAAAAGCATCGCCTCGATATTCTTTGGGAAACATTTTTCCGTCATAAAAAACAATGCCGAGCGCGGCGGAATGCGATGTTAAAAGAACGTCGGGAACGGTTGTTTTTTCGACAATCGGCGGACGCGGATCGTCTTTGCGGCGCGGGTCCGGGTTTTGTCCGATATAAACATAAGGAAAACCGAAAAATTCGCCGTCTTTGACAGACGTTACATAATCGGGAACGAGATTGTCGCCGAGTCCATCACGTTCATTGACAGCTGTCCAGAGTTCGTTATTTGCCGGATTAAACGCCAAACCAATCGGATTTCGCAAACCGGAAGCGAATAATTTGTAACCGCTTCCGTCAGGATTATATTGGCTGATGGCGGCGCGGCGTTCGTCTTTTTCGATGTCCACATTGCCGCTCGAACCGATTGAAACATACATTTTCGAGTTGTCCGGCGAAAAAATAATATTGCGTGTCCAATGCTGATTGTAGCCGCCTTCGGTCAAACTGATTAACTTTTCCGGCTCGCCTTCGGCTTTTGTCTGTCCGGTTTTATATTTGAAGCGCACGACCGAATCGGTGTTCGCCACGTAAAACCAATCTTTGTAAAAAGCCATTCCGAACGGCTGTGATACGTTAGTCGTGAACGTAAAACGCTCGTCCGCGATGCCGTCTTTATTTTTATCGCGCAGAATAATGATCGAATTGGCGCGTGAATCGGCGACGAAAACATCGCCGTTCGGCGCAAGCGTCATCCAGCGCGGATATTTGAAATCGCCTTCCGCAAAAACATTTACCTTAAAACCTTTCGGCACTTTTAAAGTCGCATTCGCCGGTTGTTCGACGACCTTTGAACTTCGGCTCGCGCTGTCGGTCGCAAAAGGTTTCGGCAAATCTTCCGGTTTTATTTGATATGTTGCTGCTTTGTCGAAATGCTCAATTTTCGGCAGATTTTTATCGGCTTCTGAATTTTCAGATTTATTTGAGATATTCACATCATTTGATTTGCTCGTGCCGCTCGGTTTGGAAGTTTGACAAGTACCTGTTAAAACCGCCAATTGCAGAACGACAATGACGAAAAAGATATTTTTTAATTTGAAAATCATAATTTTGATTATAACAAAAACGGGAAATAAATTTTCACCTTACATCTTTTATTTTAATTTTGACCGTCGAATCTTGGCAAGATTTGAGCGTCAAAGAAGTTTCCCCATTTGAACGAAAAATCCGCAAATAACAAATCCGGCAAAAACAACTCGAAGCCGAATTCATTTCATAATTTTACCTTTTGAACTTTTTCAGAGTGATTCGTCGAAATCGCAAACAATTGCTTATTTGCGTCGGGCTTTTTCTCTGATTTTTTTAACACAAAATTTAGGTTATGTTATCATTTTGCCTTAAATGTCGAAAATACTGACGCTTTTTAATCGAAATAATCGTTCCGATACTTTTAGCTCAAGCAAAGTCGGACAATTGGGCGAAGAACTTGCCGCGAGATTTTTGGAAAGAAAAGGTTATCGGCTCGTTATGGCAAACTTCAAAGTTCCGGTCGGGCGAAATCGGGTCGGCGTTTCCGTTACGGGCGAGATTGATTTGATCGCGCTTGACGAAGGTATTTTGTGTTTTGTGGAAGTTAAAACGCGCAGTTCAGATGAATTTGCTTCTCCGCTTGCGGCGGTTGATCTGCGTAAACAACGGCAGATTATTCGGACGGCGAAAGTTTATCGAAAAATTTTTCGTATCAATGAAATAAAGTTTCGTTACGATGTCGTCAGTATTGTTCTGGTTGAAAACTCGCGCCCGAAAATTGAACTTTTTAAGAATTATTGGACAGAGGAAAAATTCCGCAAAAAATTTTGGACTGATTACTAAAACAAAAAGGCTTTTCGATTAAATCGAAAAGCCTTTTAATAAGTGGTGCCGAGGACGAGACTCGAACTCGTACGGTTTTCACCACACGCCCCTCAAACGTGCGCGGCTACCAATTACGCCACCTCGGCTTGGGAAACTAATATCACAAAATTTTCTTTTGGTAATTTTTTTCAACTGCTTAACTAAATCAACAATTATTTTCCCGTCGTATTTGTATTAGTCGTTGTATTAGAATTAGTTGCAGTATTTGTGTTTGTTTGTATATCTGATGTGTTTGAGTTTATTTCAACCGCCGCATTCGCGTTAATGTTCACATCAACATTAGAATTTGCGTCGGGAGCAACAACAGGAACTTCATCAGTCGGCGCGTCTGGATTCGTTGTCAAAACCGAAATATTTCCGGTCAGAGCCGGCATTGCCAAAAATAAAGCGGACAGCATAAACGTCGTCGCGGCAACAATCGTGATTTTTGACAAAATCGTCTGCGAACCACGCGGTTGAAAGGCGGTGCTTGAGATATTACTCGTAAAAAGTGCGCCCGCATCCGTTTTTCCCGGCTGCAATAAAACACTTGCAATCAATGCGACGCAAGAAACAAAAAATAATGTGTATAAAAAATAAACCAACTTTCTAACCTCTATTTATAATTAACGATTTTGGCAAAACTTTTAGCTTCCAGACTCGCTCCGCCGACTAATGCGCCGTCAATATCCGCTTCGTTCATCAATTCTTTGATGTTTTCCGGCTTAACTGAACCACCGTAAAGGATTCTGACCGATTCGGCAATGTTTTTGCCGTGCGTTTCTTCCAGCGTCCGGCGAATAAAAGCATGCATTTCTTGAGCCTGTTCGGGCGTGGCGGTTTGACCCGTACCAATTGCCCAAACAGGCTCGTAAGCGATAATAATACGTTCCATATCCGAAACTGTCAAACCGTCCAATGCGCTGACGAGCTGCTTTTTAACAACCGTTTCCGCATTTCCCGACTCTCTTTCGGCAAGCATTTCGCCGACGCAGACAATTGCCGTCAAATTTTCCGACAGTACGGCTTTCGTTTTTTTACTAATATCATCATCGGTTTCACAATAAAACTGCCGTCTTTCCGAATGCCCGACGATAACGTGCGATACGCCGACATCTTTTAACATCTCGGCGGAAACTTCGCCGGTGTTTGCGCTCTGTTTTGTTTCGGGCGCACAATTTTGTGCCGAAACTTTTATATTCGAACCTTCGAGTCTGTCGGCAATCGTTTTTAAGTGAACAAAAACAGGCGCGATAACAATTTCACAATGATTCACATTTGTCGTCAAAGTTTTTAATTTCAACGCCGTGTCCACCGCTTCGCCGAGCAGTTTATACATTTTCCAATTTCCCGCAATGACAGGTTTTCTCATAAGCAATTCACTAATGTATTAATGCTTCGGACAGAATTAAGAAAAGATAACCGCGTAATTCCTTAAACTTGCCAAAGTCTCCTCGTATTTTATCAAACTCTGCTCTAAACCTGACTTGCAAATAAATAGTTTGAGCAAGTGTTCATTGAAAAATTGTT
>JBBSIE010000134.1:0-9966 GCA_038232235.1 Pyrinomonadales bacterium | reverse complement strand
AAGGTGAAAATCTGGACGGCGTGATAGACGCGCTTGCATTTATCGAACAAATTAAAACACGCGATTGGCAAAGCGTTCCGATGGGCAAAATTGTTGCCGTCATTGGCGCGGGAAATACGGCGATTGATGCCGTTACGCAAGCTAAAAGGCTCGGCGCGGAAAAGGTTTTGTTGATTTATCGGCGCACGGAAAAAGACATTTCGGCTTACGATTACGAATACGAATTGGCGAAAAAAGACGGCATCGAGTTCGTCTGGCAAACTTCGCCGATTGAGGTTTTGGGCAATGAAAAAGTTTCCGGTTTGAAATGTGTAAAAACGGACGGAACGGAATTTGAGATTGCTTGCGATTTGGTCATCAAAGCTATCGGACAACAAAAACAAATCGAATTTTTCAAAAATATCGGCATCGAATTTAACGAAAAAGGACAAGTCGCGGTCAATGAAACGATGCAAACGTCAAACCCGAAAATCTTCGCGGGCGGCGATTGCGTCAACGGCGGCGCGGAAGCAGTTGACGCTTCGCAAATGGGCAAACTCGCGGCGCAAGGCATTCATTTGGCGTTGACAGGCGAAAGCGTCAAGTTTGCAGGTGCTTGATAATTTTCTTGATATGTCTGTATATGTCGGTATAATCGAAGATGGAGTTTGAATGGGACGAAAACAAAGAAGAAATCAACATTCGGAAACACGGTGTAAATTTCAATGAAGCGCAGGAAGCGTTCCATGATGAAAACGCGATTGACGATTATGACGAATTTCATTCAGACGAAGAACAACGATTTGCCTTGATCGGATTGTCAACGAAAAGACTTTTGTTTGTATCATATACGGTTCGCCAAAACACCGTTATTCGTATGATTTCAGCGAGAAAGGCGAATCAAAATCAAGAAAGGTTTTACAATAATGCAAAAAGAAAATAAAGAAAAAGAGTTTGTCTATGAAATGACGCAGAAAGAATATGATGAAGGTCTTGCCAAAGGTTGGGACGCGGACGATATGCTTCCAGTCGGCAAACATAAATTTCGCCGTTCACGTTTTGCTGACAAAATGAAAAAATTGCCGCGCGGAAGTTTTAAGGCGGAAAACAGAGCAACGAATTTGGAAAACTGTAAAGTTAAAATCTCGATGTATGTTGATGCCGACATTTTAGAGTATTTTCGTAACCGCGCCGAATCGCCGGATGCCGCGCCGTATCAAACGCAAATCAACAATGAATTGCGCCGAGTGATGGAAAGCGATACGCGGGAAGTGCAAAGCATCGAAAACGATATTCTGAACAATGAAGAATTTTTGCGGGTTTTGAAGAAAAAACTTGAGTCAGTTTAATCTTTGAGTGTATTTTATTAGCGAGGTAAAAAATATGATACAAACCGTCGAAGCCGTGATAGATATCAAGGTCGGATTTCGTTGAAGGAAAAGATAAAACCCGACAAAATTCGCCGCGCTTTGGTAACAATTTTGGATGACGAAATTAGTCGAAAAGTGAATCTATGGTTGGTTCAATTGAAATTATTGACGAAGGTTTGGAAACCGGAAGCCGCGAAATCGCCGATCTTTTTAACGAATCTTTAGACAGTTTATGCAAAAATACTCAGTAAATCAGCAGCCTATCGAACTTGTTTTAGCAGATGTAAAAGCGGGGCAAATTGCAATTCCTGAAATTCAGCGTCCTTTTGTTTGGGATAGTTCAAAGGTTCGAGATTTAATGGACAGTCTTTATCAAGGTTATCCCGTCGGCTATGTGATTGCTTGGAAAAATCCGAATGTTCGGCTGAAGGATGGAAGTTTTAGCGAAGGGAAGAAAATTTTAATTGACGGTCAGCAACGAGTTACAGCCTTAACAGCCGCGATTTTGGGTGAATATGTAATAAATAAAATTTATCAGCGAATAAAAATCAAAATCGCTTTTAATCCGATAACTGAAAGATTTGAAGTTCAAAATCCGGCAATCTTGAAAGATAAAACGTGGCTTCCAGACATTTCGGAAGTTATGAACGGCAGAACCGATTTGTTTGAAGTCGCGGACAATTACTTTGAACAAAATCCTGATGTTGATAAAAAGAGCGTCAGACGTGCATTTACGAGTTTAATAAATATCCCGAAACAGCCGATTGGACTTATCGAACTCGCTTCGGATTTGGACATCGAAACGGTTACGGAAATCTTTATCCGCATCAATTCAAAAGGCGTTGTTTTGAGTCAAGCCGATTTTGCGATGAGCAAGATTGCAACCAACACCGAATACAAAGGAAACGAACTCCGCAAAGCGATTGATTATTTTTGTCATTTAGCAATTGCGCCGGAATTTTACGAGCATATTGTTGATAACGATAAAGATTTTGCCGCAACCGATTTTTTCCAGAAAATGCGTTGGTTGAAAATCGAAAACGAAGATTTATATGATCCCGAATATACGGATTTAATTCGCGTCGCTTTTACTTCACAATTCAATCGCGGAAGAATGTCGGATTTGGTAAGTTTGCTTTCGGGAAGAAATTTTGAAACCAGAACTTATGAAGATTCGATAGCCGAAGAGTCTTTTGCAAAATTAAAGAACGGTGTGAACAACTTCATCAATGAAACCAATTTCAAACAGTTTTTGATGATTATCAAATCATCGGGTTTTATCTCATCAAAACTTATTCGTTCGCAAAACACCTTGAATTTCGCTTATATTCTTTATCTGAAACTCAAAGATTTAGGAGTCAATAAAGTTAACCTTGAAAGTTATGTGCCGCGTTGGTTTGTCTATTCGATTTTGACGGGAAGATATTCGGGTTCGCCCGAATCTTTTTTCGATTTCGACATCAAACAAATTGCTGAAAAACCTTTTGACGAATATCTCAAAGAAAAAGAAGAAGGCGAATTGTCGGATGCTTTTTGGAATGCCGCTTTGCCGCAAAGTCTTGATACTTCGGTTGCCAGCAGTCCTTATTTCAACGTATTTTTGGCTTCGCAGGTCAAAGCGAAAGACAAAGGTTTTTTGTCAAAAAATCTATCGGTCAGAGATTTATTAGAGCATAAAGGCGATGTTCATCATTTATTTCCAAGAGATTATTTGAAGAAAAACGGCTTGGACAGAGGAAAATACAATCAGATTGCCAACTACGTTTATATGCAATCTGAAATAAATATCAAGGTTGGAAACAAGCCGCCAGAAGATTATTTTGAGCTAATCAAAACACAAATTGCAGAAAATAATTTGCTTTTGAGCGGAATTTCAAGCGAGGAAGAATTGTTAGAAAACTTGAAAATGAATTGCATTCCGACTGAGATTATGGAAATGAGTTTTGACAATTATTTTGATTTTCTGACGATGCGAAGAAAACAAATGGCTTTGAAAATCAGGGATTACTATTTTTCCTTGTAAAATAAAACTATGGCAGATTTAACTATAAACTTCGCGGGCATCAAATCGCCGAATCCGTTTTGGTTGGCGAGCGCACCGCCGACGAATATGGGTTCGATGGTTGAACGGGCGTTTGACGCGGGTTGGGGCGGCGCGGTTTGGAAGACTTTGGGCGAGCCGATTGTTAATGTTTCGTCGCGGCTTGCGGCGATTGATAACGGCGCGTCAAGGATGATCGGGCTGAATAATATCGAACTGATTACGGATCGTCCGCTTGACGTAAATTTGAAAGAGATTTACGAATGTAAGAAAAAATATCCGAATAATGCGGTGATTGTGTCGCTAATGGTCGAGTCGAAGCGCGAGGCGTGGCACGAGATTGTTAAAAAATCGCAGGACACGGGCTGCGACGGTTTTGAATTGAATTTCGGCTGTCCGCACGGAATGTCGGAGCGCGGAATGGGCGCGGCGATGGGGCAGGTTCCCGAATATACTTGTCTGGTGACGGAATGGGTCAAGGAAGTTTCGGAATTGCCCGTGATTGTCAAACTTACGCCGAATGTTACGCATATAATTCCACCGGGACGTGCGGCGCAGAAAGGCGGTGCGGATGCGGTTTCGTTGATAAATACGATAAATTCGGTGATCGGAGTTGATATTGACACAATGATTCCGTATCCGAATGTCAACGGAATGGCGGCGCACGGCGGTTATTGCGGAACTGCCGTTAAACCGATTGCGCTCAATATGGTTTCGGAACTGGCGCGTGATGCGGAGTTTAATATTCCGATTTCCGGCATCGGCGGCATAAATACTTGGCGTGATGCGGTGGAGTTTTTACTTTTGGGCGCGGGAAATGTGCAGGTTTGCACTGCCGTGATGCACTACGGTTATCGCATCGTCGAAGATATGATTGACGGTTTGAATAATTATCTGGATGAGAAAGGCTTCGCTTCGGTTAATGATATTGTCGGCAAATCCGTCAGTCGTGTAACCGATTGGGGAAATTTAGATTTGAATTACAAAGTCGTGGCACGTGTTAATAATGAGCATTGTATAAAATGCAATCTCTGCTACGTCGCCTGCGAAGACGGAGCGCATCAGTGTTTCGATTTTGATGAAAATAAATTTCCCGTTGTTGACGAACCGGAATGTGTCGGATGTAATCTTTGCGCTTTGATTTGTCCTTCGCCGGGCGCGATTTCGATGGTTAGATTAGACGACGGAAGTAACCCGCAGAGTTGGCGCGAAAGAACAAGCTAATAAAAAATCATTAAAAATGACGGCAAATTTTTGTGGACGCAATTATAGAAAATTTGCGGCACATTTCAAACTTTTCGGACGTTAGAAGGCGTTCGAGAATATATAAATAGAGAACCAAACAAGCGGTGAACAAAAAAATAATATTGTTGAATTACCGCTTGTCGGTATTTGAGTAAAACTTTTCTACTCGGTTATATGAATATCTTCCGTTTTGTTAAGTCTGCCGGTCAAAAACATCGCGCCAAGACCGATGGCAGCAATTAAAAAAACAAGAGTCAAAATAATCAAGTATGTTTGACCGCTGTGCTGAAATCGCCAAAAACAAAAGCCTGTAGCGACAGCGGAAAGTAAAGCTAAAAGTCCAGACAGCATATTATTCACAAAAATCACCTCCGTTTTTTTTGTTAAAAAGGTTAGAACTTCCGAAAATCGTCGGCTACAAAAAACCTTAAACTTAAAATCTGATTATTTTTTATGTGCCGACGAACATTAAACTGTTTATTTTGGAAAACAAAATGATATTAACTCTATTTCTACTAAAAAAGCAAGAGATTATCGGATATTTGTAAATCTATGACAATAAAGTTCGCTCTTTATCGTATGTCTTCTTTTTTAGGCGGCGGTTTCAAAAAGAGCCAAGATTTGCTTGCCTTCAATCGAGCGCGGGTCAATGGTTCTAATATGTTTTCGTCCCTGCATTTCCCAGATCGCCGTTACATTTCCTTCTTTTTCAACTGCGTGATACGAAACGTCTTCCGTATTTTCTGCTGCTGTTTCTTCTGTATTTTCTTGAGTTTCTGCGGCATTGTTGTTTGTTTCAACATTTTCTTCAGCCGTTACTGTTCCGTTTTCTGACATCTACTTTAAAAAATCTCCTTTGTTAAATTGTTGTTTTTATAAAATTGCCTGTGATAGACAGATTTTGACACACGCTCAAAACTAAAGCAAGCAAAAAATCCGTAATGAAAGCATTGTGGATCGAGGGCAAAATAGATTATCGGTTTTTTTCGCCCTCGATCCAGATTTCGCCGTCGGCATAAACTTCCTTTTTCCAGATCGGAACGGTTCGCTTTAATTCTTTTATCAGCCATTCACAGGCTTCAAAAGCAGCGCGGCGATGCGGCGATGCGGCTGAAATAACAACGCTCGTTTCGCCGATTTCGAGTTTTCCCAAACGATGAACGATGCCGACGTTTTCGATTTCAAATTTTTCGTGTGCCTGCGCGATTAGCTTTTCCATTTCTTTCAAAGCCATCGGTTTATACGCTTCATAAACCAGATAAAGCGTTTCGCGCCCTTTTGTAAATTGGCGAACATAACCGTCGAGCGTAACCGTCGCGCCGCACGTTTCGGGAACAACGCGCCGCGCAATTTCGCCGACATCAAGCGATTCGGTTGTTATCTCAAAAAAATCTCCTGTTTGTCCTTTGTTCTTTGTCCTTTGTCCTTTGTTCATTTTGCGGAAATTTTAACCGCCGGAAACGGCTGTGAAAACGGCGAGTTCGTCGCCGTTTTTGATAATCTCATTGCCGCTTGCATATTCCTGATTGACGGCGAAAAGTAAAGAATGTGATTTTAACTGCGGAAACTGCCCGACGATTTCATCAAAAACTTTTTCGGCTTTCGTGTTTTCGGCAAGCGACATTTCGATTTCCCTTTTGCCGACTTCATCAGCCGTCGCGCCGAAAAATAAAACTTGAACTTTCATAGATTTACAAGGTGAAAAAGTTTAAAGGTGAAAACGTGAAAAAGTTTTCATTTTTCCCGACAACATATTTTTAAACCTTCTCCCTTCTTCACATTTAACCCTTTTCACTTTTAAACTTTTTCACTTTCTTCGCGCAGGGCGCGTTTGAAAATTTTTCCCGTTCCGCCAATCGGCAATTCATCACGAAATTCCACATAGCGCGGATATTTGTTGGCGGCAAATTGTGTTTTGCACCACGCGATAAATTCTTGTTCCTTTAAGTCAGAATTATTTTTTGTTACAACGAACGCTTTAACTTCTTCGCCCAATCTTTCGTCGGGAACGCCGATTACTGCGACCAACGAAACGGCTTCGTGCGTCATTATAATTTCTTCGAGTTCGCGCGGATAGATATTGTAACCGCCGCGCAGAATCATATCTTTTTTGCGGTCAACAATCGAAAGATACCCGTCATCGTCCATTATGCCGATGTCGCCCGTGTGAAACCAGCCGCTGCGAAAGGCTTCGGCAGTCGCTTCGGGGCGTTTGTAATAACCTTTCATCACATTTGAACCGCGAATGACGACTTCGCCGCGTGTTCCGGGCGCAACTTCTTTGTCGTTTTCGTCAAAACATTTCACTTCCACGCCGAAAATCGGCTGTCCGACAGTTCCGGGTTTTGAAGGTTTATCAAAATGGTTGAAACACGCCAAGGGAGAAGTTTCCGAAAGTCCATAACCTTCGGCGACGCGCACATTAAATTTACACTCGAAATCCTTCATTACTTCAACGGGCATCGGTGCGCCGCCGGACGTAACGGCTTTGATGTGTTCGGCAACGGTTGAAATATCAAAATCATTTTCTTCGACGTAGCGCAGCAGCGACCAATACATCGTCGGAACGCCCGTCCAAAAATTAACGCGTTCCTTTACCATTGCTTCGAGCGTCGTTTGCGGATCGAAACGCGGCAGCAAAACGACACGATTTCCGCCGTAAAGATTAGTGTTCATTTGACAGGTTTGTCCCGTCGTGTGAAAAAGCGGCAATGTAATCAGGCAAGTTTTCTGTTCGCCGTCGGTGAAATCCAAAACCGGCGTGTGAAGAAGAAACATTGTCGTTACATTCGTCATCAAATTCAAATGCGTCAATTCCGCGCCTTTCGGTTGTCCGGTTGTGCCGGATGTGTAAAGAATTGCACAAGTATCGTCAGATGTGGTCGGATATGTTTCAAATTCTTCCGATTGTTCGGCGGTGATTTCAGTCAGAGTTTTGGCATTTTCAATCGGCGCGGAAGCAAGCGGATCAATCGTCATCACGACGAGATGTTCGCAAGTTTCAACTTTATCGAAACCTTCTTTAGCGGTATTTGCCAGCGGCAATTCGTCCGTGCCTTCAAAAACAAAAATTGCCTTCGCGTCGGAATCCGCCAAATGATAGGCGATTTCACGCGCTTTAAACAAAATATTTAACGGCACAACCGCCGCGCCCGCTTTCAAAATTCCGTAGTAAACAATCGGAAAAAACGGCAGATTCGGACAGCACAGCGCGACTTTATCGCCGTGTCCGATTTTCATATCCGACAAAGCATTTGCCACGCGGTTTGCCAGATTGTTTAACTGTCCGAAAGAAAAACGCATTTCATTCCAGACAATCGCTTCTTTGTCGGGTGTCAGCCGCGCGTGATGTTCAATGATCGAAGCTAAATTAAGTATTATCGCACCAAATTCCGCCATTTTTTAATTAGAAAACATCTTGTTCAAAAAGTCCACAAACTTGAAATCAAATCGTCATTCCGCCGTCCACGACAATCGTTTGTCCGGTGATGTAACTTGAAGCGTCGGAAGCGAGAAAAACAATCGCGCCTTTGAGTTCGCCTTCCGCGCCGATTCGCGGAATCGCGTTGTTTTCCTGAATAACGCGCTCATAAACGTCAATCACGGCATCGGCAAGCCGCGAATGGAAAAATCCCGGCGCAATCGCGTTGACACGAATTCCCTTGCGTCCCCAACTCGCCGCAAGTTCGCGCGTCAAACCGATTAAACCGGCTTTGCTCGCCGCGTAACCGGCGTAAAAAGGTCCGTTTGCGCTCGAAGTTATTCCGGCAATCGAAGCGACGTTGATAATCGAACCGCCGTTTTGCTTGAGCATTTCGCGTCCGGCAATCTGCGCGAACAGAAAACAGCCGGTTAAATTTACATCAATCACTTTCTGCCATTTATCGAGCGGCATTTCTTCCGGCATCGCGCCCCATGAAATTCCCGCGTTGTTGATTAAAATATCAACTGCACCGAATTTTTCAATTGTTTCGTTAACAACCGCCTGCACGTCTGATTCTTTTGAAACGTCGCAGGTTTTGCCGTGAACGTGAAAACCTTTGGCGCGAAATTCTTCAACCGTTTCGACCAGCCATTCTTCGCGTCTGGCGCACAACATCAAATTCGCACCCGCTTCCGCCAAGCCTTCCGCCATTTCCACGCCGATTCCGCGCGAACCGCCCGTTACGATTGCCGTTTTTCCCGTTAAATCAAATAATTCTTTGATATTTTTTGTCATGATTTTTAATTGATGACTCAAATTTTAACGCAAAGATGCAAAGACGCAAAGACGCAGGGACTTTAAGTTAAAGATATGAGTGAATCATTAATTTAATTATTAAAATGTTCTTTGCGTCTTTGCATCTTTGCGTTAAATTATTTATATGAACAAAACACAAAAAGAACTCGCCTTTTTGCGCGATTTGTATGTGGCGGAAGATTGGACGGCGCGATTTACCGATATTTTCGACGCAAATTTTAAGTTTTCCGGTGAAAAAAGCATTCTTTACGTCAACGCCGGAACGGGCAATCACGCGATTGCCGTCAGCGAAAAGTTGGAACAGGATTCCAATATGAACGCTTTTAACGAAGACGAAGAATTAAATATTATCGCGCAGGCGAAAGCCAATGCGCTTAAATCCGACGTATTTTTCGCATCGGTTTTTCCCGACGAAAGTTTCGATGTGGTTTTGGCGGACGCGAGTTTTGTCGAACTGAAGAATTTGTATTCGTTTGTCGCTGAAATTATTGATTTATCAGATAAACAAGTCGCATTTTTTCTGCCGACGGCGGGCAGTTTCGGCGAGATTTTTTCTTTTTTGTGGGAAACTTTGTTTGATCTGGATTTGCTTGAAAACGGGACGGAAGTCGAACGCTTAATCGCCGCAATTCCAACTGTTTCTAAAATTAAAGAAATGGTAAAAAATTTAGGCTTGTCAAAACTTGAAATCGTTACAAAAACTGAGATTTTCGAATTTGAAAACGGAATGGATTTTGTTACTTCGCCGTTGATTGCCGATTTTTTCTTACCCGTTTGGCTCGATTTTCTCGATGAACAAGAACAAAAACGAGTTTCGGAAAGATTGGCGCAAATTATAGATGCCGACGACGGCACGCTTTCATTTTGTTTTTCGATCAAGGCGACACTCGTGGTCGGCGAAAAAAGTTAGGAGATGATTTAATTTTTCGCCGCCGAATGGCATAATTTCGTTATTGCAAGACTTTATTTTTAGGGTCAAGACTAGATAAGAATTTATGTATAATAGTTAAATCCAGTTATGACAGTAACATACAAGCAATTTGTTCGCGCCAAGATTTCTAAGGCTAAATTTCGTCAAATCTTGCGCTCTT
>JBBSIE010000133.1:0-10033 GCA_038232235.1 Pyrinomonadales bacterium | reverse complement strand
GAAAAGCAGTGAAACGATGATTTATTTAGCGATGAGCAATTTAATGCTCAGGCGTTTGGCGATAAAAGCACCGTATGGAATCGCAAGCCCGCAGAGATTAAAACTAAAGCGATGAAAATACATTTCTTAAACAGCCTCTAATCAATTGGAAGCTCTCAAATCTTTAACAATGCTTTTGGTCAGAGAAATAAATTCTTTGGAAGAAACGGAAGCTAATTTAGAAAAAAATATCGAAAGCGAAAATCCCATTTGTCTATTTCAGGAATTAGAGCGAATTGAAGTTAAAATGGTTCGCTGCGCTTTGATTCGCTCGATGGGAAGTCAAACCAAAGCGGCACAGTTATTGGGAATGAAAATTACGACGCTCAATGCAAAAATAAAGCGTTATAAAATTGATCTGACTAAATTTAACGGAAACGGCGAAAGTAATGGTCATACTTTTCAACTGATTTGATTCGGTGATTTATTGCTGCCTTCACACAAGGCGTAAAAATCACTTAATAATGTCTGTAAAAACATCGTCATAAGCTGCAATCAGCTTATGACGATGTTTTTTTGAAAAGAAAGTTATTTTAATAATTAATTGTGAATACGATTGCCCGATATATATGAAAGGCAACATTTAATTTTATTCGCTCGTTTTAATATATGAAACAGCGAACAACGCTCCGAAAATTAAATCAATAATTCCCGCGCCGAATATTGAAGCTGACACCTTTCCTTGCAGAAATAAAATCAAAATCGGAATTCCCCATGCGGCTTTTTCTAAAATCGAAGGCAGCATCAGCGGACGATTTTTTGCCGGATTGTGAGAAACGATTAAAAAGACGAATTGCCACGCCAAAGCGACTCCGACGAATCCGTAAAAAAACTCGGCGTGTGTCAGCGGCGGCGGATTCTGCTGTCCGACGTAATCCTTGAGAAAATACATCGGCACAAGCACGATGATGCCGTAAATTCCGGCGATTAAAAAAGTATATTTAGCAAATTTCATATTTTTTTACAGTTTTTTTTAGCGAATCGAAAATTTCGATTGTTCGCATTCGTGTTTTTCACAAATTTGCTATATGTAATATTAATCAAAAAAGTTGAAGTTGTAAGTGCCGGTTTTTTATAATTTGACCAGACCAAAATGTACAATATTTCAAATGTCACCGACGAAATCGAACACAAAAAATCCGTTAAATACTCGGCGGTTATTTAACTTTTCATTGAAACGAGAACAAGTTATTTATTTTCTTGAATTTTTTATTCGTAATCTTATTTTTGGCAACGGCGAAATATTTTCTGAACTTTTTTCTGTGCCTTCTGTTCGTTGTTAGATTCAGTCGAACGCCAATGAAAAGAATATCTCGTAGCGTCCGAAAAATTCATTTCATCGCAGTTTTGATTTTAAGTTTGCTTTGGAGAATAATTTCGTGAGTCGAAAACCACTCATTTATTTTCGAGTCTTAAAATCTGAGGCTAGTGTCGTGATCGCCGGATAAATCGGCGGCAGAATAAGAACGCAGACTTCTTTTCGGGTTATTTTTGATTACATCTCCAGCAACAATCAGTATCCAAGCCTTTATGCGCTTGCGCTGCTGGCGGCAAGTTATTCGCTTTTTCTTTTAATAAAAAACAAATCGTCTGATTGATTTATAATTAATCCGTTAAAACCAAAATTCTGTCAGGCGGCAAGCCGACCATACATTCATCGCCAATATTTAAACCGACAAGGCGCAGAACCATCGCCTGAAGTTCCAATCTGCCGGCATCGAGCATAATCAAAGTGGTTTCGCCTTTGAAAATTATGTTGGTAATTTTAGCTTTTAACAGATTATCTTCGGGAAAAGACGCGCCGAAGGAAATCGAAATATGTTCGGGACGAATGGCGAGAATCACGTTTTCACTTTGTGAGTCGAATTTTTTTTCATCAATTTTGTCTGTAAAAAGCGTGTGTTTGCCTTTGACGGTTTGGAATTCCGGCATATCGGATTTGTTTGAAGTTACGCGGCGGGCTTTAATCAGATTATTTCTTCCGGTAATGTCTGCAACCGCTGCGGTTTGCGGGTTTGCATAAACTTCGCGCGGCGTTCCGGTTTGGATTATTTCGCCGTTGTGAAGCACGGCAACACGGTCGCAAATAGAAAAAATTTCATCGTAGTTGTTGGTCGCAAAAATTACCGCCAGCTTTTTTTCTTTAACGGTTTGCCGCAATTTTTCACAATTATTTTCGCGTGTCTGCCTGTCCATAAAACAAAACTGATTGTCGAGTAAAAGCACGTCCTGAGCTTTGCTTAATGCGTCTTCGAGAGCTAAAACCTGTCCTTCGCCGTCGGCTAACGGTGAAGTTTTATCCGTATTGAAAATAGAAGTCCAAAAAGATTCGTTAGTTAAATCGGGAAAGTGAAAGCCGCGATCTTCGCAGGATGAAAGCGTAATATCCTGCGAATCGAAATGAATAGTTCCGCCGTTGAGCTGCAAAACTCCGGCAATCGAGCGGATAACTGTAGTTTTTCCTTCACCGACCACGCCGAACAAACCAAGAATGTCGCCTCTTTCGACTTCTAAAGAAACATCTTTTATTACTAAATTGTTATCATATCTTTTGGAAAGATTCTTTATGATGAGTGTCATTTTATTATCCAGAAATTGAAACTTTAGCCGAAATTCAGCGTGCAAAGTTAAAGTATGCTTTTGTCATCCGAATTAGGCAAGTGTAAAATTATCAGAAAATTTACGGAAAGGAAAAATTAATGTCAGATAAAAATCCGAGTTTAACGCGCAAATTGGCGCAAGCGGGCGGTTGGAAAATAGCGAGAAGGGCGGCAAAATCAGTGCCTTATGTCGGTTCGGCAGTGGCAATCGGAATGATCGGCTATGATATTAAAAGAAAAGGTTTGGTCAATGGAGTTTTAAATACCGGACTCGACGCGATTCCGTTTGTCGGCACGGGTAAAAACATTGTCGAATTTTTCACCGGCGATTTATTTCCCGATAAAAAAGTCGGAAATACGAAAAAGATCGGCAGTGCAAAAAGTTAAAATTATGAAAAGCATGATTTGCAATCTAAAACCGCAAACATTTTTTACGGCAATTGCCGTATTGTTGTGTTTATTTATTTCCGTTTCAACAACCGACGCGCAGACCAATCGCCGCCGCACGAGTAAACCGATAATTTCGCCGACACCTGTGCCGACGCAGCAGACCGTTCCCGAAATTATCAGTCGCGCGAGTGATTATCCGAACACCAATCAGATAATCGTACCGGAAACTTTGCCAACTGAAACTTCGACGACTTTGGATGAAAAAATTGATAAATTTAACACGCGGCTCAAGGAAATGAATTCGCGTTTGAAGACTTTGGAATCAACGCAAAAGAATGAATTCGACGAAAAGGAAAAGCGTCTTTTGTTAAATCTCGACATTCTGACGCGGGCGGAACAACGAGCCGAATCTTTGCGAAAACAGCTTTACGAATTGATTGAAAAGGAAAATTCGGTAAAATCCCGGCTCGAACAGGTTGAATACAATTTGCGCCCTGAAATAATTGAACGCTCCGCCAATTTTGCCGGTTCGCTCAGACCGGAAGAAATCCGCGAGCAGAATAAAAAATCACTCGAAACCGAAAAAGCGAAAATAGACGCTCTTTTGCTGCAAATTCAAGCAAATCGCACGAATTTGGAAGAAAACGTCCAAAAAGCTGACGCGCTGGTTGAAAAAGTCCGCGCCAAAACCGAAAAAGAAATTGATGACGCGCTGGCGGACGAAAAACCGAACGAAAATTAATTTTGTTGTTTGAATTTGCCAATCGGTTTTTTATTGTCAATTTTGTTTTTCGGCTGATTTTCCACGCAATTTTTAGCGACAGCCAAAACCGCCAGTGTGCGAAAATATTTATCTTGCAAATTTTGAGCATTTGAGAGCGAAATTTCAAAATCCTTTTTGCTGATTTCTTCAAAAGTCGTTTCCAGATTAAATCCAGGCGTATTAAAGATGGCATAATGAGCAAAATTTTTGCCTTTGATGACGCTGAAAGTACTCGTCGAAAAAATGTTCGGGTTTTCGAGTTTATTGACGACTCTAATGGCTTCGCCGAGCGCGGTTAAAGCGTTGTAATGATTGAAGTTTTCATAGATAAAAGCCAAACCGAGCAAAACCTGAGCCTTTTCAACCGAATCGTCCGCTTTGGCGGCGAGTTTTGAAACTTCCGACAAAATATCATTGGCTTCATATTGTTGATTAACGGTTTTCAACTGCGCTTCGGCAATTTTGAAGTATAAAACCGCTTTGTGTTCGATGTCGCCGACTTTATCGGCATATTTTCGCGCATCGTCAAAGCGATTTTCTTTAGTCGCCAGTTCGGAACGCCGAAAATAAAAATAATTTTCCATACTTTCACGCAGTTTTTCGTCCGTGATTTTGTCGAGCCAAGATTCGATTTTGACAAATTCTCCTTCTGTTTTAGGTTCGGTGGCAGTCTGAATAATCAAATCGTCCGTCAGTTTACCATCAGAATCAGCTTTTTCCAGCTTTTTGATACGTTCGTCAAAACTCGAACCGATCTCTTCGGAACTTTTCTGTCTTTCATCCAAATCCTTTCGCGTGTCCGCGCTCATCTGAGCGTTGGCTTTGGCTTTGACGTTGGAAAACCGCTCGAAAAGATTCGGAAAATTTTGCAAAATAATCGGCTCGATGTCCTGCAAAGCACTGACAATATAAGTAATTTCAGGAAGCCGATATTCGTCGGCGGGTTTGTTCAAATCTTCAGGATTGTTGACAAATTTGCCAATCCGGCTGAAAAATGTATTGAGAAATTGAGCCTGAAGTTTCGGATTCGACACAAAACCGGCGGGCGCACTTACTCCGAATTGATATTTGTCAACACCGAAAATTCTTTCATTGGCGAACGGATATGCCGCCAAAAAAAGCATCCGGCGCGGCGTTTCGTCGGCATAATTATTTAAGGCTTCGAGATAAACCTGATCGGCGAGCGTTTGATTTTCCTTTGCCGCGCCGTAAAGCGACCAAAGCCAATGAGAATCGAGCGGATAACTCATTACACGCCGGAAAAAATAAAGGCTCAATTGCGGATTACTTTTTGCCAATTCCACCGCAATATTCAGTAATTCCTCCGGTTCTCTGGTTTTATCGAGATTGCTTTTACGATTTGCCGACTCTGTTTCATAATCTTTGAGCAATTTTTCGCTCAGCCGTTTCGCCCAATCGCCGTCTTTTTTGGTAATGGCGCGAATAACTTCCGTGCGAAAATCGGGTAATTTGAATGATAAAGTATTTTTGCCCGAATCAAATTTTTTGTCCTCGAAACCTTTTTCGGCAAATCTTTTTTCGGCGACGGAATAGGCTTCGGCGAAATATTTACGCGCCGATTCTTCGTCAAATTTCCAGAGAAAATCGGCGGAACGCAGCAGGATTTTAATGCGCTTTTCGGTATCTTCAACAGTTTTTCCGTCAGAAACCTGCTGTTCGACAAGCTGCCGCGCAAAGTTCGGATTACATCCCGGAGCAGTATTTTCAAGTTGTTTTTGCGCGTAGAAATTTGTGAAAAGTGTAAACAAAAACAAAATAGCGACGATGAATGAGCGCATTATCTTCTCCTTAATAAAAATACTTGATTCTGCAAAGTCAAATCAAATTAGAAATTGTCGTTCAATTATGTTGAAATAGTCAGGTCGCGTACTTAAACGGATTTTATCACGAATTAACTTTAAACCGGCAATAATTTATCTGCGAAACCGGGAAGTAATTATGACGAACGAAAAATTTAATCGAGTTATTTTAATGATTTTGGACAGCGCGGGCATCGGCGAGATGCCGGACGCGGAAAGTTGGGGCGACAAAGGCGCTGACACTTTGGGCAATGTTTTGAAATCGCGCAAAGTTAATCTGCCGAATCTGCAAAAATTAGGTTTGGGAAATATCAAAACTTTGGAAAATTTGCCCGCAATCGAAAATCCGATTGGCAATTACGGCAAATGCGCTCTGAAATCGAACGGCAAGGACACGACCACCGGACATTGGGAAATCGCCGGAATCGTTTTAGAAAAAGCATTTCCGACATTTCCCGACGGCTTTCCGCCGCGCGTTATTGACAAATTTGTCGCCGAAGCGAAAGTTGACGGTGTGCTGGCAAATATTCCCGCGTCAGGCACGGAAATCATCAAACAATTCGGCGAAGAACACATTAAAACCCGCAAGCCGATTGTTTACACTTCCGCCGATTCGGTTTTTCAAATTGCCGCGCACGAAGAAGTTATTCCGGTTGAAAGACTTTACGAAATCTGCGAAATCGCGCGGAAAATCCTCGATGGCGAAGATCAAGTCGGTCGCGTCATCGCGCGTCCGTTCGTCGGCGAAAATCCCGAAGACTTCAAACGCACCGAAAATCGTCACGATTACGCCGTTCCGCCGCCGCCGGATAATCTTTTGCCGTTGTTAAAAAATAAAAATTTTGACGTTGTGTGCATCGGCAAAATCGCTTCGATTTACGATTCGCTTGGCGTTACGGAAGATTTGACCGCGAAAAATAACGAGCAGTCAATTGACCAGACAATCAACGCACTGCGAAAGGATTCGCACGGCTTGATTTTCAGCAATCTCGTAGATTTCGATATGCTTTACGGACACCGCCGCGACGCGGAAGGTTATGCCAAGGCGTTGGAACATTTCGATAATCGTCTGCCCGAAATTTTGGACGCATTAAAAGATGACGATTTATTCATCATCACCGCCGATCACGGTAACGACCCGACTTTTCCGGGTTCTGACCACACCCGCGAATATGCGCCGCTTCTCGTTTACGGTAAAAATGTCAAACAAGGCGTAAATCTCGGAACGCGCGAGAGTTTAGCGGATATTGGTCAGACAATCGCGGAAAATTTCGTTCTACAGCTAAAAGATGGTGTGAGTTTTTTGAATGAGCTTTAATATGATTTGTGAAATTGAACGTCATTGATAAAAAGAGAGGAGGCATTTATCGTGCCTCCTCTCTTTTTATATATAATTTCACCAAAAGTTAGGTGCTTTCACCTTTTCCAGTGTGAAATTTATGATGTATATCTATATCCATAAAATTATCACCCCCTGTAATTTAAGATTATAGAGACAGTTGCGGAAAATTGCAAGGGCTTTTTTCTCCATTTTTATACAGCACTATTTTTTATTTTTCGCGCGGCATAAATTATTTCATCCTGCAATTTATGATAAGCCCACACGAATTTTACTGTTTTAATTCTACAATCGTAGCACCTTGTCCGCCTTGATTTGATGGCGCGAAGCCGAATTTTTCGATGTGCGGATGCCCTTTTAAAAAATGGTGGACGAAATTTTTCAACGCGCCCGTGCCGAAGCCGTGAATAATTCGAACACGCGGCAGCGCGGCGATGTAGGCTTCGTCTAAAAATCGGTCAACTTCATATTCGGCATCGGCGGTCGTTTTGCCGATGAGATTTAATTCGGCATCTGCATCTTCCGTGTCGAGCCGTAAATTATTGTTCTTTGCTTGATTTTGCAGTTTTTCGCCGTGCGATTGCTGCATCTGTGTTTTCTGATTAACAACCGCTTTCAAATTTTCCAATTTCTCGCGCAGACGCATCGAACCGACGAGAACTTCCGCCGTGTCTTTGTCAACTTTTTCCACCGTTCCGACGTTGCCGAATTTCGTTAAAACCTTCGTGCCGGCTTCAATCGGTTTGTCCGTTGTTTGCGGCTCTTCAACTTCAAGATTCTCACTTTGGACTTTGGACTTCGGATTTTGGACTCTCGAAGGATTTTGGACTGTAGACACGACGGCGCGATTTAGTTCGGCTTTTCGCGCAATGCGTTCCTTTTCGAGTTTAGCTTTTAAGGCTTTGTCTTCAATAGTTTTGACGAACGCTTTTGATTGGCGTTCAAAACCTTCGATGGTTTCTGACAATTCGCGTTCAAATTGTCTTTGACGCTCCCGTTCCTTTTTGCCAGCTTCGATGTCCAAAAGCGCGTATTTATTGGCGACGGCTTCGCGTTCTTCTTCAAGCGCAATTCGCAAATCTTCGGCTTGTCTCGTTTCAAATTGCAGTTTATGCAAATAATTTTCAGCTTCTTGCGCGGAAATGTCGAGATTTCGCCGCGCCATTTCGATCACCCCATCTCGAATGCCAAATCGCCGCGCGATTTCGATTCCCGAAGATGCGCCCGCGAGTCCGACTAATAAACGATACGTCGGCTGCAAAGTTTTTTCGTTGAATTCGACCGACGCGTTAATCACGTTTTCGTCGTTCGCCGCGTAGATTTTCAAACCGCGATAATGCGTCGAAGCGACGACCTGAGCGCGGCATTTTCGGCGAAAATAATCAACAATCGCCACGCCCAACGCCGAACCTTCGTCCGGGTCTGTTCCCGTGCCGACTTCATCTAATAAAACGAGCGACGGCGCGACGCATTCGCGCATCATTCCGGCGATGTTTGAAATATGCGAAGAAAACGTCGAAAGGTTTGCCGCCAAACTTTGATGATCGCCGATGTCCGCCAAAACGGATTTATAAAAGGGAACTCGCGCCGCTTTCGCCGGCACGGGCAAACCGGAAATCGCCATTAAACTCAACAAACCAGCCGTTTTCATCACGACTGTTTTGCCGCCCGCGTTCGCGCCGGAAATTATCATCACGGAATTTTCTTTAGTTAATTGAAATGAAACGGGAACAATTTCAGTTGTCGGTTGTCGGTTGTCGGTTGCCGGTTTTGCTTTTTGACTTTCTGACAACTGACTATTGACAACCGACAACTGCCGAAGATTTTCTTCCAAAATCGGATGCCGCGCTTCGATTAAATCAAGCGTTTCATCGTCGGAGATTTGCGGCACAATCGCGTTGAATTTCCGTGCGAATATGACTTTGGCTTTGACGAAATCGAGTTCGGCGACGGCTTCGACTGCCGCTTCGATTGCCGGAAGTTGTTCGCGCAAATCTTCGGTCAAACTAAACAAAATCCGCGCGACTTCGCGTTCTTCCTTGCCTTTTAAGTTTTGGAGTTCGTTGTTGGCTTCAATCGCTTCGAGCGGTTCGATAAAAACCGTCGCGCCGCTTGATGAAAATCCGTGCGCCACGCCGCCGACTTTGCCGCGAAAATCGGCTTTGACCGGAATCACAAAACGCTCGTTGCGCTGCGTCACAATCGCGTCCTGAATCGCCGCGCCGGAGTTTCGCATTACCGATTCCAGTGATTTTTGGAGTCGTCCGCGCTGGGCGTTTATTTCGCGTCTTAATCTCGCCAGTTCGGGCGAAGCGGAATCGTCAATTTCGCCGCCCGGAAGCAGTTTTTTGTTGATTTTGCCGATGACTTCAAACAACGTCGGCGGCAGATTTTCGACGATTTGCCACAGCGTCGGCGCATGGTCTTTTTCAGGCGAAATCGCCGAACGCGCAAAAAGTGCCTGATTACACAATCGCGTAATTTCCAAAAGCGCGAGCGGTTCGAGCGTCGCGTTTTGAATTTTCAAAACCGCAATCGCCTCCGACGGTTCAAAAATCTCGCTGAAACTCCAATTGACATCTTTCTGCATCAACAAAATCGTTTCTGCCACTGCCCGCAAATCCCGTTCGAGTTCCCGCCGATTCGTCAAAGGCTGTAAATTTTCCAAATAACCTCTGCCCATCGGCGTTTGCGCGTTCCGAGCCACAAGTGCGAGCATTTTTCCGTATTCTAAAGTTGTTAAGGATTGCATACCAGATTTTATTTTGATGAACAATTCGTACATTCTTTCACAATAACCGTCTTGGTTATTGATTTGCCGCAAAGTCCACAGCCGTCGTCAACCGCCGCCGTGATTGTGTAAGTTCCGGGTTTAACACCGGACAAATCCCAAACGACATTTGCGCCTCGTCCGATTATTTTGCCGCCTGAAACATAATACTTATGCGAATCAAGGGTAGAAAAGTAATTTAGCAAACTCACAAAAAAGTTGTAAAGTGCGGTTTATGGAACTGCAACTAATTCAACTTTATCTGTGGGTTTGCCTCGTTTATGATAAACATCCGATGTTGAAATATCAACG
>JBBSIE010000132.1:0-10137 GCA_038232235.1 Pyrinomonadales bacterium | reverse complement strand
GTTGATATTTCAACATCGGATGTTTATCATAAACGAGGCAAACCCACAGATAAAGTTGAATTAGTTGCAGTTCCATAAACCGCACTTTACAACTTTTTTGTGAGTTTGCTAAATTACTTTTCTACCCTTGATTCGCATAATTAATCAGTAATGTATTACCGTTTTTCCATCTCAGCCATCCTGATTTTACGATAGTTTTATTATTGTCAGCGTAACCGCTTCTGCAAAAATCAGAAGTAAAAACTTCTATCCATTCGCCTTTCATTGATCTGATTTGAAAACAATCTTCGCCGACATATTTGATTTTCGCTGAATCTTTTGACGGCAGTTTTCTGATCGCCTGTTTATGATTCGGAAGTCTTTCCACGACAAACTTACTTTTTAAATAAACTGCCCAAGTC
Source organism: Pyrinomonadales bacterium (assembly GCA_038232235.1). Classification (GTDB taxonomy): domain Bacteria; phylum Acidobacteriota; class Blastocatellia; order Pyrinomonadales; family Pyrinomonadaceae. Next base: position 9,736 of record JBBSIE010000132.1, on the reverse strand, counting down.
AAAAATTTTGTAAATTTTTCTCTCTTTATCCAAAGAGTCTGTCCGCTTTCGTTATTTACGATTACTTGATACCAATTTTTCGTTTTGGATTTACAGCGAAAATTGAAAGAAGAATAATCAAGCCATAATGTTTCAGGCTTGAGCCATTTTTTCTGTGTCCCCAGATTCTTTATATTTAAGCTGTTGATTGATTGATCGTTAAAAAATTCAACTATTTTATTCACTTTTTTATCATTTGGGTTTTGGTAAAAGTAAATAATCGGTTTGTCGTCAAAATTAATTGAAATTATACCAATTCCTAACGAGGTCTGAGCTTTACAAATTAGTGAAAAATTGGCTAACAATAAAATTGTTATAAAGATTGATTTTAGTATCTTCATCAAAATTTACCCAAACTCAACTACCTTTGTTTTTCTTACCTTTCGGCTCAACTTTCGGAACTTTCGCCGACGCTTCGATGATTTGATTGCAATCGTCAATTGCACCGAGAATCGAGCCCTTTTCTTTTTCGTCGCTTGCCGAATCGTATAATGTTTTGAGTTTCGGAATATAACTTTGACAAGAATCGGTTAAAGCAAACATTGCCTTTGGGAAAAGTTTTTCGTCCATTTTGGTATGTGCGGCAACATCGTCAATGTCGTCAATCGCCTTTTGCAGAATTCTTTCGATGTCCCAAATCAGCAGACTGCGCGAACCTTTCGGAAGTTCGCCCCATTTTTCAGAGTCTTTTTCAATTTTTTTGGCTTGCGAAGTGTCGTTATTTATAACCAAAAAACGGCGGTCAATCGCTTTGGTCAAAACTCCGACGCGCAAATCAATTTCCTGCGCGTCGCGCACCAGTTCGACTTCTTCGTCGGTTAAATAATCGTGCCGTTGCGCTTTTGTCGAAGCGGGGAAAAATAAAGTCAAACAAAAAATCGCGGTCAGCGCATAAATCGGAAATTTTAATTTATTGGTTTTCATCAGGGTTTTTTATTGTCAACATCGGAAACAACCGATTTGCTAAAAAGCGGTTCGACGGCTTTTGTTCTCGCCTCGCGCATATAAATAATTAATTTTCGCACATATAATTCATACTTAAGCGGCAAATCGCGGCGAATAAGTTCGAGTCGCGGAGCAAATTCACGCAAACTCATTTCCAATCGCTTAAAATTATTCAAAACTTTTCCGCTGTCGTTGTCGTGCGATTTTAAATAGTCCAGCGTATCGTCAACCAGCGCGTGAAATGCGCCAAGTTCATTGAACATCGGTATGTATTGCTGCTGGTTGTTGAAATTTTCTGCGCTCGTCAATCGGACGGACATTAACTCCAAGGCTAATTTTGTGTGCCTTTTGATGTCAGTTTCCGCATTAAGTTGATTCTTTTCTTCCTTTGAAATGGCTTTTAGCGGCGGCGGCGCGGTCATTTGCGGTTCTTCTTCCTGAGCAAACGAAGGCGCGGAAAGTAAAAAGCAACAAGTGAAAAATAAAAAGTAAGAAAACAGGTATTTTTTGCGGTAAAGAAAATTAACTTTTGTTCCGAAAATACCTTTTTTTACTATTTTTCTGCTTATTACTTTGTTCATATGTTTTTACCTTTGTTCTGTTTTATTAGCTTTTGTAAACTTGGAAGGCGCAAATTTACTTTTTCGATTTCGAGTTTATTTTCGGCTGCGTCGGCAATTCTCAGAAAATGCTGATAATTTGCCATCGCGTCCATATATTTTCCCAAACTATCGTGTGAAATTGCAAGAAAATAATAAGTAATCGGCAAATTCGGCTGTTTTTCCGCCAGCCAAAAAAATTCGGGAATCGCTTCCTCATACCTTTTTAATTGAAAAAGCGCGGTTGCCAGATTTGCGTGCGCCACATAATTGTCGGGCGCGATTTGCAGCAGCCGGCGAAAAAGCAAAATTGCGTCTTCATATTTTTGAGCCTGCACTAACGCCGCGCCGTAACCGACGGCGTGATTTAGATTGTTCGGCTCGGCTTCGGAAGCGCGTCGGCAGTAATCTAACGCTTTGGTCGGATCTTCCTTTCTCAGCAATGTGCATAAACGTCCGAGAACAACAGCATTTTTCTCGTCTTGTTTAAGATGTTTTTCCAAATCTTCGACATTTATCGAGCCTGTAACTTCGATTTTATCACGCAATGCCAGCACGTCCGGCGAAGGATTTTCGATTGAATCCAAAACTTTAACGGCTTCGTCGGCGTTGGCGTTGGCGGCGTAAATTCTCGCTTGCAGAATTTTCGTGTCGGCTGCATTCGGCGCAATTTGGAAAAGTGTTCCGACAATATTGGCTGCGGTCGTTTTATCGCCTTCGACGAGCGCGATTTCGGCACGCTGCATCAATGCCGATTTGTTTTTCGGTTCGATTTCAAACGCGCGATTCAAACTCGTTTTTGCCGCTGTTTTATCGCCCAAAACAATTTCCAACGCGGCACGAGCCGCCCAGATCGAAGCCGTCGGATTTGCTTTGCCGGTCAAAATTTGGATCTTGCCCAAAAGTTCTTTCAAAATATTGATGTTCGCTTTTGTTTTGATTCTCAATTCGGTCAAAGCCGAAAAGGCAAGAAAATTTTTGTCGTCGCTTTCAGCAGCTTTGGTTAAAAGTTTTTCGGCTTCGGCAAAATTGTTTTTTTGCAAAAGCAATGCTCCCAAGCTCGTCATCGGCAAAGTCCAATTAGCACGAAGTTCGAGCGCGCGGCGAAAGGATTTTTCGGCTTCATCTCTTTTGCCCAAAGAAAGCAAAACAGTTCCGCGCTGATATTCGGCTTCCGGAAATTCGGGAACGATTTTTAACGCTTCATCATATAATTTAAGTGCGGTTTGCAAATCGCCTTTTTCGTGCGCTTCCTGACCTTGATAAAATATTTTCACCGGGTCTTTCGCTTCATCTACTTCTTGCGCGAAACATACCGAAGAAAGCGAAAATACTGATGAAACGATTAAAATTAAGAAAGTAATTTTTCGTTGATGAGCAAAATTATTCGGCATCGAAATGAAATTCATCTTTAAATATTTGAAAAAGAAATTTATAAAAATTTTAACATCAGTCGCACAAATCGTCTATGTTTTTGCGCTGACCGCTAAAGTTTTTTCAACTTGAGGCAGTTGCGTTAATCTATTTGACTAAGTTAAGATTTTTACTTTTAACATTTGCTTTCAAAAAAGTATTTGTTTATAAAAAAAACTGGTTGCAATAATGGCAGAGCCACAAAAAAGTTACGAACAGACGGCAAATCTCACTGCCGAAGAAAAAGAATCGAACTTACGCCGTATGATGCGTGAAATGCAGTCGGTGTTGGTTGCCTTTTCAGGCGGCGTTGACAGCGCGTATCTGGCGTTGATTGCCACACAGGAATTAGGCGAAAGTGCCAATTGTATTATCGGAATTTCACCGAGCGTTTCCCAAAGACAGCGCGAAGAAGCCGATAAAATCTCTGCGGAATTTAAGTTTAACTATCGAACAATTAACACCGAAGAATTAGAAAATCCAAACTATCTTTCAAATCCGACCAATCGCTGTTATCACTGCAAAACAGAACTTTACGGCAAACTTTCCGTTTTGGCTGAACAAATAAATGCCAACTTTGTTTTGGACGGCGCAAATACGGATGATGTCGGCGATTATCGTCCGGGCAGAACGGCGGCGGCGGAAAAAAATGTGCGAAGTCCTTTGATTGAAGCCGGTTTGAGCAAAGACGAAATTCGCTATCTGAGCAAAAAACACAATCTTCCGACGTGGGACAAACCGTCGAGTCCGTGTCTGTCGTCGCGTATCGCTTACGGCGTTCCGGTAACGATTGAAAGGCTTTCAAAAGTCGAACGCGGCGAAGAAATTTTGCGCTCGATGGGTTTTAGAGAATTTCGTGTGCGTGTTCACGAAGAAATTGTTCGATTGGAAATTGCACCGAATGAAATGGAAAAGGCATTAAATCTAAAGATAACCGAAAAATTAGCCGATAAATTTCGCAAACTCGGCTTTAAATATGTAACGCTCGATTTGCAGGGTTATCGAAGCGGCGCGATGAATGAAGTTTTAGAAAAATAATTTAATAAACATTTACTGGAGAAAATTTTAAAAAATGGCAAATCCGATGGCAGATGAAATGCGGCGGTTTAAAGCAACCGACGAAAAAAATCCTTTCGAGGCAATGAGCGAGCGTTTTGATAACGCCGCGCAGCTTCTGGGTTTAGACCCGGATTTATACGCGGTTCTGCGTGTTCCAAGCAGAGAATTGAAAGTTTATATTCCGGTTCGACTCGATTCCGGGCATATTCAGGTTTTTGAAGGCTTTCGCGTTCAGCACAACTTTGCCCGCGGTCCGGCAAAAGGCGGAATTCGCTATGCGCCGGACGTTTCGCTTGACGAAGTAAAAGCACTTTCGGCGTGGATGACGTGGAAATGCGCGGTTGTCAATGTGCCGTTCGGCGGCGCGAAAGGCGGAATTATCTGCGATCCGATTCAAATGTCACAGGGCGAACTGGAACGTCTGACACGGCGTTATACATCCGAGTTGTTGGATTTTATCGGTCCCGAAAAAGATGTTCCCGCGCCCGATATGAACACCAACGAACAGACGATGGCGTGGATTATGGACACCTATTCGATGCACGCGCGACATACCGTAACGGCGGTTGTAACCGGCAAACCGATTGCGCTCGGCGGTTCGCTCGGCAGACGCGAAGCGACCGGGCGCGGCGTTTTGTTTACGGTTAATGAAGCGATTAAAAAATTTGATTTAACGCCCGAACAAACTTCGGTAGTCGTTCAGGGTTCGGGAAATGTCGGCGGCATCGGCGCACAATTGATGTACGAAAAAGGCTTTAAAGTTATTGCTATTTCTGATATGTATGGCGGTTTGCATAACTCAAAAGGGCTTGACATACCGGAAGTTTTAAATTATCTGCAATATACGAAAACGCTCGAAGGCTACAAAAATGCGGACTATATTACAAATTCCGAACTTTTGGAGTTGGAATGCGACGTGCTTGCGCCGTGCGCGACGGAAAATCAAATAACGTCGGAAAATGCCGCCCGCATCAAATGTAAAATTTTAGCCGAAGGCGCAAACGGTCCGACGACACCGAAAGCGGATAAAATTCTGCACGACAACGGAATTTTTGTGATTCCCGACATTTTATGCAACGCCGGCGGCGTAACCGTTTCTTATTTTGAATGGGTGCAGGACAGAATGGGATATTTCTGGCGCGAAGACGAAGTTAATCAGCGATTGGAAGAAAAAATGGTCGCCAGTTTTATCGAATTAAGTAACCTTGCCGAACTGCATAACATTGATTCGCGCACGGCTGCGTATATGCTGGCAATTGACCGCGTGGCTTTTGATACAAAGATGCGCGGCATTTATGCGTAATAAATTTACTTAATTTGTTAGAAATGCTTGCTTTTCTGTTAAAGATGAAGTAAGGTTTTACGAGGTTGTAATTGAGTCAATGATTTATTCATTGACTTTTTAGTAAAAATCTATGTGAAATTACAGCTTAACAACTATAATTGTATTAGTTATACTTAAAAATTTTCTTTACTTTTTATGTTTGAAAGTTTTAAGGTGTATGCAATAATTGAATAGTTTTTCAGAAGATTGCAATATCGTTTTATTTTTTGAAAAACTATAATTGAAATTCAAATTTTTAATATTATTTTCGGCGGAGGAATGTGATGAAACTCGCTAATAAAGCGTTCGTAATTACGCTTACAATGTTGGCATTGATAATTTCAATGTCAGCCCAAACACCAAGATCGCAAGACGATCCAAGAAATTTAGCACCAGCTATCGGAACAGGTGGTCCTCCGGGAGGTCCAACTGGTCTTTTTACAGTTTATGACGGAGCAGTCATAAGACGCGGTGAATTTACTTTTAGTGCGGCATACAGTAATTTTGACCGCGATCCCGGCAACGTGGATTTGACGGAAGTGCCGATTAGCTTCAACGTCGGATTGAGCGACCATTTAGAGTTGTTCTTTTCTACAGATGCTTATCGCGCCATTAAAGTTAATTCGCCGCGCAATCTTTCAGGTTTTTACCTGCCTAACTCGCAGCTTGTCGTTAATGGAGTTAGACAAAGTCCACCGGCTATCGTTTTAGCCCCGCGCGGAGGCGGCACGAGTCAATTTCCCGGCGCGGTTTTCCGCCCCGCCGGTAATCAAGGCTTTACCCAGTTTCCGTTTACCGGTGCTTTTGCCGGAAACTTCGGCTTTCAACCACCATTTACTTCGGGCAGGGTTTTCGGTTTTCCCGCAGGCACACCTGCAACTTTAGGTGCGCCGGTAGGTAGCAGCGGAAACGGAGCGAATTTATTCCCCGGCATCGGTTCGGTCTTCGGCAGTATTTTGCCGGGCGTAGTTTTGCAAACGGTTGGTCTGGCAGGCGGCGGTACCGCTCCGTCGGTTTTCACCGTTGCACCAAGCTATTTGCCGGATGCTCCGTTACTTAATCGTCAATATGGCGAATCGGCATTCAATACGTTTAATGTCGGGGCGAAAATTCGCTTCACCGGTCCGAGCAATCCGATTGGTGTCGGTATCATTCCGTTTTATCGGTTTTATGCTGACAGTGCAGATACATTTAGCGGATTTAACCAACTTCAGCGCGGTGCAAGTCCGGGCGGCGGATCTTTGTTTAGCGGCAGCGGCAACGGACGCGGAGACATTGGTGTTATCGCCTTTGCCGACGCTCGCCTTCGCAAATATTTGAACATTTCGGGAAACATCGGCTACATCTATAACAGCAGTATTAAAGGTAATGATGTAGTATATTTAGACCGTCCCGATGAAGTGATTGCCGGTATCGCCTTAGATTTTCCGGTTAATAAACATTTTCAACCGATTTTGGAAGGTCGTTCAACGCAGTATGTCGGCGGACGCACACCAAATGCTTTTGAAAACAGTCCGATTGAAGGACTTGCCGGCGTTCGTGTATTTCCTACCCGTTACTTCAGTTTAAGCGGTGCGTTTCGGTATCATTTCAATCAGCAGGATAGAGGTAGTTTTAATAAGGATAACTTTACCGGAAGCGTTAGCGTTGCCGGGCGGACGACTCCTGTTACTACAACAATTAACGGCGTTCCTCCCGGATTTGTAACGTCGAGTGATCCGTTCGGATTTTTGGCGGCAATTTCAATCGGGAGACGTAATGCGAGAGGCGCACCGCGTGCTGTTAATCAGTTTGCCAATGTTACCAATCTCGAATTGAGCGAAACCAGAGTAACAATTCCGTGCGAACCGGGCTTTAAGCCGAGAGAAGGCACCACTTGCAGCACGGATATGTCAACAAATGTTACAACGACGGCTGTTGACCCGGAAAATGATGTGTTGACTTATAACTACACGGTTTCAGGCGGACGCATTGTTGGTCAGGGCGCGAATGTTTCGTGGGATTTGACGGGTGTTAATCCGGGAACTTACACGATTACCGCCGGCGTTGACGACGGCTGCGGCGTTTGCGGTCAGACCAAAACGCAGACAATCACCGTTGAAAAATGTGATTGTGTACAAGAAATCGTTTGCACCTGCCCGACGCTCAGTGTAACAGGTCCTTCTTCGGTTACAACATCCGGCGATACAATGACCTTTACGGCTAATGTCAACGGTGGAAGTCAAACTGACGCAACATATAACTGGACAGTTTCACAGGGTGAAATTGTTAGTGGTCAGGGAACTCCGGTCATTACGGTTCAAACGACCCCTGAAATGGCTGGCGGCAATGTAACCGCGACGGTTACGATTGGCGGATTGTGTGAAACCTGCACCGAAAATACGGCATCGGAAGTTGCCGGGATTAAACCGACTGAAGTGTTAACGCCAGTTGATACTTTCGGAGCGTTGCAGCGTGATGATATTAAAGCGCGTGTAGATAATTTCTACATTCAATTAGGCAACGATCCGAGCGCACAGGGTTACATCATTAACTACGGTTCGGCAAGAGATATTGCAAAACGTGAAAAAGACATCCGCGATGCAATCAGATTCTTGAAGAGAGATCCGAGTCGTGTAACATTCGTCAGAGGCGGCGACCGCGGCAACGGAATTGAAACACAATTCTTTGTTGTTCCGTCGGGCATTCAACCTCCGGTTCCTGAGCAGTAAATTAACTTTGCACCTTTATTTGAAGATGTGAACTTTCCTAAGCGGGTGAAGTATCTTAATTGATATTTCACCCGCTTACGCTTTTAAAAACAATTATTTAAAATAGTTTGCAAAACGTCTATTTTGGTGTAATATATGTTTTGTCTGAAAAAGCTCAAGTAAAACTTTAACTTTTTATTTCAGAACAGCTAAAACATTTTGGGTTTTGAATGCAACAATTTACCCCGCTAACGTCATCTGAATAAGTGGTTGTTTGCTCGCCCCGCAAAAATTTAACTTTTCAAACAACAATCAGAGTACAGAGAGAAAAATTATGATGGAAAAAATTAAACGGCAAATCAGCTTAAAGTTAAATGTTTTTTTTGCAATGGCTATATTGCTTACGCTAAACGTCGGCTTCTCATTGGCTGCAGTCAGTACAAACGGCGAATCCGTCAAATTTAACGATTGGGAAATCGTTGGACCGAGCGGCGGTGATGTTCGCGTCGTGGCGATTGACCCGCGTGATAAAGACAGACTTTATATCAGCACACTTGACGGACAAATTCACACTTCTGCCGATGGCGGAAAAACTTGGCGGTTGCTGGTAAATTTTAATCGTCCGCAATTAATTCTCGACCAATTGTTTGTTGATTCGCGCGATTCGAACATAATTTACGCTTCCGGGCATCGGCACAAAGAACCCGGCGGATTTTTCAAAACCACAGACGGCGGCGCAACCTGGAAAGAATCTAAAGATTTGCGAAAAGAATCAATCCATTCGATGGTGCAGTCGGACAAAGACCCGAATATAATTATGGTTGGAACAACCAACGGAGTTTGGATCTCAAAAGATTCCGGCGACGACTGGAAAAAAATTGATTCCAACCCGATTCCGACCGTTGCCGAACTTCCGACGGTTGATTCATTGGCAATTGATCCGCGCAATCCCAACACGATTTTTGCCGGAACCTGGTGGCGGGCATTCAAATCAACCGACAGCGGAAAAAACTGGCGGTTGATTAGAAACGGAATGATTGACGATTCTGACGTTTTTGCTATCACAATTGACTCAAAAGACCCCGATCACATCATTGCTTCGGCGTGCAGCGGAATTTACGAATCGAAAAATAACGGTGAGTTGTGGGCAAAGGTCAACGGCATTCCTTCACAATCGCGCCGCACCCGCGACATCGTGCAAAATCCGGCGATTCCGGGGACGATTTACGCCGCGACCACCGAAGGTTTTTGGATGACGACCAACGGCGGAAAAAGTTGGGCATTGACTTCGCGGAGAGATTTGGAAATAAATTCCATCGCCGTTCACCCGGACGCGCCGAACAGAATTTTTATCGGAACAAATAATTACGGCGTGATGGTTTCCAATGACGGCGGAAAAAATTTCGTGCCGACCAACGATAATTTTACCAGCCGGTTTACTTATTCGATTACGCCGGACATCGAACGTCCGAACCGGCTTTATGCAACGACGCAAAATACGACAACCGGCGGCGGATTTTTCTACTTCAGCAATGACGGCGGAAACAGTTGGGAACAGGCAAAATCACTCGACATCAGCCGGATTTCACCTTTTGCGGTAATTCAAGACCGCGCCGACACAAATATACTTTATCTGGCAACCAATGTCGGATTGTTCAAATCGCTCG
>JBBSIE010000131.1:0-10198 GCA_038232235.1 Pyrinomonadales bacterium | reverse complement strand
TGGCACACCCGGACACGCCAATAAAAAAATCCTGACCGATATGCTGCGCGGCGAAATGAAATTTGACGGTTTGGCGGTTTCCGATTGGGAAGACATCAAAAAACTCGTGACGCAGTGGCGCGTCGCCAAAGACGAAAAAGAAGCGACGATGATGGGGATCAACGCCGGAATTCCGATAGATTTCGGTGCGTGGGCAAATTACGAAAAGCCTTACAGGTGGATAAACGAAGAAGGTGTTCAAACCGCCGACAAGTTTGTTAAATGGGCTTTGGACAATAATTTAAATGTGATAGTTGACTTGCATCACGTCGAATTTGACGGCAAGGTTTCAGGCGCGGCGACGACTGAGCGAATCGTTTGGTTGTGGAGCGAAATAGCGACTCGATACAAAAACACCGATCCTGAAAAGGTTTTCTTTGAACTTCGCAACGAGCCGCACGACATAAAAGCCGAAGATTGGCGGACGCAAGCCGAAGCGATTATCAAAACCGTGCGAAAAATCGCGCCGAATCATACGTTGATTGTCGGTTTTCACGATTGGAACTCGCGTCAAGCATTAATCGAATCAAAGCCGTTTGACGATAAAAATATCATTTACACTTTTCATTATTACGATCCGTTTATTTTCACGCATCAGGGCGCGACTTGGGCGGGTGAAGGTTTGCCGGAATTGAAAAATGTGCCGTTTCCCGCCAAAGGAAAAATCAAAGTTCCCGAAACGGCGAAGGGAAAATGGGTTGAAAATCAAATTAAAAGTTACAAAGAAGATTCAAACCAGGTAACAATGTTCGCGGCTTTGAAAGCGGCGAAAGATTGGTCAATCAAATACAATGTGCCGATTTTTCTCGGCGAATTCGGCTCTTTCAACAAATTGCCGACGCTTGCAGACCGCTGCCGCCACGCCGAAACGATTTATTCGGCACTCGGAAAATTGGACATTCCAAATGCGTGGTGGGAATGGAACGACAGTTTTAATATGTTTGAGAAAGGCTCGATGCGCATTGCGCCGTGTATGCAAAAGGCAATTGATTCTTTTAGTGATACGAAATAATCAGGAAGTGGTATAGCATTTAACTTAGATAAATTTTAAATATAATTATTGTTATGACCGGAAAAAATATTTTGCTGGCTCTTCTGCTTTCACTGTTTATTACTTTGATTATAGGAATTATTTGGGTTTTTTATCCTCTTTTAACTGTAATAATCAGTAATCAGGAAGGAAGCGGTATAGGAGGAGCAGGAGGTAGTTTAAGTTTTTCGTTAGTGGCAATTGAAGTTGTGTTGTTCATTATCATTTTCGCCGTTTTGTAATGGAGAAGCAGAAAAAATTGAGTTTATTTTGAAACAAAGAGAAGTTCCACAACTTTTTCAATAAACGGTTATAAATATTATGGCAAAACTTTTAATCAAGTCATTTACAATCCAACTACTTATTTTTGCCGCCTTTTTTTCGGTGCCGGCGCAGAAAAAAGATGCGTTGGCATTTCAAAAGGAAAGGCAAAATTTGATGCCCGTTCCGGCGAACGTCAATTGGAAAAGCGGCAGACTGCCCGTTTCTAAAGATTTTTCCGTCGCCGTCAAAGGTAAAACAGATGAGCGTTTGAAAAATTATATTGACCGCGTGATGCGCCGAATGGAAGGCAGAACGGTGATGAGTTTTTCGCGTGAATTATCAAACGATGCGGCAAACGCACAGCTTTTAATTGAAACGAAATCAACCGGAAACGCAATTCCGCGACTTGGCGATGATGAATCTTATAATCTTGAAATCAACGATAAACAGGCGAAAATAACGGCAAATACAACCGTCGGCGCGATGCGCGGACTTGAAACTTTTCTGCAACTGCTCGACGCGGACAAAGACGGATTTTATTTTCCGGCGGTTTCAATTTCCGACAAACCGCGTTTTGAATGGCGCGGTTTGATGATTGATTCGGCGCGGCATTTTATGCCGATGGAAGTTTTAAAACGTAATCTGGACGCGATGGCGGCGGTAAAATTGAATGTTTTTCATTGGCATCTGACGGACGACCAAGGAATTCGCGTCGAGAGCAAAAAGTTTCCCGAACTTTACAAACTCGGTTCGGACGGAAATTTTTACACACAAGACCAAATCCGCGACATTATCAAATATGCGGCGGACAGAGGAATTCGCGTGATGCCGGAATTTGAAATGCCCGGACACGCGACGGCGTGGTTTGTTTCGCACCCAGAAATCGCCAGCGGCGCACCGGGCGCGACTTATAAAATCGAACGCAATCCGGGAATTTTTGACCCGACGCTCGATCCGACAAATGAGAAAACTTATCAGATTTTAGAAGTGTTTTTCAAAGAAATGTCGGGACTTTTCCCCGACCAATACATCCACATCGGCGGCGACGAAAACGAGGGCAAACAATGGGCGGCGAACCCGCGAATTCAGGTTTTTATGAAGGAAAAAGGCTTGAAGGACAAACACGAACTGCAAACTTTTTTCAATAAACGCATTCTCAAATTTATTCAGGCAAACGGCAAAATTATGATGGGTTGGGAGGAAATTTTGCAGCCGGATTTGCCGAAAGAAGTCGTCATTCATTCGTGGCGCGGGCAGGAATCGCTCGCCGCCGCCGCGAAAGAAGGTTTTCAGAGCGTGCTTTCAAACGGTTATTACATTGACCTGATGTATCCGGCTTCGGCGCATTACGTCGTTGACCCGATTCCCGCCGACACGACTTTAACGGCGGAACAGCAAAAACGAATTCTCGGCGGCGAAGCGACGATGTGGAGCGAATGGGTTTCGCCCGAAACGATTGACTGCGCATCTGGACGCGCACCGCCGCGATTGCTGAACGGTTTTGGTCGCCGCGTGAAGTTAATCAGGTTGACGATATGTATCGGCGGCTGGCGGTGATAAATGTTGATTTGGAAGAACTTGGCTTGACGCACCGTAAAAATCAGGCGATGCTTTTGCGGCGTTTGGCGAATAATCAGGACATTGCGCCGCTTCAAACCCTTGTTTCAATTATTGAGCCGGTCAAACAATATCAGCGTTATCAAGTTCGCCCGCAAAATATGCTGTCGCCGTTGACCGGACTGATTGACGCGGCACAAGCCGACGCTCCGAATGCTCGGATTTTTAACAATGCGGTTGATGAAATGCTGTTAAATAACGACACGGCGAAAGTTCGCGGAATGTTGACCGAATGGCGCGACGCGCAAACTGCACTTTCGCCGATGCTGAACAATGCGGCGGCACTTGCGGAAGCAAAACCGCTCGTCGAAAATTGGCAAAATCTGAACGCCATCGGACTCGAAGCAATTTCATATTTGGAGAAAAATCAAACGCCTTCAAAAGATTGGCTTGATGCGAAAATGAAAATGCTTGACGAACTCGGCAAACAGAAAGCGGGTTTGCAATTTGCGGTTTTGCCGGGAATAAAGATGTTGGTTGCGGCGGCAAATGAGATGCCGAATTTAAAAAATGTTTCGCCGACGGATAGGGGCGAGCGAATCAAGGAAATGGCTTTTCCGAAAAAGACTAACTAAAAAGTGAAATTGTGATTGAAAGCTAATGAATAAAGTCGTCGCCGGAATAGACATCGGCGGAACAAAAATTGCCATTGCGCTCGAAAATTTAAGCGGTGAAAAAATTGCCGCCCGCCGATTGCCGACGCAGGTTGAGATCGGCGCGTATGCGATTATCGAAACGGTTTTTCAGGCGATAACTGAAATGCTCGAAGAAAATCAAGCTGAATTAGTCGCCGTCGGCATCGGCTGTCCGTCGCCGCTCGACGTGGAAAAGGGTTTGGTGATGTCGCCTTCAAATTTACGCGATTGGGATAATTTTCCTATCGTTGAACTTTTTCGTGAGCGTTTCAAAGTTCCCGTCGCGCTCGACAACGACGCTAATGCGGCGGCTCTCGGCGAATACGTTTACGGCGCGGGACGCGGTTATAAAAATATCTTTTACGTAACGGTTTCTACCGGAATCGGCGGCGGAATTATTTTGAACGGCGAAATTCTGCACGGTGTCAGCGGCGATGCCGGAGAAATCGGACACACGATTGTTCAGCCGGACGGAATTCGCTGCAATTGCGGTTCAATCGGCTGTCTTGAAACGATCTGCGCCGGAGTTCATATTGCCCGCCGCGCCCGTGAACGATTAACAAAAGGCGAGCCGAGTTTGATGAATGAAATGGCGGGCAACATCAATCAAGTAACAGCGAAAACCGTCATCGAAGCAGTGCGGCGAGGCGATAAATTAGCTGTTGAAATCTGGAATGAAACTTGTCGTTTTCTCGCCGTCGGAATCGCTAATGTTGTATCTATACTTGCGCCGGAAGCCGTCATTATCGGCGGCGGAATTTCGGCGGCGGGCGATTTATTATTCGTGCCGCTGCGCCGATTGTTGCCGGAATTTGTTTCGATGATTCCGGCGGACAAAATCAATATTGTTCCGGCGGAACTCGGCGGCGAGAGCGGTGTTTGCGGCGCATTGGTTTTGGCGAAAAAAGTTTATTCAAGTTCTATTCAAACTTATGCAGTGTAAAAATAAAAATCATTTTACGCGGCGCGATTTTCTGAAATTTGCCGTCGCCGGAACAACCGCTTTGACGCTTTCCGATTCAATTTTCGGTCAGCCGTTACTTGATAGAAACTCGAAAGAAATGCTTGTTTATATCGGAACTTACACTTCGGGCAAAAGCACGAGCGAAGGCATTTATATTTATAAATTTAATCTTGATTCGGGCGAATTGAAACCTTATAAAATCGTTAAAGATGTCATCGAACCTTCGTATTTGGCGATTGATAAAGATAAAAAATATCTTTACGCTGTCAACGAAACCGTCGAATACGAAGGCAAAAAAAGCGGTGCGGTCAGCGCGTTTGCGATTGATCAAAAGTCAGGCGATTTGACGTTTTTGAATAAACAACCGAGTTTGGGCGGTGCGCCGTGTTTTGTTACTGTTTCGGAAAACGGGAAATTTGTTCTTGTCGCCAATTACGTCGGCGGAAATGTTTCGGTTTTTCCGGTTGAAACAGGCGGAAAACTCGGCGCGTCAATTGATTTGGAACAGCATTCGGGTTCAGGCGCGAACAAAGAAAGACAGGAAGCGGCGCACGCGCATTCGATAAATCTGGATGAAAAAAACCGTTATGCAATCGCTTGCGATTTGGGAATTGATAAAGTTTTTATTTACGATTTCGATAAAAAAACGGGCAAATTGAAGCCGAATCCGGCGCAGGCGATTTACGAAACAAAACCGGGCGCGGGACCGAGACATTTTGCATTTCATCAAAGCGGAAAATTCGCATTCTTAATAAATGAACTCGATTCGACAGTTTCCTCGTTAGCTTACGACGCTAAACAGGGAACGCTGAAAGAAATTCAAACCGTTTCGACTTTGCCCGCAGATTTTACAGGTGAAAACACCTGCGCCGATATTCACGTTTCGCCGAACGGAGAATTTCTCTACGGCTCGAATCGCGGACACGACAGCATCGTTTCGTATCAAATTGACAAGAAAACCGGAAAACTCGTTTTTCTCGAACATACTTCGACCGGCGGCAGCACGCCGCGCAATTTTGCGATTGCGTCGAACGGGAAATTTCTGCTTACGGCAAATCAAAATTCGGATTCGGTCATTGTTTTTCGCCTTGACGAAAAAAGCGGAAAATTATCGCCGACAAATTATAGGGCGGAAATTTCAAAACCGGTTTGCTTGAAAATGATTCCGTCATTTTCGTGAAAATTGTAGAAAATTTATGCGCGGAAAAATTCCAATAATATCAATTATAGTTTCGACTTTTATTATGCTGTTTTGCAGTGTGGTATCGGCTCAGATACAGATTATCAACCGCAAACCTGTTTTCAAAGACGAATTTAACAAAGGCGCGAACACGCCGATTGACACGACAAAATGGACGGCGGAAATCGGCGGCGGCGGTTGGGGCAACGAAGAATTGCAGTATTACACGAATTCGTCTGAAAACGCCTATCATGACGGACGCGAAAATTTGGTTATTAAAGCGATAAAACCCGCGCCGCCGTTAAATTTGAATTGTTGGTATGGAAATTGTCAATATACTTCGGCGCGGCTCGTAACAAAAGGAAAGTTTGAACGGAAATACGGGCGTTTTGAAGCCAGAATGAAAATTCCGCGCGGTCAGGGAATGTGGTCGGCGTTTTGGATGCTCGGAAATAATATTGATACGGTCGGATGGGCGGCTTGCGGTGAAATAGATGTGATGGAAAATATCGGGCGCGAACCTTTTACCGTTCACGGCACAATTCACGGTCCCGGATATTCGGGCGCAAACGCCATCGGCGCGCCGTTTAATTTGGCGAACAATCAAGAATTCGCCGACGATTTTCACGTCTATGCGACGGAGTGGACGGAAAATAAAATCGCTTTTTATGTTGACGGCAAATTATACAAAACAATCACGCCGCAGGATTTACCGGCGGGAAAAGATTGGGTTTACGATCACCCGTTTTTTGTGATTTTGAATTTGGCAGTCGGCGGAAATTGGGGCGGTGCGCCTGATGAAACGACGGTTTTTCCCCAAACAATGCTGGTTGATTACGTGCGCGTTTATCGCCGTTAGAAATATTTATAGCAGATAAAATTGATGTATAAAAAAATTGGAATAGTAACGGGCGGCGGCGACGCGCCCGGTTTAAACGCAGTGATTCGCGCGGTGGTCAGAACCGGAATCAGACGATACGGAATGCAGGTTTTCGGCATCGAAAACAGCTTTGAAGGTCTTCTTGACGAGATGATGATACGCGAACTGAAGACTTCGGATGTCATCGGTTTGCTGCCGCGCGGCGGAACGATTTTAGGAACGTGCAACACGGGAACTTTCTGCCGTTACTCGCCGGAAGGCGAAGTGATTTACCCGGAACAGGCGTTTGAACAATCGCTGGAAAATATGCGGCGGCTCGGCATCGAAGCTCTCGTTGTTCTCGGCGGCGACGGCACTTTGAGTATCGCCGAACAATTTCATAAACGAGGTTTTCCTATTGTCGGCGTGCCGAAAACGATTGACAATGATCTGGCGGCAACCGAGTTGACGTTCGGATTTATGACGGCGATTGATATGGCAACCGAAGCGTTAGATCGTCTGCACACAACTGCCGAATCGCACAATCGCGTGATGATTTTGGAAGTTATGGGCAGAAACACCGGCTGGATCGCGCTTCACGCCGGATTGACTGGAAGCGCGGACGTGATTTTGATACCGGAAATTCCGTTTGTGATGGAGAAAGTCGTCGAAGCCGTCAAAGCGCGTGATGCGAGCGGTTCGCGGTTTACAAATATCGTCGTTGCCGAAGGCGCGAAAGAGCTTGGCGGCGAGGAAATATATTTGGAAAGCGGCACGTCTTCAAAGGTAAAACGGCTCGGCGGTGTCGGCGAATATCTGCGGCAGAAAATCGAAGAAGCCACGGAAAAAGAATCGCGCACGGTGGTTTTGGGACATCTTCAGCGCGGCGGAAGCCCGAATTCTTTTGACCGAATGCTGGCGACAAACTTTGGCGCGTGCGCCGTTCATTCGCTGGCGGAAGGCGAAATGGGCAAAATGGTCGCTTTGAAATCTTCCAAAGTTATTACCGTGCCGCTTGAAGAAGCGATTGTTGACATAAAAAAAGTTACGCTCGACGGACAACTGGTGCGGACGGCACGCGACATCGGAATTTCGTTCGGCGCAAAAGATGAACCCGAATACATCGTGTAAGGATTTTATTGAAGATTTTCGCATTTAATTATTTAAAGTCTGCGCTTTACGCAAACTGATATTGAGATATACTTTTATAGTTTTACAGGCTACAAGACTTCAGTAAATGGAATAAATATGGTCAAGCGAATAAACCTAAAAAGCGCAAGTGTAGCTCGTTCGAGTACGATCCGGGACATTAATCGTCAAATTATACTAAATCATATCCGCGAGAAAAGTCCGATTTCACGGGCGGAAATTGCCCGCTTCACGGCTTTGCAGCGGTCAACGGTTTCGCTCATCGTTGAAGAATTAAAAGGCATCGGGTTAGTTGAAGAAGTCGAGGGTGAATCGTCGGGCGGACGACCGCCGCAATTGCTGTCGCTGCGAACGGCACACGCCGCCGCCGTCGGCATTGATTTGGGAAAGAGGCGAACGGTTGTCGCCGTGAGCGATTTAGCCGGACGAGTTTTGGAACAGGAAGAATTTGCAACCGATCAGGATTTTGAGAAAACGATTGCCCGAATTATCAGTTCCGTCAAGTATTTTGTTCACAAAAACGGCGGTTCGATAGAAGGTATCGGAGTTTGTGTTCCGGCATTGGTCGAACCGGACAGCAATAAGGTTTTGACTGTTCCGCATTTGAATTGGCGCGAGCCGGCAATTGCCGAAAGATTAAAAATTGCCACCGGCTTGCCCGTCAAAATTGATAATGATGCCAACGCCGCCGCCCTTGCCGAACTCTGGTTCGGTCGCCCGGAAATCAATGCGGTGCGCGATTTTGTTTTGGTATTTATCCACAAAGGAATCGGCACGGGCATTGTTTTCGACGGGCAAATCTATCGTGGAAAAGGCGGCATCGCCGGTGAATTCGGACATATGACTATCGGTGAAAACGCTCCCGTAGCTTGCGCGGCGGGAAAATATAATTGTTGGGAAGCCTTTGCGTCCGAGCGTTCCGCCGTCGCGCGTTATGTTAAATTGCTAAAAAAACAAAACGGGGCGGGAAAGATAAGTTTTGAGGAATTGATTAATATCGCGTTGAAAGGCGACGAAAAAGCGCGGACGGCATTAAAACAAACCGCGCATTATATCGGCATCGGCATCGCTAATATTTTTCAGGGTTTGTCGCCGGAAGTTGCCATCGTAACCGGAACAATTGTCCGCGCGTGGTCGCTGATTATCGAAGATATAATGGCGGGTGCCGAATCAGCCACCTGTCAGGATTATCCGGTTGTAAGGATTATTCCCTCGACGCTCGGCAGTTACCCAACACTGATGGGCGCGTTCAGTTTAATTTTAACCGACAAATTCGCATCGGCTTCGATTTCGTGAACGATAAATTTCGGCGGTTCTTGTTATGCGCGGCGGCACGTTTTAATTAAATTTTTGGAGATAATTTTAATGAAATTGAAAATTCTATTTTTATTGGTGTGTATTATTGGCGGCGGCTTGTGTGCAGCAGAGAATAGCGACGGAAGGAAATACGGCGCAGACCGACAAATCAACCGGCTCGAACGGTAAAATCAAAATCAGTTTTTCGATGGCGACCCTTAAAGAAGAGCGTTGGGTGCGCGACAAAGATGCGTTTGAAGCGCACTGCAAGCAGATGAATGTCGAATGCGCCATTACGGTTGCCGACAGCAAAGCCTCCAAGCAGGTCAATGATGTGGACAATCTTTTGACGCAGGGCATAGATGTGTGGGTTATCGCGCCGCAGGACGCGACGCAAGCCGCTTCGATGGTCGAAAAAGCCAAAGCGCAAAACGTGCCGGTCATCTCTTACGACCGCCTGATAAATTCCGACAAAGTTGATTTATATGTGTCGCACCAAGTTCCGGTCATCGGCAAAAAAATCGCGGAATACGGTTTACAGCACGTTCCGAAAGGCAATTACATAATGGTCTACGGCGCGTCAATTGACAATAACGCGCTGATTATGAAGATGTATATGCAAACGTGCCGCCCAATCAGCGTCCGCCCAAACCATAACCAAAAATCGCAAAGTTTTTGTATGTAAAACAGAATTTTTGTATTTTTGACACTCAATGACAAAACTTTGTTGACAAAACTTTGTTATTGTAGCGGACAAAAGATTTGTGATAAAATTCCTACTGTTAAAATAATTTTGAATGGCAATCAAAAGTCGCGCAAAACTTATTATTTCAACGTCTGTTTTACAATCAAAGTTCAAGAATGATTTATTCGCTTTTACATAGATTCGCTGCAAACCGTCCGTTTTCCATAATTCGGACGGTAATTTTGTTAGTAATTTTAGGCTTCTTTGCATCTACAAGTTACGCGCAGACAAATACGCAAAGCAGTGAAAAAACGGCGACGGTTGACCGCACACGGCTTGAAGAAAACGAAGAATTATCCGAATCGCTCGCCAACGATTTGTTGCAACTTTCAACGGCGACGCGCGACCGCGACATTCCACTGATAACAGCGTATTTTCCGGTACAGCTTTCGGCAAAGCCTTTTCCTTCGCATCCGCTGC
>JBBSIE010000130.1:0-10255 GCA_038232235.1 Pyrinomonadales bacterium | reverse complement strand
TGACCAAAGTAAGTAAGTTAATCAGTCAAGGACTAAAAAGTTTCTCGGAAAAGGCACTAAGTTCAATAACATCGTTTGAATATTTGATGACCGCTTGGCATTCTGCTATTGCATAATTTCTAACTGAAAAGTGTATAAGCAACGAAAGATCAGCCGATAGTGTCAAAAAAGCGAACAACCGAGTTATAAATAATAATAACGAATCGCTTTAGGTATTAGACCTTGACTGAATTAAGGCTCGACTGATATTCCTAAAAGCAAATTTATTGGCAATTACAAAGAGCGTCGTAAAGAGTTTTAAAAACAGTAATGAAAAATTTTAACCGAATATTTTTTGGCTTATGCTTTGTACTTATTTTAGTAAGCAACATTGCTGCCGGTGAAACCGCCCGGAAACGGACAAAAAGAACGGCGGCGGCACCTGTAAAAATAAAAATAGTTCCATGGGGACCAAACGCAGAAGCAGTTGATGCGGCAAAACTGCGTGTCGAACACAGTGAAGCGGTGCAAGGCAAATTAAACGGAGCAAATTATCGTCTGCTGGAATTCAATTATCTGGAAAACGACGACAAATCGCAGCCGACACAACCTCCGACGCAATTTCAAGCGGTTTTTTACGATTATACGAATGAACGCGCCATTTCCGCCGTCGGCGATTTTGCCGGAGTCGAACCGATCAAAGTGCAGGAAGTATTTTATCAGCCGCTGCCGAATGACGAAGAATTTCTGGAAGCGGTTCGACTTCTGCAGCAGGACAAAAGTTTCGAGAAATCTTTGAAAGGTGAAACGCTTGAAACATTTCGACCGATGCCGCCCGTAACAATTTTGGACGGCACAAACGAGCGTCTGGTCAATGTCGGACTTAATGCAGTCGGCAGCGGCGGAAAAAACGAAATCGTCAGCGTTCGCATCAAAGACGGAAAAGTAATCCGCTACGAAAAAGGCGCACCCGAAACTTCGTTAGCCGAGCCGACGGCGTGTGGCATACCGAATGCCAATCAATTTACAACCGCTTTCGGAACTGCCGGACAATATCAGCTAACCGTTACGCAAAACGGTTCGCCTTTGTGGGAAATGCTGGTTATTCGTCCTTCCGCGTCTTCGGGAACATTCAAGTCGGGAATCGAAGTGCGCGACGTAAAATATAAAGGTAAATCGGTTCTCAAACGCGGAAACGTGCCGGTTCTGAATGTTCGCTATCCAAATGGCGCGTGCGGACCTTATCGAGATTGGCAATATCAGGAAGATATGTTTCAAACCGCACCCGGCTCAACCGATCCGGCTCCGGGAATTCGCATTCTGCCGCCCGGACAAATCGCCCAAACCATTGTTGATAACGGCACAGATGTCGGCGATTACAAAGGCGTGGCGGTTTACACGCAGAATGATGAAACCGTTCTCGTAACCGAAATGCAAGCCGGTTGGTATCGTTACGTTATGAAATGGCGATTTGCCAACGACGGAACGATACGCCCGCGTTTCGGTTTTGAAGCGGTCAGAGATTCCTGCGTCTGTAATGTTCATAATCATAACGCTTACTGGCGTTTTGATTTTGACATCGTAAATCCGGTTAACAAAGTTTTTCAAACAGAACGCGGACGCAAATTTTTGCAGCCGATTACAACCGAAACGACGATGTTGAAAAGAATCAATACAAATCGCAGTCTGCTCATTCAAAATTCGTTTGGCGACGAAGCGTATCTGCTCGTTCCAAATCTGACGGACGGCGTGGCTGACAGTTTTGCGCGAAGCGATTTTTGGGTTTTGCAATATAAAAATGTGGTTGGCGGAACGCCGCTGCAAAATGAAATTGACGACGGTTATTCTTTTACGAACGGAGATTGCACGGAAACAGACGGAACCTGCATCAACATTGATAAATTTATCAACGGCGAATCGGTAAAAGATCAAGATGTTGTTGTTTGGTACGGAGCGCACTTCATTCACGACGACGCGGGAAGCAGTGCCAACCGACCTAACAAATCTGCGGATCATTCCGAGTCGCATATTGTCGGTCCCGATATTCGTCCCGTTCGCTGGTAATCAATGAAATTTGCTCTTCAATAAAATCAACTAAAATTACTGCCGAAAAAAACTATATTTTGTTGTTCTTGACTTCATCAAAACAACAAAATATAGTGCTTATTCTTTACGATTAATTCGTTTTTTCGATGTTCAAACTTCAACGCTTAGAAATCACCGGCTTCAAATCTTTTGCTGATTACACCGAAATCGTTTTTACGGGCAGCGGAATTACGGCTGTCGTCGGACCGAACGGCTGCGGAAAATCAAATGTAAGTGATTCTATCGCTTGGGTTTTGGGTGAACAGCGAGCGAAATCTTTGCGCGGCGAAGATATGAAAGATGTCGTCTTTCAAGGCACGAGCAAACGAAAGCCGAGCGGAATGGCGGAAGTCGTGCTGCATCTCGTGCGCGACGACGAAACGCTTTTTGAAAGCGACGAAGAAGAACTCGGCGACATTGACGAAACACTGACCGCGATTGATGAAAAAGCGGTTGATGTTGATGAAATCGAAGAACTGCAAGCCGAAAATCTTGAACTTGAAACGGCGCAAGCCGCGCAAGTCGGTTCGATTCAAACGATTCAAACAAAAATAAAAACCAAACGGCACTGGAAATCGCGCAGTTTCGCGCTCGAATTTGCGCCCGGCGAAGCGGTTTCCGTTACGCGCAGGCTTTATCTTTCGGGCGAAAGCGAATATCAACTCAACGGCAAAAACTGCCGTCTGCGCGACATTCAGGATTTATTTGCCGGAACGGGACTTTCCGGCGGACATTACGCGCTGATCGAACAAGGGAAAATCGGGCAGATTTTGTCTTCAAAACCGAGCGACAGACGAAATCTTATCGAAGAAGCCGCCGGAATTTCCAAATTTCGTACGCGCCAACGCGCCGCCGAAACGCGGCTTGAATCGGCGAAATCAAATCTGAGCCGCATTTCCGACATCGTTTCCGAAGTTGACAAACAGGCAAACAGTTTGCGCCGCCAAGCCGCGAAAACGCGCCGTTATAAGATTTTACGCGAAGAATTTCGTCAGCTTCTGCGCCAAACTTTTTCCGCCGAAGGCAAGCATTTGTCGGATTTGATAAATGAATTGGAAACAAAACTCGACGAAGCGACCAAAAACGAACGCGCAATTCTCAGACAAGTTGCTGAAAAAGACGAAGCGTTTCGGCAGGCGACAAAAGCGGCGCGTGAAGCCGAAGAAAATTTGTCCGAACTTCGCGCTTCACATTCGGAAAATGCTTTACAGCGCGACAGAAATCAACGCGAACAGCGTTATCAACAGGAACAAATTGCCGGATTAAATGTGCGTTCAAATGTCTTAAAAGAAGAAATCGAAGCCATCGAACAGCGGCTCGAACTTTTCAAAACGGAAATTGAAAGACTCGAAAAGGAAGAAAAAGCCGAAAGGATTGAAGCCGAAAAAGTCGAAACTTCCTTGCGCGAAGTCGAAAATAAATATCAGACGAAAATTAATGATTTGCGCGAAATTGAATCCGAGTTGGAAGCGGAACGTATCGAGTTGATGACGCACACAACAGCAGTTGAGCGTTTTGCGGAGATTGAGCGTCAGCTTGCAAATACGCTTGAGCGTTTGAAGGAACGACTCGAAGGCTTGAAACGCGAAGGCGAACGTGCTGAAGAAACTCAAAGCGAACATCGCAAAGAAGCGAAAAACATCGGAGAAAATCTGAATGCAGAACGAGAAAAAATATCAAAACTGCATAAGGAAAAACAAGATTTGTTAGTAAAATCCGGCGAAGCGCGAGATGTTTTGCAAAATTCCGAAAAGATTTTAAAGGATTTGCGCGAAAAGTTTTCCCGCGCGAAACATCGGCTTGAAACTTTGCAGGAACTCGAAGAAAAACGCACGATTTATGCGCCGACTGTGCAGAAACTTTTTGCCGAACAGCCGAAAATCGGCGTGAATTTTCTTGGAACTTTAGCAGACAAATTAAATGTTGACGAAAAAGCGGAAAAAGCGGTTGAAAATCTTTTCGGTAATTTTTTGCAGACGGTTTTAGTCGAAACCGAAGAAGATGCGCGAAAGACGATTGATTATTTAAATGAAAACAACGTCGGGCGAATTGCGATTCTTATTTTTAACGCAAAGACGCAAAGACGCAAAGACGCGAAAAACAAAGGACAAATTAAGGATTTTTTAGGAATTTCAGATGATTTTGCCGAAATTTTGGAAGAAATTTTTCCGCGTGAAATGTCGGCGAAACTTGTTGAAGATTTTGATTATTCAGAAAAAAGCGATGAAAATTTTGCGACGTTTGAAGGCGATTTGAATTTTGGCGGAAAACTTTTTGTCGGCGGAAAAGCCAATGCCAACGAAAAAAACACTTCACTTTTAGCGTTCAAACGCGAATTGCGCGAACTTAAAACAAACAGCGAAACATTGAGCGAAGAAATCGAAAAAGCCGAAAAGGAAACGGAGAAAGCTCGAAAGATTTTGGTTGAAAAGGAAAATGAAATCGTAGATTTGCAGTCGCTGATTGTTAAAGTCGAGCGCGAATTGCTTTCGCTGGAAATTCAGGAAAAATCAATCAAACAGGAAATCGAACGCGCCGAACGACATAAAAAAGTCGTCGGTGAAGAAACAAAACAAATTGAAACGGAACTTGCGGAAATTCAGCAAAAACAAAAAGATGCGAAGTTCAACGCCGAAAAAGCCGAAGAAGCAAAAAATATCTCGACGGAAAATGCCGAACAAATCGCACAAAAATTAAACGACGCGAGAATAAAAGCCGAAACAGAAAACACCGTTTTGAACGAGAAAAAAACTTTGGCGGCGACTTCAAACGAGCGACGACGTTCAGCGCAAAATGCGCTTCGTCGTGTGGAAAATGAGTTTAAGGAATTGAATTCACGTCTGGCGCGGCAAAATCTCGAAATTTTAGAAATTGAAGACAAGCAAAAAGATTTAACTGAATTGATGGCTGAAACCGCGCGAAAAACGACAGACAGCGAAAACGAACAGGAATCAGAGCAAAACGAACTCGCTGCGGCAGCCGCGCATCTAAAATCTGCGCGTGAACAGGAAGATGTAATGAGTTCTGAACTTGCCGAACTCAATAAAAAATCCGCCAAAGCCAGAAACGAACGCGCCGCGTTTGAAATCAGACAAGCCGAAACGCTGACGAAATTGCGGAATGTTCACGAAAAATGTTCGCAGGATTTGAATTTATCTTTGGCAGAACTGGTTGAGAAAACGGAAATCGAAACCGATTTTGATTTTGAAAAAGCGCGGGGAAAAGTTGACGATTTACGCGGCAAATTGGAAAATTTCGGTGCGATAAATATGCTTGCGCTTGAAGAATTGGCGGAAATCGAAGAGCGATTTTTGTTTTTGACTTCGCAGCGGCAGGATATAATAGACAGCATCAGCGCGGCGGAAGCGGCGTTGCGCGAGATAAAAGAGCGTTCGCGTGAGAGATTCCGCGACGCTTTTGCGAAAATAAATCATAATTTTACCGAATTCTTTCAAGAACTTTTCGGCGGCGGCAAAGGCGAAATGACGTTGCTCGAAGCGGAAGATGTTTTAGAAGCCGGAATCGAAATTGTCGCGCAGCCGCCGGGTAAACGTCTGCAAAATATACTTTTATTGTCCGGCGGCGAAAAAGCGATGACGGCAATCGCGCTCGTGCTGGCAATTTTTCGTTATCGTCCCGCGCCGTTTTGTCTGCTTGACGAAGTTGACGCGCCGCTCGACGATGTAAACGTCGGACGGTTTATTAATAAAATTGCGGAAATGTCTGAGAAAACACAGTTTATTGTTATCACGCATAATAAACGCACGATGGAAGCGGCGAAAGCTCTCTACGGCGTAACGATGCAGGATGCCGGAATTTCAAAAGTTGTTTCGGTGAGATTTGAATAGTTTTTGAAGTTATAAACAAATGAAAAGTATTAAATTTACAGTTTTTTGTTCTTTTTTATTATTGATTTTGACGAGTTCGTTTTCCGCTCAAACCAAAAAGCGCAACTCCGAAAAACCAACGCCGACACCTGCGGCGACGGTTCAGACGCAACCGGAAGAAAGTCAAACAGAAGAAGTTTCCGTACCGAAATCGGCGGGCAAGAAAAATGCGCGTCCGCAGGAAGAAAACGTGAAAAGCAGTTCGGACGCGACCGAGCAAAACGCAAATTCGGCAAAATACACTTATGATTTTTCGCAGCCAAACTTTTTGTATTCGCACATTTTTATCGAACACGACGAGAGCGGAAAAGGGAAAATTACGTTTTCAAAACAGAATTTCAGCGAAGAAATTACTGATCCGATACAGCTTTCGCCGGCGACACTCGAAAAACTCGCAAATATTCGCCAAGCCTTGAATTTTCTCGATTCAAAAGAAGATTATCAATACGAAAAAGATTATTCGCATCTCGGCAATATGACTTTTACGATGAAAAAGGACGGGCGCGAAAGAAAGGCGAAATTTAACTGGACGGGAAATGCGGATGCCAAAGCTCTGGCGGACGAATATCGCAAAATCGGCAATCAGTATATTTGGTTGTTCGACATCGGCGTGGCGCGGGAAAATCAGCCGTTGGAATCGCCTCGCATTATGGACGCGCTCGATTCATTGTTGAAACGCAGCGAAATTTCCGATCCGAATCAGCTTGTGCCGTTTTTGAAAGAATTGAGCAATGATGAGCGCGTTCCGCTGATCTCCCGAAATCACGCGATGCGCCTTGTAACGCAAATTGAAAAACAAACGGCGAAGATGAAGAATGACAAAACCGAAAAGCCCGGTAATTAATTTATTGAAACAAACCCGAATAAAAAAGCAAAAGCCAGCCTGCAATAAGTACGAACAAAATCAAGGTGATGTCGTTGGATTCTATTTGATTTTCTTGATTTCTCATTTTAATTCTCCTTGAGTAAAATTTCTCTGCCCGTCAACGCGATTTTTATCGTGAAAAATATCATTTGTTTGGCACAAAATTTGTTTTTCTACCAATCAGAGATATTTAATAGACGCGGAAATTCAAATTTTTGGCGAAATTTTGTTGAATTTTTTTTGCAAACTGCGTTTTTTATTTGCAATTTGATAAAATCATTTTAGTTATGAGCGATATTCAACCGATTTTAGATAAAGTTTCAGGCGGCGGAAGATTAACGTCCGAAGACACAGCCGCGCTTTTGGAATCAAATGATTTTGTGCGAATCGGACTTGCCGCGCACGAAATGCGAATGAGGAAAAATCCGTCCGATGTTGTAACGTATATTATTGACCGCAACATCAATTACACCAATGTCTGTAACGTCGTCTGCACATTTTGTGCGTTTTATCGTCGTCCGGGAAAACCCGATACTTACGTGCATTCGATTGAAGAAATCGAAAAACGGATTGACGAAACCATCGCGCTCGGCGGCACGGGCGTTTTGATGCAGGGGGGACTTCATCCTGATTTTAATATCGAATGGTATGAAAATTTGTTGCTCACGCTGCACAAAAAATATCCGAAGTTTCAACTGCATTGTTTTTCGCCGCCGGAAATTCACAATATTTCTTTGATTTCAAAACTCGATTACGAAACAATTATGAAGCGTTTAAAAGCGGCGGGTTTAAATTCGCTTCCCGGAGGAGGAGGCGAGATTTTGGACGACGAAGTTCGCAAGCGCGTTTCGACCAAATGCAACACTCAGGAATGGCTCGATGTAATGCGGGCGGTTCACAAAGTCGGTCTGAAATCAACGGCGACGATGATGTTCGGCATCGGGGACAACGTGAAACACCGCGTCAAACATCTCCAAAGAATCCGCGACGTGCAGGATGAAACCGGAGGTTTTACGGCGTTTATTCCGTGGACTTTTCAACGCGAAAACACCGCGCTCGGACGTAAAATCACGGAAGAGCCGACAGGCATTGATTATCTAAAAATGGTCGCAGTGTCGCGTCTTTTTCTCGACAACATTCAACATATTCAATCGTCGTGGCTGACGCAGGGTTTAAAACTCGGACAAACCGCGCTGCGTTTCGGCGCGGACGATATGGGTTCGATTATGATTGAAGAAAACGTCGTTTCAGCGGCGGGCGCGAACACCGAAGCCAACGAAAAAGAACTGCGCTACCAAATCTCCGAAGCCGGATTTATGCCGCAGCAGCGCGATATTCTTTACAATTATGTAACCCGCGAAAATGTCGAAACTTTGGACGAAAGAAAATCAATGCCCTTGAAAAAATTGAGCGTGGCGTTTGCGGATTAAGGAAATGTAGAAAATAACAATTCGGTAAATTATTTTAATGACGATTATTCAATTTATGAATCTTTTGCAGTTCACAGCGTAACTATTTCAAGCGCATATCCAAATAATTTGATAAAATACTCAAATTTTAATTTACGCATCTGCTTAAATTTATGAAAGTTACACTCATCACAGGCGCGTCAAGCGGCATCGGCGAAGCATTTGCCCGGAGGTTGGCGGCGGAAAAACACAATCTCGTTTTGGCGGCGCGTTCCGAAAATAAACTTCACCAGCTTTGCGATGAATTGATGCTCGAACACAGAATTACGGCGCATTATATTGCGGTTGATTTAACCGATTCGCAAGCGGACGAAAAGATTTTCGGCGAAACCGAAAAACACGGAATGGAAGTTGATTGGCTGATAAATAACGCCGGTTTCGGTTCGATGGGCGATTTTGCAAGGCTTAATATCGAATCCGAACTTGAAATGATAAATTTAAATATCACGGCGTTGGTCGCTTTGACGCATCGTTATCTGCAAAAAATGCGAATGCGAAAAAGCGGCACGATTATTAATGTTGCGTCAACCGCAAGTTTTCAGCCCGTGCCGTTTATGGCGACTTACGCCGCAACCAAAGCGTTCGTCAGATCGTTCAGCGAAGCAATTGCCGAAGAAAATCGCCCCTTCAACATTACGGTTACGGCACTTTGTCCGGGTCCGACGGAAACAAACTTTTTCGACGCGGCAAATATCGGAACAAATATCAAAGACGCTTTTATGAAAAAAGGAATGCAAACTCCTGAAGAAGTTGTCGAAGTTGGCTTGGATGCAGTCAAAAGCGGCAAACCTTCAGTAATTTCAGGCTGGACAAATTATTTAACAGCACGACTTGGAAATTTTGTGCCGAATACGCTCATAACTCGCGCTGTCGGCAGCGTTTTGCGTCCGAAATTTGAGAAAGAAAAATAATCACTTAATTTTCGAGAACAAAATTGGCGAAAAACTTCTCAATTTTATCGAAGTATTTTGATGTTTCAGCAAATTTCACCTTTTCGATTTCCGCAATTTTCAAGATTCCAAGACCTGACGAAGTTAAAAAAACAGTTTCAGCATCATTTAATCCCGCCAATTTTCTCTTCGTTTCTTCAACCGGAAAATTTTCGACGATCAAACTTCGCGTCGTGCCTTTCAAACATCCGGTTTCCAAATCGGGCGTAAAAATTCTCTCATTCTTTATCCAAAAAATATTCGCCAGACACGCCGAAACAATTTCGCCGCGCTCATTTAATTGAACCGCTTCATCAAAACCTTTCGCTTTTGCGTCATCAAAAGACAGTATATTTTCCAGATAATTGCAGGATTTCACACCGACAAGCGGCGAAGTCGAATTGATGCGATAACGTGAAATCGTCAGCCGGAAATTTCTCGGAATCTTCCGCAAATCGCCGGTTGTAATCAACAGACTCGTTTTTTTATTTGTTTCAAACGCCCAAACGCCGCTTGCCGATTCATCAAAAAAAGTGATTCGCGCACGGGCATTTATGATTTTGTTTTTCGAGATAATTTCAAGAAGTGAATTTTTGACGTTTTCTTCGGAAAATTCGGACAAATCAATGCCGATTTTTTTTGCATTTTTCGTCAATCTTTCCCAGTGTTTTTCCCACAAAAAAGATTTTGAATTGTAAATGGCAAGCGTTGTAAAAATACCCTTGCCGTAAAGCGCGGCGGAAGAAATTGCAGACAGCGAAATATTTTCGGCGGATAAAAATTGATTGTTTAATAAATAATTTTTCTCGATTTGCATTGTGAAAATTTTTCTGGTCAATTAATTCCTAAAAGAATATCGTTCTAAAAATAAAAATAAAAAAATCCATACTCAAACGCCTCATACGCTTTTCAATTAGAAATTATGCAATAATAACAAGATGAATAAAGCGGTGCCAAAAATTAAAGAAACCAAAGAAGAAATTCGAGAGATGCTCAAAAGTGAACATCATGTTAAACGGCAAAACAGGCTACAGGCATTAT
>JBBSIE010000129.1:0-10394 GCA_038232235.1 Pyrinomonadales bacterium | reverse complement strand
GAAATATGAAGAACCCGAAGCCAGAACATCAACGGCAACAACTATTTCCGCGCCGAGTTTGCGGACGGCTTTGGTCGGCACATTCGCCACTACGCCGCCGTCAATCAATAACTTCCCGTCGTGTTCGACGGGCGCGAAAACGCCCGGAATCGCGCAGCTTGCTCTGATCGCTTCCGCCAAATCTCCTTTGTCTTTTAAGATAAACTCTTTGCCGGTTTCTAAATCGCAGGCGACCGCCGCAAAAGGAATCGGCAAATCTTCAAACCGGCTGACGGGGAAATTCTGTTTGACAAACGCGCCCATCGAAGCGTTTGACAGCAATCCTTTCGGCGAAAACGAAAAGCCGGTCATCCGAAACCAACTGATTTTGCGCGACATTTCGATAATTTCCGCAACGCTCGCGCCGCTCGCTAACGCGCCGCCCGCAAACGAACCGGCGGAAGTTCCGGCGATAAAATCAATCGGAATATCGTTTTCGGCAAAAGCCTTAAACACGCCCAAATGCGCGAATCCACGCGCCGCGCCGCCGGAAAGTGCCAAGCCGATTTTTTTTCGTGTCATATTTTACCTGCTGAATAGTGTAATATATTTCAAAAGCGAATGTAATGAAGAAAAATGCAGGAAATTTCGACGAATAAAAGATGGCTTTTTTCCGCGCCGATTGATTTGAGCGTGTTTCTCGGCAGCGCGATTTTGTCACTTTTGCTTCTCGCGGTTGGCTGGCAGTTTGGAATTTTAAATCAAGAATCTCCTGAATGGACGTGGATTTCGGCAGTTTTGCTGATTGATGTCGCGCACGTTTGGTCAACTTCGTTCCGCGTTTATTTTGATACGGAAGAATTTAAACGGCGAATTTGGCTTTACACGCTCGTTCCCGTTTTCGGTTACGTTGTCGGCGTTGCGCTTTATTCCGAAGGTGAATTGGTTTTCTGGAAGTCGCTTGCACTATTGGCGGTTTTTCATTTCGTTCGTCAGCAATTCGGTTGGGTGAAACTTTACCGCGCCAAACTCAGAGAAAAATCAAAAATATCTTTGTGGATTGATGCGGCGGCGATTTATCTGGCGACAATTTATCCGCTTGTTTTTTGGATGACGCGACTGCCGCGCAAATTCGATTGGTTTGTGGCGGGCGATTTTTTTAGTTTGCCTGAAATTGTCGAAAAAGTTTTGTTTCCCGTTTATGTTTTGGCTTTGACTTTATATTTCGGAAAGTCAATTTATCTTTATTTCACAAAAGGCTTTGTAAATATCGGCAAAGACATTATCGTTTTGACAACGGCGATTTGTTGGTATGTCGGCATCGTCGCGCTCGATTCGGATTACGCTTTTACCGTGACAAACGTGATAATTCACGGCGTTCCGTATTTTGCTTTGATTTATTTCTACGCAAAATCGCGGCGCGAGTCGGCAAATGGATTTTATAAAAAAATCTCGCATAATTGGATCGTTTTTCTGGCGACGCTGTGGGCTTTGGCGTATTTTGAAGAACTTTTTTGGGACAAAAGCGTTTGGCACGAAAGAAACTGGCTTTTCGGAAATTATTGGGACGCGGAAAATTTGCAAATTTATCTTGTTCCTCTGCTTGCCGTTCCGCAATTGACGCATTATATTCTGGACGGTTTTATTTGGCGCAGAAAAAATAATGCAAATTTTCGATTGATTGATTAAAATAAAATGATTAACAAATTAAAATATAAAATTTTGCCGTTGGCGTTAATTTGTTTATTTTCGTGTTTTGCAGTTTCTTCGTGCGGAAACAATTCGGAAAGTTCGGATATTTTGAATTTTTCCGACGATACGACCGCCGCCGCGCAGCTTGTCGTTGAAGCCAACGAAGATTTGAACAAAATCAAAATTATCTATAATAATAACGAAGCCAAACGCGAAGAATTAAAAGACGCGATGAAAAACAACGACATCGAAAAGGTCAAAAAAATCTCTGACGATTTGGTTTATCTAATCAATGACGGGACGGCTTTGGGCAAAAACGCTATTGACAAAATCAGCCAAGCCCAAGATATGAATATCAACCCTGATTTCAAGGAATATCTGCGTTTGAAAGAAGAAAGTTTGCAAAAACAAATGGACGCTTTTGAAAATTATCGTCAAGCCGCGATTTTTTTGCGCGACGGTTATGACCCGAAAGATGAAAAGCAGCGTGAAGCCGTCAATATCAAATTTAAATCATTTGGTGAGAATTTCAATAAAACTATAGAATCCGCACGGGAATACAGCAAAAAGGCAAACGATCTCGCCAAGGAAAGCGCGAAAAAGGGAAATTAAGCTTCAAATTTTACAAAATCCGCGACGCGTTTAAGATTTGCAGCCGGCGCGATTTGCAGGAGCAACATTTTCATCTGAAAATTCGGATTATTTTTGTAAAGTTTTTCAAATTCTTCAAATTTTATTTTTTCTCATTTCGACATTTCAGGTGCGATTTTGATTGTTTGACGATTGCAATTGCTAATAATCGTAAATTTATGTCTAAAAGGAAAAAAGTTGCTTTTTGAACGGAAAAATTGAAATTTCAAACATAATTTTCGCTCATATTTACGCCGTAAATTTGTTACAAAACATTTCTCCTTTTGAAAATATGCACCAAATGTACTAGGATGTTTCATTAAAGTTTTAAACTTTAAACTTGAAATTTTTAACGAAACAGAGGAATCAGTATGAAAAAAATAATATTTTTAACTTTCGTCGCCGCTTTTGCTTTAGCTCTTGCCGGTTGCGAAACAACCAAAGAAACCAATTCAAACAAAGCCGTCGTGCTTGACAATAATGCCAATTTGGTCAATAAGACTGTGGTGAACACGATGAACACCAACATGACAACAGGTAAAGTTACCTACGACAAGGAGATTACCAGAGAGGAATACGATAAAAACAAAGACAGATATACCACTGACGCGAAAGATGCCGGCAGCACAATCGGTCAAGGCGCGGAAGACGGCTGGCTGTGGACAAAAACTCAAACCGCTTTGGCGGCGGTTAATAATTTGAGAGATTCGACCATAAATGTTGACGTTGAAAACAGCGTCGTTACACTTCGCGGAACGGTTGCATCCAAAGCCGGAATGGAAAAAGCCGTTCAAGCCGCGCAGGGAGTTACAGGCGTGAAAAAAGTCAACAATATGTTGAAAGTCGTCGCCAATGATTCGATGACCAATCAAATGACGACCGACGATTCTGATATGAAGTCCAACGCAAATATGAAAAAATAAGCGTTTTATTTACATTATAAATAAAAGACTTGTCATTTTTAAAAATGACAAGTCTTTTATTTTGCCGAGTTAATACTATAATCAGTAATTAACAATATTTTATCGTCGGCGATCATTAAATTTTTGTGTTTCTGAATTATAAACGGAAGATTGAAAAACTTGAAATATCGAAACGAATACGAAATTCCGCAGGGAAGAATGATTGAAAAACTGCGCGGACATTATAAAATCCGTGACGAGCAGGTTTTGGAGGCGATGCGCGAAGTTCCGCGTCATTTTTTTGTTCCCGACGCGCTAAAATCGCAGGCATACAAAGATAACGCGCTGCCGATTGCCGCCAATCAAACGATTTCACAGCCGTTTATCGTCGCCCGAATGACGGAACTGCTTGAACTCAACCCGCAAAGCAAGATTTTAGAAATCGGCGCGGGTTCGGGTTATCAAACCGCAATTTTAGCGCGGTTGGCGCGAATGATTTACGCGATTGAAAGAGTTCCTCAGCTTGCCGCCCAAGCCAATGAGAGGTTGGAAAAACTCGACGTAAAAAACGTCAATCTGCAATGCGCCGACGGCACGAACGGCTGGCAAAACCACGCGCCGTACGACGGAATTCTCGTCGCGGCGGGAAGTCCGTCAATGCCCGAACCTTTGCTCAACCAACTTAAAATCGGCGGACGACTCGTAATTCCAATCGGAAAAGAGCAAAAATCGCAAAACCTGATTCGCATAACGCGCACGCCGAACGGTTTTCAAACCGAAGATTTAGGCAAATGCGCCTTCGTGCCTTTGATCGGCGAACACGGCTGGCAGAATAATCAATAGTTTTTGAATATGGTTTATTAAAAATTAAACGAATTTTGTGAGATAATCATCAAAAGAGTTTTAAAATTATGTTGACCAGAGAATTAGAAGAAACATTAAGTTACGCGGTTGATGAAGCCGTCAAACACAAACACGAATATGTAACCTTAGAGCATTTGCTTTACGCTTTGCTCGAAGATAATGCGGCGCGGGATATTTTGTATAATTGCGGCGCGAACATCGAGGAAATCGCCAAGGCGTTGGAAGATTATTTCCGCGATGTTTTAGAGAAAATGCCCGCGAAGGTAGAGAAATTGCCGGAACTGACTTCAACTTTTGAAAGTATTATTCAATATGCAATTTTGCAGGCGGAAGGCAGCGGACAGCAAGCGGTTGACGGCGGAAATATGCTTGCCGCGCTGTATCAAGCCGAGCAGAGTTATGCGGTTTATCTTTTGAAACAGCAGGGTGTATCAAGGCTCGATATGTTGAATTATATCGCGCACGGGATTTCCAAAATTGACGATAATCCGTTTCCGATGCCGATTGGCGGCGATTCGGATGACGAGGAATTTGCCGAAGAGCGCGCAGTCGGAGGAAAAAAGAAAAAACCGCTCGAATCTTTCACCGTCGAACTTGTGGCGCGGGCGAAAGAAGGCGGCATTGACCCGATTATCGGGCGACAGGCGGAAATCGAACGAACCGTGCAGGTTCTTTGTCGAAGAAAGAAAAATAATCCGCTGTATGTCGGCGAACCCGGAGTCGGCAAAACGGCGTTGGCGGAAGGCTTAGCATTAAAAATTTCGGAGGGTGAAGTTCCCGAAGTTTTGAAAGACGCGAAGGTTTTCGCGCTCGATATGGGCGCGGTTTTGGCAGGAACTCGTTATCGCGGCGATTTTGAACAGCGTTTTAAGGCGATTTTGGGCGACCTTAAAAAAGAAGAAAACGCGATTCTATTTATTGACGAAATTCATACAATCGTCGGCGCGGGCGCAGTTTCGGGCGGCGCGATGGACGCTTCAAATATCTTAAAACCCGCGCTTGCCGCCGGAGAATTGCGCTGTATCGGTTCGACGACTTATGCCGAATATAAAGCCGCGTTTGAACGCGACCGAGCGTTAGCAAGACGTTTTCAAAAGATCGAAATCGGCGAACCGACGGTTGAAGAAACTTACGAAATTTTGAAAGGTTTGAAACGATTTTACGAAAAACATCACGGCGTAACTTATTCGGACGAATCGCTGAAGATCGCCGCCGAACTCGCCGGAAAGTATATCAACGACCGCCATTTGCCCGACAAAGCGATTGATGTGATTGATGAAGTCGGTGCGGCGACAAAACTTTTGCCTGAAGAAAATCGTCCGAAACAAATTTCCGTGCAGATGGTCGAAAATACGATTGCGCGAATGGCGAAAATTCCGCCGAAAACGGTTGTTGCCGACGAAAAAGAGCAATTGAAAACTCTGCGCGAAGATTTGAAGGGTGTGATTTTCGGACAAGACGAAGCGGTTAATAAAGTCGTGGACGCGATTCAAATTTCACGCGCAGGTTTGGGACACGAAACAAAACCCGTCGGCTCATTTTTGTTTTCCGGTCCGACGGGCGTTGGAAAAACAGAGTTGTCAAAACAACTTGCGGAACAGCTCGGTATCGAATTTATGCGCTACGATATGAGCGAATACGCCGAAGCGCACACGGTTTCGCGCCTGATCGGTGCGCCGCCCGGATATGTCGGTTTTGACCAAGGCGGCTTGCTGACCGAAGCGATTATGCGAACGCCGCACGCCGTTCTGGTTTTAGACGAAATCGAAAAAGCGCATCCGAATCTTTTCAATCTGCTTTTGCAAGTGATGGATTCGGCGACTTTGACCGACAATAACGGCAAAAAAGCCGATTTCCGCAACGTGATTTTGATTATGACGACCAACGCCGGCGCGCGAGAATTATCTTCCGGCGGTGTCGGCTTCCGCAACCAAGCCGAAACAAAAGGACAGGGCAAAGGCGCAATTGAGCGCACATTTACGCCCGAATTCCGCAATCGTCTCGACGCACAAGTCGCGTTTAAACCTTTGGATATTGAAGTTATTAAACTGGTCGTTGACAAGTTCATCAAAGAATTAAATGGACAACTCGCCGAAAAGCGCGTTCTCGTCAAATTGGACGATTCAGCGTTAATTTGGCTGGCAAAAAACGGTTTCGACGCGCGTTACGGAGCGCGTCCGATGGCGCGTCTGATTCACGATAAAATTAAACAACCGCTTGCCAACGAGATTTTATTCGGCGAGTTGACTGACGGCGGAAGCGTGTCGGTTGAGGAAAAAGACGGCGAATTGGTTTTGAACTTTTAATTATTGAGAATGATTAGAAACAAAATAAAGCAGCGAATTACATTAAAATTTGCCGCTTTATTTTTTTAATAAATTTAACAATCTGTCGGGATAATCGGTCATAATGCCGTCCACGCCCATTTCGAGCAGACGACGCATATCGGCAGGGTCGTTGATTGTCCAGACGTGGACTTTTAAGTTGCGTTTGTGCGCCGCTTCGATGAAATCTTTTGAAACAATTTGAATGCCGCCGATTTGTTCGGGAATTTGCAGAGCCTGCATCGGCGGGCTGTATGATTCGCCGATTCCGGTTTTTTCCAATGCCAAAAAATTGCTGACCTCCGACGGACTGGCGGACGTGGCGACTTCCGGACATTCGCGCCGAAAATCGTCAATTACACTTTGATTAAACGAACCGACGATGACTTTATCAATCATTTTGCGCTGACGAATCAAATTACAGAGAGGTTTGATAATCGAAGGTGTTTGCTGTTTTGGCTCGATATTAAATTTCATTTCCGGCAAAGCGTCGAATATCTCCGCCAAAGTCGGAACGGTGATTTCTTTGCCGCGAAACGGAAAAGTTTGCCCGCCGTCGGTCGTGAATGGAAAACCGGCATCGAGTTTTTTAACCGCTTCAAGCGTCATTTCGCTGATTTTTCCGCGTCCGTCGGTCGTGCGGTCAACGCTTCCGTCGTGCAAAACGACGATCACTCCGTCAGCAGTCGAATGAACATCCAGTTCGAGAAAATCAACGCCTAATTTTGCCGAATCTTTAAACGCGATCAAAGTATTTTCGGGAAACAATCCGCCGCCGCCGCGATGCGCGAAAACTAATGGACGCGCATTTTCCTGTCGGAAAATTACGCGCTCAATTGCCGGTTCACCCGTCGAAGATGCTAAATATCCGTAGAATGCGCCCATAATTAAAACAACAGCGACAAAAAGAAAACCGATTAATTTCAGAATTTTACGCAACACGATTTTTTGATGATAAATGGCGTTATAAAGCTGTTCTTGATTTTTTGAAAAGATGTCTGTTTCCGGCGTTTTCCTACGCCGCGATGTTAGAAAATTTTCCAGCGTGCTCTTAATTTACTTTCGTTTCGGTTACTTTGAACGCGCCGCGTTTAAGAAATTTGAAGTTGCAGAAATTATATTTTCTCTTTTTTAATTTGTTCTTCTAATCTTCTTTCGGGCAGAAAATAAATTGCCGGAATAAGCACAAAGATAAAAAACGAAATATAAATGGAAACGAAGGCAAGCGGAACGGATAATACATACAGAAAATTCGATAATATATTTTTGCGAAAAATGTATTGGTCTTGTTTATTCAACTCGGCATTATCGAGATGCTGTTTGGAAATCGCAGAGCGCAGAATTGTAAAGCAATCACGGAAAAAGATAAAACAACGCCATATAAAGCGACGGCTGCCGGCTCTGTGTAATGTTCGCCCAAATACGCGGTTGCGAACGGAATCAGCGACATCCAAAAAGCAAATTGATATTCGCCCACATCAATTTGCCGTCAACCGCTTTCACAATTTGAAAAATGTGGTGATGATTGCCCCACATAATCGCAATCAACAAAAAACTTAAAACATAACTGATAAATTTCGGCGCGAGTTCCCGCCAAGCCGTGATAATACTCTCGTCCGGCACTTTGAGTTCGAGAACCATAATCGTAATAATAATTGCGATTACGCCGTCGCTAAAAGTTTCAAGCCGGGTTTTTTCCATTAGTAAAATTATCAGCTTTTACAAATCGTTCCGCAAGTTTTAAAATTCTCGAAAGAATTTTTCAGTAAAAACGTATAGATTTTACCGCAGATGCTTCCGCAAAAACGAAATAATTTTATAACCGTCGAGATAAACCCAAGGCTTTTCGCCAAGCGTGTAATGTCCGCAGGGAATTTTCACTTCGCTGTGTTTGATGTCGTGTTTGTTTAATTCGTCAATGACCTGGCGCGATAAATCAACCGGAAAAGTCAGATCGTAAAGCGTGTAGATGTAACGCTGCGGGCGCGGCGGCATTTTGGCGAGTTTGTCCATATAAGCCATCGGCGAAATCGGCATCCAGTATTCGCGCAGTTCTTCTAAAGTTACGTCCGTTTGCAGACCTTCTTTGACGTGATAAGTCGAAAGACCAGCCCAGACGACATCGGCGACGTAGCCGGAAACGTGATTGAAAACGCCCGCGTCAATTGTTTCATCGTGTGCGAAGGCGAAAAAACCGACGCACGAACCGATACTTGTGCCGACGACTCCGACTTTTTCGTAACCTTGCTCTTTTAACCAACGGACGGCGGAGCGCGTGTCAACAACCGATTGCCTTAAACTTTGCAAAGTGCGTCCGACATTCGGCGCGACTAAATAATCGGCGCGTTCCAGTTCTGGCGGCATTCGCTCTTCGTGATATGGCAAGGTCAGACGCAACGCGGAAACGCCGACTTTGTTGAAAAATTTGCACAAATCGAAATACGTTCCCGCTTTGGCGTTCCAGTGCGGAAGGACGACGACGGCTGATTTTTTGTTTTCCGAATGAGGAAAAAATGTCGCATAAGCCGTGTTATTTTCGATTGAAGCTGTTTCAATCGCGCTTGTCCAAGACAGTTGGTTATCGTTCAGTTTAAAGTCTGGAATTTCAGGAGAAAAGAAAAATTCGTCGCTGTTCGCAACAGTTTTTTTGGCGTATTCACGAAAGAAATCGCGCGGATCGCCGCCGTTCAAATTTTCCTTGATAAATTCCGTTCCCCAACCGAACGGATGCACGACACGATTGTCATTAAGAAATGCGAAATGGCGTTCGCGTCGGTGCATATAGCGTTTGAACATAAGATTTTATGGTAAGAAAATAAAAGTCTGAACGCAACCAAAGCGCATTTTTATAAATAAAAAAAAGCAAAGAGACAAGTTCTCTTTGCTCTCTTTTGTTTTCATTTTGAGAAAATTATTTTTTTAAAAGCACGACCGGCGATTGTTCGGCGGCGAGAATTTTTGAGTAAAATTCCTTGACCGAGTTATATTTCTCGACCGGAACTGTTGTTCGGTTCATTACTAACTTGCGTGTGAAAACGAGTTTTCCGTCTTTGGCGGCGTAATTAGTGTGATAATTTCCGAACGGCGTTTCGAGCGAAACCGCGTCCGGCATTTCGTCAATGACAAAATTCGTCGGCAATGCGAAAGTCGCCGTTTCGCTGAACGATTCGGCATCGAGCATCACCGGATAAGCGCGTTTCGGTTCGGTTAAATAAATCGAATTTGACCGATTAACGATTGCCGGTTTGAAAACCAATAGACGATTTTGCATCAATTGCGCGTATCGCGGTGCGGAAAATTCGACATCCAAATTAAAACTCGCGTCGGCTTGATTGTCTTTCGGCGTAAGTTTTATCAAATTGGCGGCAGTCGCACCGAGCGTCAGCCAGCTTTCGATTCGTTTGTTAAAATCGCTGTTTGAGAGAATGCGGAACATTGCGCGGGCGTAAGTTGATTGCTGTCCGGTGGAATGTTCGCGGATGATGCCTTTGATGCTTCCGTCGTCGCTCAAATTGACTTCGACATCTCTGTTCCAAGCGTTTGATTCCGCCGGAGTAATCGGCATTTTTGATAAGCCGCCGTTTTCTCCGGCAATGATTAACGCTTGGCTTCCCTGTTCATAATCGGGCAAATCGCCGACTGATGTGTATGGATCGGTTGCGTCAAAAATTAAAAGTCGTCCGAGTTTTGGATGGTTGATAATCGTCGGCGATTTGGTTTCATCGCTGACTTTGACGGCGATAATGCAG
Organism: Pyrinomonadales bacterium; assembly: GCA_038232235.1. GTDB lineage: Bacteria > Acidobacteriota > Blastocatellia > Pyrinomonadales > Pyrinomonadaceae. Next base: position 254 of record JBBSIE010000129.1, on the reverse strand, counting down.
TGATTAAACTGGCTCGGGCTTGCCCATTCCGCACGAACAAAAGTCGGATCGCCCGAATAAATCGCAATCGGATAAGCCTCGATTTTCAAGGACTTGAGCATCGCCCGCATCAAATTCGCTTTGTCTTTGCAGTCGCCGTAACCTCTGGCTAAAACCAGATTCGACGGGCGCGGACGATAACCGTTGCCGTAACCGACTCCAATGTCTATTGAAATATACTGCAAATTTTGGACGTATTTGCCGATTGCCTGAAT
>JBBSIE010000128.1:0-10475 GCA_038232235.1 Pyrinomonadales bacterium | reverse complement strand
TGACTGTCGCCGCCCTGCACGGCAAACGATAAAAACGGTTTGCCGTCTTTGAGCGCGAGGCTCGGCGTTAAAGTTACACGCGGACGTTTGCCGGGTTCAATGACATTGAACGGATTATCAGCCGCATCGAACACAAAACTTTGCGCCCGCTGGCTCAAGCCGACTCCCGTATTTCCGGCAATGACCGCCGGAATCCAGCCGCCGCTCGGCGTAACCGACACGACCCAGCCTTCGGCATCAGCCGCTTCAACCGAAGTTGTTCCGGCGTAAAAAGAATTGTCGAACACACTATTATTTTGCGAAGTCGCGTTCGGATCGGACAATGGATTTTCCGACGACGGCGCGGAGAATTTTTTCAGTTGTTCGAGAAAAGGATTTTTCTCTTTTTGAAACGGATACGGATCGCCCGGTTTGATATTCGGGTCGTTGCGCTCCGGTTTGATCAATTTGGCGCGTTCTTTGGCGTAATCTTTTGACAGCAAACCTTTCATTGGCTCGGCGGGCGCGAAATACGGATCGCCGTAGTAAAAATCGCGGTCGGCAAAGGCAAGATTCATCGCCTGATAAACGGTGTGAATATAGCGCGAACTGTTGTAGCCCATCGCCTTTAAATCGAAATTTTCCAGAATATTCAGTGCCTGAAGCATCGCCGGTCCCTGCGTCCACTGACTTAATTTATAAACTTCAATGCCTTTATATTCGGTCATCAGCGGTTCTTCGATTTTTACCTGCCATTTTGCCAGATCGTCGAGCGTTATCAAACCGCCTTCTTCTTGTGTACCGCGCACAATTTCTTGGGCAATGTCGCCTTTGTAAAAACGGTCATACGCGGCGTAAATCGCCTCTTTGCGAGTTTTGCCTTTTTTTAATGCTTCCTGCTCGGCTTCAATTAATTTTCGCAAAGTCGCGGCGAGATCAGGCTGGCGGAAAATTTCGCCGCCGCTCGGTGCTTCGCGTTCTTCGCCGAGATGCGGGAGCATTACTTTTTGCGAATATTTCCATTGTTTCAGATATTTTTTATTGCGCTCAATATTATTTGCCGCCTGTTCTTCAATCGGGTAACCTTCCGCCATTTCGAGCGACGGTTCTAAAATTTCTTTTAAACTCAATTTTCCGTATTCGGCGAGCATCACGAGAATTCCGCCCGGAGTTCCCGGCGTTACGGCTGCCAATGCACCATATTCCGGCGGGAAATTGAATTTTTTGCTTTTATAAAATTCAGCAGTTGCTCCGGTCGGTGCAACGCCGAGAGCATTAATGCCGATTACTTTTCCGGTTTTCGGATTGTAAATCAAAGCCTGCGTTTCACCGCCCCAACTCAGCGTGTCCCACATCGTCGAAGTCGCCGCGATCATCGCACAGGCGGCGTCAACGGCGTTTCCGCCTTTTTGAAACGTCATCGCTCCGGCAGTCGCGCCGAGCGGTTTGCCCGTGATCGCTACCCAACTCTTACCATGCAGAACCGGTTTTTGTGTGCGCTGCCCGTAAAAATTAAGCGGCGCGGCGATAAAAATAAGTAACAAAATTATTGTCGAAAAATACTTTAAATGTTTCAAAATAAAATTGACAGTCGAAGCGGAAGTTCTTGAATTTGTTTTCATAATAGAAAATTGAAATTGATTTTGGAACTTTAATGCGCTAAAACCGAAATTGTCGGCAGATTTCAGTTAAACATCTGCCGACAATTTCATAAATTAAAATGCGATGCGGAAGCCAAGCTGCAAAGTGCGATTAGGCTTGGCAACCGAAACTAGTGCGCCGGGAATGACTGCGCCGCCCGGATCTGAAATTGCGCCGCGAAGCGTTCCCGTTCCTTCTTGGGCAATAATGCTAAACGCGCACAAAAACAACAAGAGTAAAGAAAAAGCAACTCTGAAGGTTAGCGAAAACCGAGATTGTTTGAACATTTTGGACTCCTTTTATCCTTTTAATAATAAAAATAAGACCGTTGAACAATTTATAAATGCTGTTTTTAAAATTTATTTTGTCGGAATGATTATTAGAAAGGAATTATACACCATAAAATCTGTTTGTAAAGAGTTTTGAAAAAAAATGCGTAATGCTTCAATCAAAAGTTTTGATTGAAGCATTACGCATTTTTTGTATTCGGCGTTGAACGACTGATTATTTTTTCAACTTCACTTCCGACGGGCAAAGTTCCGAAATTTGAAAATTTACCTGCCAAAAGACGCGAATTACAAAAAGCGTCGCTGACGAAATCCGGCGCGGTTTGCAGTAAAACCAATGCTTGCAAAGCTAAAGCTAATTTTTCGACAACGCGGCGGGCGCGAAATTCCAGATTGTTTGCATTGAGCAATTCCTTTTCGATATTTGGAACAAAATCGTCAAAATTTTTGTTGATTCCGCGTGCCGCATTTAGTTCGTTCAACAAAACTTCGACGCTTCTTCTTTCTTTATTTATTGAGCGCAAAACGTCCAGACACTGCACGTTGCCCGAACCTTCCCAGATCGAATTGACGGGAATATCGCGGTACAGACGCGGCAAAACCGATTCTTCGACGTAGCCGTTGCCGCCCAAAACTTCCAACGCTTCGCCGACGGCGAAAATCGCGCGTTTGCAAATCCAGAATTTGCCGATTGCGGTGGCGATGCGCGTAAATATCTTCGCCTGTTCGTCGTTTGCCGCGTCGTCAAAACCTCGCGCCAGTCGAAATGCGAAAGCCGTCGCCGCTTCGCTTTCGAGCGACAAATCCGCCAGCAGATTTTGCATTAAAGGCTGCTCAATCAACAACTTACCGAACGCCTTCCGATTGGCGCAATGATGCAGACTTTCGGCAACGGCGCGGCGCAGAGTTCCCGCCGAACCGACCGCGCAGTCGAGCCGCGTGTGGCGCACCATTTCCATAATGTTCGCCACGCCACGACCTTCTTCGCCGATAATATTTGCGTAAGAAGCGTGAAATTCGACTTCGCCGGAAGCGTTCGACTTATTGCCGAGTTTGTCTTTTAAACGCTGAAAATACAGAGCGTTTTTTTTGCCTTCGGGCGTAAAACGCGGCATCAGAAAACACGAAATTCCTTTTTCCGTCTGCGCCAAAACCAAAAACGCATCGGACATCGGCGCGCTGCAAAACCATTTTCTGCCCGTGATTTTATATTCGCCGTTTGCATTTAACTTTTCGGCAAAAGTGATATTAGCGCGAACGTCGCTGCCGCCCTGCGGTTCGGTCATCGCCATTCCGAAGGTCGCGCCGCGTTTTTCCGCTGCGGGAATAAATCTTGCGTCGTATTCATTCGACAAAACGCGCGGCAACCATTCGGCGGCAATTTCCGGTTCGATTTTCAAACCCGGAACGACCGCGAAAGTCATCGTCAACGGACAACTCGTGCCTTCGTCAACCTGCTGTTTCATAAACGCCAACGCGCTTCTCGCAACATACGCGCCGCGTTTTTCGCACGTCCAACTCAAACTGTGCGTTTCATTTTCAACGCCGATTTTCATCAATTCGTGATAAGCCGGATGAAATTCGATAACATCTAAACGATTGCCGAAACGGTCGTGAGTTTTTAAAACAGGTGGATTTTTATTCGCAAGATTTCCGAGTTCGAGTGTTTTGAAACTTCCTAAAATCGCGCCGAATCTCGCCGCTTTTTCATTATTCCACACGCCGCCATTTTTTTCGACGGCGTTTTGCAAAGCCGCGTCGGACGTAAAAAGATTGTAATTTTCCAAAATCGGCGGCTGATTCAAAGATGTGCCGAAATCAAATTTAGAATTGTTCATAATAAATTTAAATCTTTTTGCCCGCGAATTACACGAATCAACACGAATAATTTTTAAATAAAATAATCGGAATCAATTTAAAAATTTTGCAAAAATTCGTGAATATTAGTGTAATTCGCGGGCAAAATCTTAAATCCCGCTCACGTCAAAAATCCCTTTTCCGTCAATCTTTTGCTCATTTCCGCGCCGAGTTTTTGGAGCGCATTTGCCGGACGTATCATCACTTCAAAATCAATCATTTTGCCGTTTTCGTCAAATTCGATAAGATCAACGCCGCGCAAATCGAATTCACCGATTCGTGCGGAAAATTCCAGACACGCTAGATTTTTGTCGAAAATTTGGCGAATATATTTGAAATCTTCAAAAATTTCCGTCGCCGTCGTCAAAATCGCCGCCGCCATCATTTTGCCGTTTTTCGGTTTCCAGACGATCGGCGAATGAAATTTTATTTCGTCAGCGAGAATTTCGTGCAGAATTTCCGCGTTTTTTGTTTCGATAAATTGATGCCAGAGCGAGATTTGCATCGAATAGATATCTTTCATAAAATTGTCGTTTAATGCTGTAAAATTATTTTCGGAATTATATCAAAATGCAATTTATCGGTTTAATAATTTTCGCTTTTGTTTCGGTTGAAATTTTCTCCTACGCCGCGCATCGTTTTTTATTTCACGGAATTTTGTGGAAAATTCACCGAACACATCACGCGGCGCGGAAAGGCGCGTTTGAATTAAACGACATTTTTTCGGCAATTTTCGCGCTTTTTTCGATTTTGCTGATGGTTTTCGCCGATAAACCTTTTGTCATTTCGATTGCCTTTCCGATTGGTTTAGGCATCTCGATTTACGGATTCGTTTATTTTATCATTCACGATTTTTTCACGCATCGGCGATTTTTACCGTTTAAATCTACCAATAAATCATTGCTGACAATTCGCGCCGCGCATCAGCGTCATCATCAAACGACTGAAAAAATCGGCATTGCGCCGTACGGTTTGTTTATTTTTGATTATTCCAAATTCGGCGAAAAAATTTCGGCGGCGAAAACGAAAAGAGCGGAAGTTAAAACAATTTAACTTCGCGCTCTGACGTAAATTCTTTTTAATTTAAAATCAGGACGGCGAAGCGATTTTGACTTTTTCTTTATCTTTGGCTTGCGGAATTTCCACAACGAACGGCTGTCTTTTTTCGACCGATGAAGCCAAAGATTGAGCGGCAGGAGCCAATTCAACTTTGGAAGAAAGAATGCGCAAAACTCTTCTCGGCAATAGCATCGGCGCGATATTAGCGATTGATTCTGCCAATGACGCAAGATTGCCGCCGCCTGACCAGTGTTCGTTCAAAACTCTTTCATCGGTGCGGCTGATTAGACGAATCAGCGTCAGCGCGACCAAATATATATCGTCAACCTGTCCGGCAAACGGAATTATATCGGGAATAGAATCAGCGGCATAATAACGTAAGCGATTGCGCCGAGGACCAGAATTTTTTCCGTCGCCGGAACTCGTTTGTCGGTCAAAAGTTTGCCGAACAGTTTCACTAAATTCGGCAAAAACATTAGCAAATTTCGCATTCTGTCTTTCAATTCCGATTTTTCCTTTCGTGTCGGTTTTTGAATTTTCGCCGGCTGCGCTTTGGTCATTTTGTTTGCTCCTTACTTTTGTTTTATTCAGTCTAAGAAATTTCCCGTTGTTTATGCAAGTTTTTGTGATGAAAATTGTATGATAAATTCATTAAAAAGAATATGATACTCGAAAAAATCAGAAACCGCGCTTCGGAAAATATACAACATATTATTTTGCCCGAAGGCGAAGACGCGCGCACGCTTCAGGCGGCGGAAATTTGCGTCCGCGACGGAATTGCCCAAATTACCGTTCTCGGCGACGAGGAAAAAATCCGCGATTTGGCGCGGCAGACGAACGCGAATTTGAACGGCGTGGAAATTCTCGATCATCGAAAGTCTAATGAGTTTGGCAAAATTGCGACGTTTTATCACGAACTGCGCCGCGCCAAAGGCATCACGCTGGAAGAAGCCGAACAAACCGTCAAAGACCCGCTTTATTTCGGAAATCTTTTGGTAAAATTGGGCAAAGCCGACGGTTCGGTCGCCGGCGCGACCAATACAACGGCGCACACGGTTGCCGCCGCGCTGCGCTGTATCGGCGTTCGGCAGGGTTTTAAAACCGTTTCATCTTTTTTTTTGATGGTCGTTCCCGACAAAAAATTCGGACACGAAGGCGCGATGATTTATGCTGACTGCGGCGTGGTTATTGATCCGAACGCGGCGGAACTCTCCGAAATCGCCATCGCTTCGGCAGATTCGTGCCGGACGCTTTTAAATGTCGAACCGAAAGTTGCGATGCTTTCGTTTTCGACAAAAGGAAGCGCGAAACACCAATTAGTTGACAAAGTGGTCGAAGCGACGAAAACCGTTCGCGCACGTTTTCCAGAACTCGCAGTTGACGGCGAATTACAGGCTGATGCGGCGTTAATTGCGTCGGTCGCCGCGTCGAAAGCCGCCGGTTCAAGCGTCGCAGGTAAAGCCAACGTGTTGATTTTTCCCGATCTGAACGCCGGAAATATCGCCTACAAATTAACCGAAAGATTAACCGGCGGCACGGCAATCGGTCCGATTCTACAAAGTTTGGACAAACCGTGCAACGATCTTTCACGCGGATGCAAAGCCGAAGATATTGTTGACGCGGTGGCGATTACGGCGGTTCAATCGCAGGCGCGGAAAGTATTATTATAATAAATAAAATTCTTTCTACGGAGAATTTAAAAATCAACTGTTAAGATATGGAAAGATTCATATCGAGCAAAATTTTCATAAGGAAACTAAAGGCAGTTCAATTTCCTCGGAACGCCACGCGGCGTAAGCTAAAGCCTCGCGCAAATCTTCCTCTTCCAGATAAGGATAAAGTTTTAAAATCTCGGCGTTTTTATAACCGGAAGCAATAAGCCCGACAACTGTTCCGACCGTAACTCGAAGTCCGCGAATGCAAGGTTTTCCGCCCATCACCTTCGGGTTTAGTGTAATTCTCGTCAAATTTTTCATTCTTTAATTATATCTCATATTTCACACGAGCCGTCAGAAAAATTATAATATTTTGTAATTCAAAACTGTTTTTTGGCGCGATGATTTGCATCAGTTCAATAACAGAAGTGAAAATTAATCTCAAATAACCTAATTCCGTCAATTGTCGGCAATTTGTTGTTTGTCGTTTTCCGCTCTTCGTTGTAACCTTTTATTGTTATAGAAATAATCACCGATGAATCTGCTCAAAAAATTCCTATTTGAATTGCAGGAAATTACCAATCTGATAATTTTCTCTTTTATTGGCGCGTTTAAAAAGCCCTATTATCTGGCTGATTTGGTCAAGCAGATGGATTTGATCGGTGTCGGTTCGCTGCCGATTGTGCTGCTGACCGGACTGTTTACGGGCGGCGTGATTATTTTGCAGACTTTTCCGACATTTCAGTATTACAGCATTCAGGATCAGGTCGGCAAGTCGGTGGCGACTTCGCTGATGCGCGAACTCGGTCCGGTGTTGACCGCGCTGATGGTTTCCGGGCGCATCGGTTCGGCGATTTCCGCTGAACTCGGTTCGATGGTCGTCTCTCAGCAGATTGACGCGATGCGTGCGCTCGGCACCGATCCGTATCGCAAACTCGTCGCGCCGCGCATTTTCGCGCTGATTTTGATGCTGCCGTTTTTGACGGTCGCGGCGGATGTTTTCGGAATTTTCGGCGGCGGTCTGGTTGCTTCGGGAATTTTTAATCAGGATTCGAGCGTTTTTGTTGCGTCGGTTCGCAACGGCATCAGCGTCGAAGACATTCTCGGCGGAATTATTAAACCCATCGTCTTCGGTTTAATCATCGGCAGCATTTCCTGTTACAAAGGTTTAACCACGACGGACGGCACGGTCGGGGTCGGGCGTTCGACGACCAACGCGGTGGTGCTGTCTTCGATTGTCGTGATTATTTTCGACTTTTTCCTGTCGCGGGGAATTAATTCCATTCTCGGCATCAAATATATTTGATTTCATAACATTATCGAAATTTATGTCTTTAGCGGAAGCGATTGAAAATGCGGAAACCGGCGAAAATACCGAAGAAATACTCGAACCGACCGATTTGGAAGTAGCGGTGGACGAGCCGGAAAGAGTCGTTCCGGCGATTGAATTTCGTGACGTTCACTTGTCTTTCGACGACAAAAAAATTCTCAACGGTTTGAGTTTTATCGTCCGGCGCGGCGAAACGAAAATAGTTCTGGGGCGCAGCGGCGGCGGAAAATCAACGATTATCCGGCTCATTTTAGGACTTCTCAAACCCGATTCGGGTCAAATTTTTATTGACGGCGAAGAAATCAGCGATTACAGCGAAGTCAAAATGATGGACGTTCGCAAAAAAATCGGGATGGTTTTTCAGGAAGGCGCGCTTTTTGATTCGCTTTCGGTTTATGATAATGTTGCCTATCGCCTGCACGAGCAAAGAGTTGACGAAATTGAAGTTGAAAAAGAAGTGCGGCGAATGCTGCAATTTGTTCAACTCGAAGACGCGATTGATAAAATGCCGGCGGAATTGTCCGGCGGAATGCGGCGGCGGGTCGGTGTCGCCCGCGCGCTGATCGGCGATCCGCAAATCGTTTTGTTTGACGAACCGACCGCCGGACTCGACCCGCCGACGGCGCGGACAATTTGCGAACTCGCCATCAAACTGCGCGATTTGGAAGACGTTTCTTCGATTTTCGTGACGCACGAGATGAACAATCTCGAAATTCTCGCGTCCGAATACGCGACCGTCAATGAAGACGGCGAAATAGTTTTCGAGGTCGAAGGCGAAAAAATCTGTCTGATCAACACGGAAATTATTATGCTCAAACAGGGACAAATAGTTTTTAGCGGAAAAGATGAAGAACTTACCGCATCAAAAGACGAGTATATTCAAAAATTTATACACGGAAAATAGATTATATTCCAGATTCCAGATTTCAAATTCCAGATTATTTTCTGGCATCTGGAATTTGAAATCTGGAATCTGAAATTCTAAAATATATGCCACCAACCCAGAGAAATTTAGGTTTTAGCCAATTGCGCGTCGGTATTTTCGTTCTTCTCGGACTCGCCATATTAGGTTTTTTGATTCTCAATGCGACCGGCGATTTTAATCCGTTTGAGAAAAAATTCCAACTGCGGGTGCGTTTCGCCGATGCCGACGGCTTGCGCGAAGGCGCGGAAGTGCAGCTTGCGGGCGTTAAAATCGGCAAAGTTAAGCAAGTCAATCTGCTTCCGCCCGACAGTCCCGATAACGCCAAAGTCGAAGCGGTTTTGGATGTTGACCAAAATTTGGACGGAAAACCGATAGCCCAGCGAATCCGCAGCGATTCGACCGCGCAGTTAGTCGCTACGTCGCTTTTGGCGAACGATAAAATGATTAATATTTCTCCCGGCACTCAAAAAGGTACGCCGGTGGAAGAAAATAAAGTGCTTGACTCGACACCGGCGATGTCCATCAACAAACTGACTGAAACCGGCAACGAATTGCTCGGGCAAATTAACAAATTGTCAGTTCCGGCAAACGAAATTCTCAATAAAGCCAATCAGGGCGAAGGAACACTCGGACGGGTGATTAACGACGAATCGCTTTACAAAAATCTCGATACGGCGGTTGCCGAAACACGAACGACGGTTGTCAAACTGCAAACGACGCTCGATAAAGTCAACAGCGGCAACGGCAGCGCGGGAAAATTGCTTAATGACCCGGAACTTTATAATAGTTTGAATAACACCGTCGCACAGCTTGAAAGTATTTCCAGAGATTTACGCGCCGGACGCGGTTCGGCTGGGAAATTCTTGTCAAACGACGAACTTTACAACGAAACCCGCGCCGCCGTCAGAGATTTGCGCGAATCGGTCAACAGTATCAAACCCGCGCTCGAACAAATCAACCGCATCGCCGCCGATGTAAATTCAATCACGACTGATTTGAATGCCGGTAAAGGAACTGCCGGAAAATTATTAAAAGACGAGCAGATTTACAATGATGCCCGCGATGCGTTGGCGAAATTTAATTCAACCGCCTCAAAACTCGATATTTTAATCGGCGACGCGCAAAACGGCAAAGGCACAGTCGGTAAACTTTTAACCGACGAAACGCTTTATAACAACATCAACCAAACGACTTCCAACGTCAACCAAATTACCACCGAAGGCACGAAATTGATTTACGATTTCCGGCAAAATCCGAAAAAATATCTGACGATTAAATTCAAACTTTTTTAGAAGAAAAATTTATGAGCGAAACACAACCGATCAGAATCGAAACGGGAGAAGAAGCGGCGTTTGAATTGATGAAATTTATCGCTGAAAAGGAAAATAAAGAATTAGCGCAGGAAGAAGTGCGCGATTATTATTTGAATTTGTTCGTCGAATGCGCGGCGGTCGTTTATGACGGCGAACGCGGCGGAGAGTAATTTTACTGTTTGTGATAAATTATTTAGGGTCAAGACTAGATAAGATCATTATCATTACAAATTTTCAAAAGCAAAGCGTAGAGATTTTCTTTTCTGTAATTGAATCGAAACTCACACTCTTTCAAGTGAAATAAAAACTTTTTTTTGACAATCCGCGAAACTTGGTCAGGCGAACTTTAGCGTAACCCCAAAAGCCTTCGATTCCGTTGATATGATTCGAGCCGATGGCAAACTGTCCGTTAGAATGAAGTATCCGATA
>JBBSIE010000127.1:0-11229 GCA_038232235.1 Pyrinomonadales bacterium | reverse complement strand
ATAATAATTACATATACGCATAAATTAGACGAAGAGTTGTTAAAAATCAATTAAAGAATTAGAGAATTTTTCAGTTTTAGAGATTTAACGTAGAATTATGTTTTCGGAGAACTACAATGAATCAACCAAAAAATCTTTGGGGCGGAAGATTTACGGGCAAACCGGATGAAACTTTTGCCGAATTTAATAATTCCTTTAAATTTGACAGGCGGCTTTTCTTTGCGGATGTCAACGCCTCGATTGCTCATTGCGATGCGCTTTTCCACACCGGAGTTTTAACGCGGCTCGAATCCGAACGGATAAAAAACGGTTTGCAGACGATTCTCAAACGCGCCGATTACGATAAAAATTATTTTGATGAATTGAATTCCGAAGATGTTCATTCGTTTATCGAAGCGAGACTCGTACAGTTAATCGGCGATGCGGGCAGAAAAATTCACACCGGACGAAGCCGTAACGATCAGGTGGCGACGGCGTTTCGACTCTGGCTGCGCGAAGAAATTGAAGAAATTTCAAAAATTGTCAGGCAATTGCAAAAAACTCTAGTTGAAACGGCGGAAAAACAAAAAGATGCGGTTTTGCCCGGTTACACACATTTGCAGCGGGCGCAGCCAATTCTTTGGGCGCATTGGTGTTTGGCATATTTTGAAATGTTTGCCCGCGACCGTGAAAGATTGGACGAAGTTTGGCGGCGTGTGAATGTTTTGCCGTTGGGCGCGGCGGCGTTGGCGGGAACGGCTTATGAAATTGACCGCGAAGACGTGGCGCGGCAGCTTGGTTTTGAAGGCGTTTCGGCGAACAGTTTGGACGCGGTTTCAGATCGTGATTTCGCGGTTGAATTTGTCGGCGCGTGTTCGCTGATAATGGTTCATCTGTCGCGCATTTCGGAAGATTTGATTTTATACGCTTCGTCGGAATTTCAATTTATCGAACTTTCCGACGCGGTTTCGACGGGTTCAAGTTTGATGCCGCAAAAGAAAAATCCCGACGCACTCGAACTTATTCGCGGCAAAGCCGGTCGTATTTTCGGACATCAAACCGCGCTTTTGACGACGATGAAAGGTTTGCCGATGGCATATAATAAAGATATGCAGGAAGATAAAGAAGCAGTTTTTGACACGGTTGACACAGTTAAAATTTCTTTGCAGATTGCTTCGATAGTTTTAAATAATCTGCGTGTGAACGAAGAAAAAACCCACGCTGCTGCGACAAAAGGTTATCTTAACGCCACCGAACTTGCCGATTATCTCGTGCAGAAAAATATTCCTTTTCGTATCGCCCACGACACGGTCGGGAAAATTGTGGTATATGCAATTTCACAAAATAAAGAATTAAATGATTTGAGTTTGTCGGAAATGAAAGGATTTTCCGAGTTTGTTGAAGAAGATGTTTTTGAAGCGTTGAGTCTTGAACAAACTCTGGCAAGCAAAAATCAAATCGGCGGAACTTCACCCGAAAGAGTTTTTGAGGCTTTGGAAAGCGCGAAAGCAGATTTGGCGAATGAAGAAAATTCCCGACAACATTAGATTTAGATGCACAATTTTTCCCGCAAATTATTGACCAAATGGCGCAAACTTAAACTTCCTTTCGCCGGTGAAACTTTCGTCGTCGCCGTTTCGGGCGGCGCGGATTCGGTGAGTTTGCTGCTTGGACTGCGCGAACTGAGAAATTTGAAAAAATTGAATTTGCGCTTCGTCGTCGCGCATTTTAATCACGATTTGCGCGGCGAAGAAAGCGAAACGGATGAAAAATTCGTCAAAAATTTAACCGTTAATTTTGATTTTGAACTTGCTTTGGGAAAAGAAAAAATTTCGAGCGAAGGAAATCTCGAACAAAATGCGCGAGATGAGCGATATAAATTTCTTTTTGAAACTGCCGAAAATCTTCACGCACACGCGATTTTGACGGCGCACACGCTCAACGATCAAGCCGAAACTTTTTTGCACAATTTGATGCGCGGCAGCGGTTTGCAAGGTCTCGGCGGGATGAAACCGGTTCAGATTCCAGATTCCAGATTCCAGATTCCAGATTCGGACGAACAATCCAAAATCCAAAATCCAAAATCTAAAATCCATTTGGCTCGTCCTCTGTTGAATTGGGCGACGCGCGAAGATACGGAGAATTTTTGCCGTTTGAACCAAGTCGAATTTCGTTATGATTCGATGAATGAAGATTTAAAATTTAATCGTGTGCGGATTAGAAAGATTTTGATTCCGATGCTTGAAGATTTTAATCCGAAAATTATTGAAACGCTGGCAAACACCGCTTCATTAATGCGCGAAGAAAATGAATTTTTAGACGCGGCGGCACGAAAATGTTTTGATGAAAAAAAGCAGATTGTTGAAAATAAAGAAACAAACGACAAAGGACAAACGACAAAGGACGAAACGAATAACGAAAGTTTGTCGTTAAAAGATTTGAAAGATTTGTTTCCGTCAATGAGAAAAAGAATTTTGCGAGATTGGCTGAAAACACGGCGCGGCGATTTGAGAAATCTTGATGCTAAACACTTTCAGGCGATTGAAAATTTGATTTTCAGTCGTAAAAGCGGAAAAACTATTGAACTGCCAAACGGTGAAATTTTGGTAAAAAACGGCGGGAATTTAACATTTATGAAAAACAAAGGTTGAAAAAAGCCGCACGGACAATTACAATCAAAGGTTGAATTTCAAATGCACGGGAAATTCGCTTTGAAAACAACGAAAGAAAGGAAACTTTCATCAAAAGACTATCACGAAAATTGAAAGACGAACTTTCACACATTGAAAAGATGGAAGTTAATTTGGAGGTTATAAATTGAGTTCAAAAGCAAAACAAGTTCTATTGTGGTTTATGATTATCGGAGCTGTGTTGTCGGTCGCCTGGTTTCTGCAAGGCAAACAGACCGGCAACCCGGAGAAGATTTCATTTGACCAAGCCTTGACGCAAACCAGAAACAAGGAAATAACCGAAATAACTGTCAAACAATCGCAGTTGGAATTGGTTGACAAAAACAAAAAGCAGTTTTATACCGAACTCGATTCGAGCGACGCGCCGCGTGAAGCGATTTTGAAAGCGGCTGACGAATCGAACACAAAGGTAAATCTTGAACCGGCAGCAAGCGGAATGTGGTGGCTGGTTTTAATTAATATGCTGCCTTTTCTGCTGCTGATCGGTTTTTTAGCATTCACTCTGCGTCAAATGCAGGCGGGCGGCAATAAGGCTTTGAGTTTCGGTAAATCAAAAGCAAAACTTCTCAATAATCAGCAAAAGCGCGTAACATTTAAAGATGTCGCGGGCGTTGAGGAAGCCAAAGAAGAATTGCAGGAAATTATCGAATTTCTTAAAGATCCGCAGAAGTTTCAAAAACTCGGCGGGAAAATTCCGAAAGGTGTTTTAATGGTCGGACCTCCGGGAACGGGCAAAACCCTTTTGGCAAAAGCGATTGCCGGCGAAGCGAATGTGCCTTTCTTTTCGATTTCCGGCTCTGATTTCGTCGAAATGTTCGTCGGTGTCGGTGCTTCGCGCGTTCGTGATTTGTTTGAACAAGGCAAGAAAAATGCGCCGTGCATCATTTTTATTGACGAGATTGATGCCGTCGGTCGTCATCGCGGCGCGGGTTTAGGCGGCGGACACGATGAGCGCGAACAAACTTTGAACCAACTGCTCGTCGAAATGGACGGTTTTGAATCGAATGACGGCGTTATTTTAGTTGCTTCGACAAACAGACCGGACGTGCTTGATCCGGCGTTGCTTCGTCCGGGCAGATTTGACCGCCGCGTGGTCGTCGGTCGTCCCGATGTGAAAGGACGCGACGCGATTTTAAAAGTTCACACGCGCAAAATTCCGCTTGACGAAAATGTTGACATTAATGTTATTGCCCGCGGAACTCCCGGATTTACCGGCGCGGATTTGGCGAATATTGTCAACGAAGCGGCTTTGAACGCGGCGCGTTACAACAAAAAAGTCGTTACGATGTCCGACTTTGAAATTGCCAAAGATAAAGTTTTGATGGGTGCGGAACGCAAGAGTATGGTTTTGTCCGACGAGGAAAAATTCCTGACGGCGTATCACGAAGCCGGACATACTCTGGTCGGTTTGAAAGTTCCGTCGGCTGATCCGGTTCACAAAGTTTCGATCATTCCGCGCGGGATGGCTCTCGGCGTTACGATGCAGCTGCCGGAAGGCGACAAGCATAGTTATACGAAGGAATATTTGTTGAGTCAGATTGCGATTTTGATGGGCGGACGACTCGCCGAAGAAATTTATCTCGGCGAAGATATGATTACAACCGGCGCGTCAAACGATATTGAACGGGCGACTGAATTGGCGCGTTCGATGGTTTGCGAATACGGAATGAGTACGCTCGGACCGCTGACTTTCGGCAAAAAAGAAGAGCAAATCTTTTTGGGACGCGAAATCTCGCAGCATCGTGATTACTCAGAAGATACGGCGATAAAAATTGATCAGGAAGTCAAGAAAATTATTGCCGAACAATATGAGATTGCGAGAAAAGTGATTATTGAAAATGCTGATGCAATGGTACGGCTTGCCGAAGCATTGCTTGTCAAAGAAACGCTCGACGGTGTTCAAATTCGCCGAGTTGTCGCGGGTCTTCCGCTTGATGATGACGGTTCATCTTCGTCAGACGACGACAACGGAACGAGTCAAAAAGAGGAACCGACGCGCAATCCGTTCAAAAAGCCGATTCTGCCGCCGATCACCGGAAACAATCCGGCGACAGCTTAGTCAAGCAAACAGTAAAAAGTAAAAAGGCAAAAGTTAAGATAGATTCTGACTTTTGCCTTTTTACTTTTTATTTTTTACTTTTAACTTTATGAAAATGTTTTGGCAAACTTCGCGTCGGGAAATTGAGCTTGATAAAACTTTAGTGATGGCGATTCTAAATGTTACGCCGGATAGTTTTAGCGACGGCGGCGATCATTTTTCAGTTGAGGACGCTTTAAGAAAAGCTGAAACTTTGATAAAACAAGGCGCGGATATTTTGGACATCGGCGGCGAATCAACTCGCCCGAAAAGTGAAAGAGTTTCGGAAGAAGAAGAAATTCGTCGTGTTGTGCCGGTGATTGAAGCAATTTTACGACGTTTTAATGTTTCGCTTTCGATTGATACGAGCAAAGCGAAAGTTGCAAAAGCGGCGGTAAATGCAGGCGCGGAGATTATTAATGATATATCGGGACTGCGGTTTGATGAAACTGTTGCTGAAGTTGCTGCGAAATATCAAACGGGTTTGGTCTTAATGCACTTGCGCGGGGAATTTGAAACGATGCACAAACAAAGATCTGTCAGAAATATTTTACGGGAAGTTGCCGAAGGTTTTCAGCAAAGCCTCAAAATAGCTGGAAAATTCGGTGTGAAAAAAGAAAATATCGCGCTTGATGTCGGCATCGGATTCAGTAAAACCTCTGAGCAAAATTTGGAATTGATTGGTAAACTAGATAAACTTTGCAAAGAATTTTCCGATTTTCCGATGCTCGTCGGTACGTCGCGCAAATCGTTTATCGGAAAAATATTAAATGACGTGCCGACTTCCGAAAGATTAAACGGAACGCTTGCCGCTGACGCGATTGCCGTTTGGAACGGCGCAAATATCGTTCGTGTTCACGATGTCAAAGCGGCTGTTGAAAGTCTGAAAGTTGTCGAGGCAATAAAAAATCAATTATGAAGTTTATAAAATTGTCGGTTTTTATCGGTTTGTTTTTTCTCGTTTCCGGTTTTACCGAATGTTATAAACCCGTCACCAAAACGGGTTTGCCGGATAATATTAAAACAATCGCCGTTCCCGCGTTTCAATTCGAGGTTGAAGGTGCGCGTTACCGCGTCGAATCGCGTTTGACCGAAGCAGTTACAAAAGAAATCATCAGGCGCGGACGCGGTTTGAAAGTGCAGGGAAGTCGCGCGGGCGCGGACGCAGTTGTTGAAGGCACGATTCGCAATTTTAATTTTTCCGGCGTTTTACTCGACCGGCAGGGTCGCGCCAGAGTTTATGAAATAACAATTGTAGCGGCGGTTACGATTCGGGATTTGGAAAACAACAAAATTCTTTACGACAATCAAAATTTTACCTTTCGTGATTCTTTTGAATTTTCACAAGACCCGCGCTCGTTTTTCAATGAAGAAGACCCGGCGGTTGAACGAATGTCACGGGCATTTGCCGAATCCGTCGTTTCAACTATTATTAATGGTTTGGGCGTGAAAGAAGATAAAAAATAGCTGAAAAATTATGGCAATTTTAGGACGCGAAGATTTATGGAAACATCTGAAAAAGCATGAGTTTGCGCCGGTTTATCTGCTGTTCGGTGCGGAAACTTATTTGCGTGATTTGGCAGCAAAAACGATTGGCGATTTGGTTTTGGCTGATTCGTCCTTAAGAGAATTTAACGAAATAGAACATAGCCTGAGCGACGGCAAAATCCAGTTTGCGCTTTCGGATGCCGAGCAGTTGCCGATGATTGATGCGCGGCGCGTGGTGAAAATTACCAATGTCAAAGTTTCGGCAAACAACAATAAAGACAATCTTAAGGAAGAAGACGAAGAAAGTTTGGAGCGTTATTTGTCGCATCCGGCTGAAACTTCGATTGTCATTTTTGTCGCGGACGAGTTGGACAAACGCCGCAAAATTTCCAAGCTGCTATTATCAAAAAGTGTTTCGGTTGAATTCAGTCAGTTGGAAGATAATGAATTGATTAAATGGGCAAAAGATAAATTGAAGGAACTAAATACTGAAGCCGACCAAAGAGCTTTAAATTTATTGGTTGCGCTGGTTGGAAACAATGTCAGACGTTTGACCAATGAGATTGAAAAACTTTCCGTCGCGGCTTTGCCCGATAAATTGATAACTTACGAACTCGTCGAATCGCTCGTGCCGAATTCGCGGGAAATTTCCAATTTCGATTTGACCGATTATCTGCTTGCCGGGGATAAACACCGCGCTTTGCTGACTTTGAAAAAAATACTTGACGATGGCGCAGAACCATTGATGATTTTAGGTTTGATTTCGTATAATTTTCGCCGTTTGTTTCTGTCGAAAGAATTAATGCGGCAAGGTGTCGAACGCAAGGAAGTAGCGCGTGTTATGAAACTTCATTGGAGCAAACAGGAAGATTTTTTGGCGACGGCGCGACGCACCGAAGCGGAAAAACTTGCACAAATAATGCGTAGAATTGCCGACACGGATTTGGCGATTAAAACTTCAAAAGGAGGCGGCGGAACTGTTGGTTCGCGGCTTCAAATCGAGATGCTTGTTTGCGAATTAGTAAATTTGAGTTAAAAAATCGGAAACAAACTTGCTTAAGGTTTGTTTCCGTAATCAAAGGAGAAAAACTATGAAGTATGAGATGAAAAACTCGATTTACTGCGCTAACTCGTTAACGTGAATCGTCAGACGCGATTTGTGCCGCGCTGCCGTATTTTTATGTAAAACACCTTTATTGACTGATTTATCTATCAAGGCAATGGTCGGAAGAAGAAGTTCCTGACTTTGCGCTTTGTCGCCGGCGGCTAAAGCTGCCCGTAATTTTTTGATCTGGGTTCGCAAACTTCCTTTGTTGCTGCGATTAACAGCCCGGCGTTTTTCGTTTTGTCTGACACGCTTTTCGGCTGACTTATGATTTGGCATTAAAAAACTTCTCCGTGTTTGTCCAAAAACTAAAATTTTTCTCTGTTTAAGAGAAACTACAGAGTATAAATGTTGAAAAAAGACTTGTCAAGCGAAGGGATTAATATTCAAGGCGTGAAATGAATTCGTGCATCAGATCAACAAGCAAAACGACAATCGGCGGGTAAAAAATAAATTCAGGTCTGAGCGAAGGCGAAAAATTTTTCGGCATTGACACCCCGGTAAGTAATTCCAAATAATTTCCGATTAAAAGTCCGATTCCCAAACTAACTCCGACACCGACAACCAAAAAACTAATCGCTCTAAATCTCGAATAAGGTTTTGTCGCAGGTTCAATTTCTTCCAAAATCGAATCGTGAAGGTTTTCGTCGCGGTAAGTGTAGCGTTCAAAACCGGAACGAAGGCGACCGATCAGATGAATCATACCGGCGGCAAAAAGAGAAAGCATCACAATTTTCCCGATAATCTGCATATTTGTCCAAAACATCGGTTTGAAAATAGCGACAAAACAGGTTGAAAGAAACAGCGCGACGGTCGGAAAAATTACTTTTTGTAGCGCGAGCGTTTCGCGGCGTTCGTCGGCGATCATCCGGTCAATTATTTCATTGTAGCGGCGTTCGTAAGCCATCTGCCGCCAACGCTTTGCGTGAGCGTTTTCTGAAGAAAACACCGAACCGTTACCGGCTGTTTCATATTTTTCTTTGAGCAGTCGGCGGTCGTAATCGGCGCGTTTTTTGGTATTACCTAAAACGGCATATGCTTTGGCGATTTTCGCAAATTCCCGCGAACTACTTTCCGTTTCGTTATTAACGTCCGGGTGAAGTTCACGCGCAAGGCAACGATACGCCGATTTTATCTCAGTGTTGGTCGCCTTTGGTGATACTTTCAAAACTGTGTAGTAATTCACCATCACAGAAAATAATAGAAATAATGAGAGCGGACAATCAAGAATAAAGAGCAAAAACCCCTGAAATTATAGCATAACTTTTTGTATAAAGAGAAGCCTTTTTGATCATAAATCGTAAATGGCACACGAAACTATTCAAGGTCGTCAATCTGCAAACTTATTGGATTTGCGCCCGACAGATTAACCGCGTCAATCAATTTCGCAACTTTTCCGTAATCGGTGGAACGCGGAGCTTTGATAAAAACGGTTCTTTCTATTTTTTCGTCTTCGGTCAGATTGCTTTTAAATTCAGCATTTTCTGCATAAACGCGGTTTTCGGTGCGTTCTTTGAAAACTTGCGAAAGTCGGGCGATAAGTTTTTCCGGTTCTTCGACTGTTCCAAGATTATTTTCTTTGTTGAGTTTGAGCGATGAATCGGAATTCAGCGCGACGATTAATGTGTTTATATGTGGTTCGCCGTTTTGTTTGAATTCCTGCGGAATTTTCGTCTTAAAATCCGTCGGTTTTATCGGCGAAATTACCATAAAAATTATCAGCAGAACAAGCAAAACATCAATCAAAGGCGTTACGTTTATATTCGGTTTCGTTGAATTCATTATATTTCTCTCCTTTTGACGGTTAAATTTAATGATTTAGACACCGAAAAAAAGAAAAAGTTCCCGACAAAAAGTAATTAATGATGAACAATGAATTGTGGAATCTGGAATTTGATTAAAATCGTAACTGCTTGAAACACAAACATTTTGAGAGTCTTAAAAATTAAGTAAACCTGAAATTAATTAGTGGTCTGAAAGTTTAATTTAAATCACACAAAAATTTTAATAGGAAGTTTTATTTTCCCTTTAAGAACAATTTGTCGTAATATGTCGCCATCTATTTCTTTTGCCAATTCTAAAAAATATGACTCCAAATTCAAAAAATATTTCACTGGTTCGCGGTTTGGGACTGGTTGCGGCAATTTCAATTATCGTCGGAAACGTCATCGGCACGGGCGTTTTTCTGAAAGCACGAATAATGACGTGCAACGTCGGAAGTCCGACTTGGGTAATAATCGCGTGGGTTGCGGCGGGCGTTTTGTCGTTGGCTGGCGCGTTGACTTACGCTGAACTTTCCGCGATGAAACCGGAAGCGGGCGGCGAATATGTGTTTTTGCGCGACGCTTACGGGCGCGTTTGGAGTTTTCTTTACGGCTGGATGCAGATTTTTATTGCCAAAACAGGCTCGCAAGCCGCCGTTGCCGTCGCCTTTGCGATTTTTTTGAATGATTTTCTCGGCGGCAAATTGAAACAGACGCTTTTTCAGACGAATATTTCCGGGTTTGATTATGAATTGACTTCGCTGCAACTCGTTGCCGTGATGATGATTATCATTATTACGACAATAAACTGCGCGTCGGTTTCAATCGGCGGACAAATCGCCACTGTTCTGACTTTTGTGAAAATTGCGCTCGTGCTGCTCGTCGGTGTCGGCGCGTTTTTGCTGGCAGACGGAAATTTCGCGCATTTTGCGATGTTAAATGAGGGCGGAACTTGCGAAGGTGTGGCGGAAACCGTTCGCTACAATGTTGCCGGAACGTCATTTGCGGCGGGTTTCGGCGCGGCGATGCTCGGCGCACTTTGGGGTTATGACGGTTGGAATAATTTGACTTTGATTGCCGGTGAAGTGAAAAATCCGCAGCGCAATATTCCGGTTGCCTTAATCGGCGGCACGATTTTGATAATTTTGCTCTATGTGTTTATCAACATCGCTTATTTTTACGTGCTTGATCCGACGCAGATCGCATCGGTTTCCAGAGATTCTTCCGTCGCGCAGGTTGTTTCGTTCAAATTTTTAGGCGCGGGCGCACTTGTTTTGATGACGGTCGGGTTAATGGCTTCGTCGCTCGGAACACTTCACAGTTCGATTTTGACGGGTGCGCGTGTGCCGTATGCGATGGCGAAAGACGGCGTGATGTTCAAATCAATGGGACATTTATCGGCAACGCGCGTTCCGGTTGTGTCGTTAATCGTGCAGGGAATTTGGGCTTGTCTGCTGGCTTTGTCGGGTTCATTCGACACTTTGACGAATTACGTTATTTTCGGTTCGTGGATTTTTTATGCGTTTGTAACCGCGTCGGTTTTCGTTTTTCGCAAAAAATATCCAGACGCGATCAGACCTTACAAAACATTCGGTTATCCGGTTGTGCCGATTTTGTTTCTACTTGTCGCCGGTTGGCTTTTGATAAATACAATCGTTTCAGAACCGACTCAATCTTTTGTCGGAATTTTTCTGATTTTAATCGGATTACCCGTCTATTATTATTTGACGAGCAGAAATCAAACGCCAGTTGACGGTGAAATTCAACCAAAATGACAACAAATGACAGAAGAAGCGGAACTGATCGCCGCTCGCAGAAAAGATACAGCGTCAGAATCGAAACCGAATGGGAAGGCTCAGTCGGCAGAAAGTCGGGAACTATCAGCGACATCAATACTCAGGGCTGTTTTGTTTTGTGTTCAGGCGATGTTCAGGACGGCGAAAACGTCAAAATATTTTTCCCATTAACAGACGGCAGAAAAATTCAAGGGTCAAGACTAGATAAGATCATTATCATTACAAATTTTCAAAAGCAAAGCGTAGAGATTTTCTTTTCTGTAATTGAATCGAAACTCACACTCTTTCAAGTGAAATAAAAACTGTTTTTTGACAATCCGCGAAACTTGGT
>JBBSIE010000126.1:0-11531 GCA_038232235.1 Pyrinomonadales bacterium | reverse complement strand
TAAAATATCAAACGCCGTTTGAAGTATATCAAAAAGGCTTAAAAACAAAGAAAATGAAGGGGGGAAAAGAGGCAGTTATTAACAGCGAAAATACACCTTAAAAAAGTGCTTTTGTGGTCTGGACAAGGGGGTTCACTTTACACAATCGCTCAAAACTTAACAATACTTTCAAGCGTTCGGTTTGAGTTGAAGAAATAGTCAATGTAAGTGAAAATAAAAAACAATGCACTGGATTTATTGGATATTAATCACATTTTTTGTTTTATCTTTAATCTCTACGGCAATTACTGCCTATCGTTATCGCCAACATCTGCAAACAGGCTGGTTTATGCTGAAAACATATCGGCAGTTCAAGCAGAAAACCAAACCTGACAAAGAAAGCATTGAAACAAAATCCGTTCCCGACAATTCACCGCTGATTCAGTGCGCTAAATGCCACAAATGGATTCCGCAGGCGCAGGCGATCAAGTTGAAAACGAGCTACTTTTGCTCGCACAATTGTTTGGAAAAATCCTTTGCCGCCAAAAGTTGAATTGTCGGGAACTTCTACATTTGAGAATTTGAATTATTTAGCTTTTCCTTGTTTCGCCACCGCTTCTTCGGCTTTTGCAATCGCTTCCTGATCTCCCAAGTAGTAATTTTTTATGGGTTTTAGATCGTCGCCCAATTCATAAACCAAAGGAATTCCCGTCGGAATATTGCGATGAACAATATCTTCATCGGAAATCGCGTCGAGATATTTGACCAAAGCCCGCAAGGAATTGCCGTGCGCGGCGATAATCAGGCGTTTTCCCGACTTTATTTTCGGCATAATTTCTGCTTCGTAAAATGGAACAACTCGCTCGACAGTGTTTTTCAATGCTTCGGCTTTCGGGAAATTTCCAGCTTCAATCGAAGAATAGCGCGGGTCTTTGCCCTGCCATCTTTCGTCGCCTTCTTCGAGCAGAGTCGGCAAAACATCGTAACTTCTGCGCCAGATCAAAACCTGTTCTTCGCCGTGCTGCGCGGCTGTTTCGGCTTTGTTCAAACCCTGCAATCCGCCGTAATGCCGTTCATTCAAAAGCCACGATTTCGTTACGGGAATCCACATCAAATCCATCTCGTCCAAAATAATCCAAAGCGTGCGGATCGCGCGTTTTAAAACCGAAGTGTACGCTTCGTCAAATGTAAAACCTTCGGCTTTCAAAAGTTTCCCCGCCGTGTGCGCTTCCTCGCGTCCTTTTTCCGAAAGATCAACATCTTTCCAACCTGTAAAACGATTTGCCTTGTTCCATTCGCTTTCGCCGTGTCTGATTAAAACTAATTTGTGCATACGTTTATTGTAAATTCCATACTCCAAAATTCAAATTTGAGATTCAATTTTTAAGATTTTCTGCGACTCGCCAATCAAATAAAGTGAACCAGTGATTAAAATTAAATGATTTTTTGATGAAATTTCACGTGCTTTTTTGATGGCATTTTCAACTGTTTGTTCGATAATAACATTTTCTTTTTCAAACATTTTCGGAACAAATTTTAACAATTCCGAAGTTTCCATCGCCCGCGGATTGTCAGGTTTTGTCAAAATTAATTTATCGGCTTTCAGAAACAAAATTTCGGCAATTTCCCTTAAATCTTTGTCCTGCATCGCGCCGAAAATCATTGTGATCGGCTGCTTGATAAATTCGTCCAGATAATTTTTCAACGCCTTTGCGCCTGCAATGTTGTGCGCTCCGTCGAATAAAATATCTTTGTAGAATTCCAATCTACCTTTGTTTCGCGTCTTTTCTAAACCTTCTTCGATGTGATGTTTTTCAATTTTCAAATTGAAATCTTTCCGCAGTATTTCCGCCAAACCAATAGCGACGCGGGCATTTGAGAGTTGATGTCGTCCGTTTAATCCCAGCCAAATATCGTGATAAATTTCGTCACCATAGAAAGTCGCAACTATTCGCCCATTTATCGTATCAACCGCACATAATTCCGTTCGGTAATCTGCAAAGTGCGGTGTGAAGTTCAACGACTTACATTTTTCAATGATAACTTTCATCGCTTCTTCAGATTGTTCGGGCGCAATCACAACTTTAATGTCTTCACGAATTATCGCCGCTTTTTCCGCCGCGATTTCCGCCAAAGTATTTCCCAGAATCTTCTGATGATCGAAATCAATCGGCGTAATCGCTACAATTTCAGCATTTGCCGCCGTTGTCGCGTCAAAACGTCCGCCCAATCCGGTTTCCAAAATCGCCAATTCAGTTTTCGCTTCCGAGAAAGTGTTCAGAGCAATCGCCGTAACTTGTTCAAAATATGTCGGAACAGTTTCGAGTTCGCCTTTTTCGACAAGTTTTTCGCTGATTTCTCTGATGCGCGTCGCGTGTCGCGCAAAATCTTTTTCGCTGATTTCTTGTCCGTTAATTTTTATTCTTTCCGTGATTGAAACAAGGTGCGGCGATGTCGTCACTCCGACTTTGATGTCTGCTGAAATGCAAATTGCTTCGAGAAAAGCGCAAACCGAACCTTTGCCGTTTGTTCCCGCAACCTGAACCTTTAAATAGTATTTTTGCGGATTTCCGAGCGCGTTAAGAAGTTTCCCGATATTCTCAAGACCGAGTTTCATCGCTAAAACTTCGTTGCCGAGACCGAAAAGATATTCGAGAGATTCTTTAAAATTCACTTTTAGCCGTTTTGAAACAATCTTCGATGATAATTTATTTGTCCGAGATGATAGCTGAAATGCGTTAAAATTTTCAAAATTTCTAAGTTTGTTTTTGTTGATTCACCTGCGTTTTGAAGCGGATAAATTTTTTCAAAATCATCATCCGACAAGTTGTTTATTGTGTTTTTAACAACTTCAATCGTATTTTTTACCCGCTCAATCAACTCATTTCGGCTGACATTTTCGGTTGAAAATTCCTCGTCGCGCTTTCTTTGATAACCCGAATCACCGAGCGTCGCGCCGATATAATGATTTAAGTTTCCAATCAAATGCAGACATAAATTCCCCGCCGAATTTGGAATATCTTCGGTTTTAATCCATAAATTTTCTTCATTTTCGTATGAATTTATTTCTTTGATTAGTTTATTCAAATCGCGTTCAAATATTTCGATTACTGCATCTTTTAACATAAAATTTTCAGTTTAACCAAGCGTTTCTCAAAGATATTATAAAAGCGGCAAAAATGAAAATTTGCGAGTGAAATTCATTTAATTTATTCTTCAAATTTTAATTGTTCGAGCAGTTCTTTGACACGATCCAACGATGGCAGGTAAGAAATTCGTATGAGAATCTCAACTCCGATCATCGCTATTACGGTCAGAACTCCGCAAAATATAAGCGAAGCATAAATCAAAACCGGGTGCGCGGAAAGATACTCATATTCCATAAACTTTGATGTAAAAGGATTGTTAGATAAGGAAACGTAACACGATATCAGAGCAACCGGAGGAAAAAAAAGCAAAGTGACAATTCGACATTCACGAATAAAGCCGGTTAATTTTGCCGCTTTATCCTCAAAGTATTTCCGCGTATTTATAACATCTTGCGCTTGTGTTTCGCTTCGATATATTGTCCAAAGTTTCCAGTAATACCAAGGATACATTATCAAAATGAGAGGCAGAGGATAAATCAAATGAGGAAGAGGAATCAATAAAGCTAAATAAATAACGAGTATTAAGATGCCGAATAGAGAATCCAACTCGATTTTTCGACGTAGTTTGCCGTGCCAGCCAATCATTTTTTTTTGAACTTTTTCAAAATCTATTTTCGGTATATCTTGCGAATCCGCACTTTTCCAAATTTCTTTTAATTCTTGTTCATTCATTGTTAAGTTTCCCGATAAGTTTCTTTTTCAGACGCATCAGCCGAGTCGCCACATTTGTTTTGGAAATTCCCAGAATTTCGGCGATTTCCTGATACGATTTTTCGTCCAAATATAAACCGACAATCGCCCGTTCAATCGGTTTTAATTCACGAATCGCCGCGTAAAGTTTTTGCAATTGCTCGCCTTGTTCGTTATCTTTTTCCGGCGACGCAAAAATCTTTCCGTCCAACGGTTCAAACTTCTTTTGGCTACGATTCAATTTCGCCCGAAAACTCAACGCCGTATTGATGCAGATTCGATAAACAAACGTCGAAACCTTTGCATCGCCGCGAAATTTTTCGAGCGAACGCCAGATTTGAATCATCATTTCTTGAAATAATTCTTCATATTCCGTTTGGTCATCCGTATAAATTTGGCAAAACTTGTGCAGAATGCCGGCATTTTCCCGAATTATTTTCTCGAATTCCGAATTCATCAATTTATTAGTGTAAAATCTTTCGGTAAAATCACATTTTAGAAAAAAATGTGATTTTATGCGGCGTTTGAGAACTAATAAAGCGTATGAAAAATTTCAAAAAAATAATATCGAGGAATTCTACTATGAAAAAAAGTTACCATTTATTAATCATTTTGGGTTTGCTTTTGTTTGGGTTTTCAAATGCTGCAAATTTGTTCGCGCAGGCGAAACCGGCAAAAGCTAAACAACTGCCGGAAAATTCGGCACTTTTGTATGAAATCAGCGGAAACGGATTAAAAAAGCCTTCGTATTTGTTCGGGACGATTCACATAATTTGTCCGAATGATATGATTCCGGCGGAAAAATTAGACGAATATCTCGGCAAAAGCGAACAAGTGTTTATGGAGTTGGATTTCGACAATCAGACGGAAATTCAATCTATGAGCAAAGCCGCTTATTTACCGGACGGGAAAACGCTCGCCGATTTTTTGACCGCAGAACAATATGCAAAGGTTGGCGAAATGGTCAAAAATTCGCTTGGCGTTCCGATTGAAAATGTGAAAAATATTCATCCGATGATTTTACAGACGCTGATTATCACGAGTCCGAAAAATCTCGGCTGCAATCCGCCGGGTTCGTATGAACTTTCGTTTTTGAAGACGGCAGCCGCCAACAAGAAACCGATTGAAGGTTTAGAAACGGTGGGGATGCAGCTTGATACGATAAATTCGATTCCGCTCGATAAACAAGCGGAAGGTTTATACAAAATGGCTTTAGAGCCGAATAAATCAATTGATGAATATAAAAAACTTGTCGAAACATATAAGACGCAAAACTTAGATAAAGTCTATGAATTCATCCAAAGAGCATTTGCCGATGATCCGACGTTTCAAGTGACTTTGCTGGACGACAGAAATGTTGCTTGGATTCCAAAAATCGAAAAGGCGATTAAGGAAAAACCATCATTTATCGCCGTCGGCGCGGGACATCTCGGCGGAAAAACGGGAGTTTTGAATCTGCTGAGAGCAAAAGGCTACAAAGTTCAAGCCATCAAGTTGTAAAAGAAAATTAGTCGGCTCATCTTCTATTTTCAGCATCTAAAAATTTTGAATGTATAACATTTAACTTACACAATTAAGCCTAATCGGTTATAATCAAAGTTTTTATGAGCAAAAAGATAGTCGAAAGTTACAAAAGAAAGTTGGAACTCGAAGAAGGTTGGACGATAAAACATGGCGCACAGCTTCGCATTGCGCTGTGTTATCCGAACACTCACAGCATCGGAATGGCGAATCTCGGACTTCACACGATGTATGAACTGTTCAACAAAATTCCCGAAGTTTCGTGCGAGCGCGTCTTTTTGCCCGACGATTTTGAGATGCGCGAATACGAAAAATCGCGTACGCCGCTGCTCTCGCTGGAAACACAAACTCCGATCAGGGATTTTGATGTCGTCGCGTTTTCGATTTCGTTTGAAACCGATTATCTGAATATGGCGCGAATGCTGCAAATGTCGCAGATTCCGGTGTGGTCAAAGGACAGAAATCATTTTCATCCGCTCGTCGTAATGGGCGGCGCGGCTTCGTTTCTCAATCCCGAACCGATTGCCGATTTTACGGACATCATTGCTGTCGGCGAGGGCGAAATTCTCGCGTTTCAATTGGTTGACGCGATTTTGGAATACGGTAACAAAGAAGATATTTTATTAAATCTCGCCAAAATCGGGCGCGGTTTTTATATTCCGTCACTTTATAATGTCATTTACAACGACGACGGAACGGTTTTCGATTATCTGCCGAAAGAAAAAGGCGTTCCGAAAAGAGTCGGACGTGCGCTTGCCGCCGCGAATCCGAAAGAAGGAACTTTGCGCCGTGCAATCAAGCGAAATGAAACCGAAGTTGTTGATTTTTTGATGAATCAAGACGTTTTCGCGCCGTCAACTTCCGTCTGGTCGCCGGGCGCGGAAATGGGCGACAGACTGCTCGTTGAAATTTCGCGCGGCTGTTCGCAAGGCTGCCGTTTTTGCTGGGCTGGTTACAATTATTATCCGCCGCGAGTTGTTCCGGCTCGTGATATTTTGGCGAAAGCCGCCGAATGGCGCGAAAAAACCAATAAAATCGGACTTGTTTCAACTGCCGTTTGCGATCATCCTGAAATTTCGACGATTCTAAGCGAACTTCGCAAAATGGAATATAAAATCACGGTTTCATCTTTGCGTTTAGACCAAATTTCCGAAGAATTGCTGGACGCGCTCGTCGAATCGAACGACCAGCAAATCGCCGTCGCGCCCGAAACCGGCTCGGACAGATTGCGCCGCGTCATCAATAAAAACCTGACGAACGACGAAATTGTGGACATCTGTGGCGCAGTTTTCGATCGCGGAATGCTAACCGTCAAACTTTATTTGATGGTCGGTTTGCCGACGGAAACTTACGAAGACTTGGAAGAAATGCTCGTTTTAGTTGAGCGAATAAAAGATCGAATGCTCGAAGCCGGAAAACGCTTCGGACGCGCCGGGAAAATTATTCCGTCATTAAACGGACTCGTGCCGAAACCGAACACGCCGTTTCAGTGGGACGCGGTTTGTGATGAAAAGGAATTGAAAAATCGTCTGAAATGGGTTTCTAAAAACCTTGCAAAGATTCCAAATGTCGAAGTTCGCGCAATGTCGGCGCGAATCGCGCACGAACAGGCGTTATTTTCTTCCGGCGACCGCACGATTTCAAGAGTTATCGAATCAGCCGCGAGAAATAAAGGAAATCTAAAGGAAGCGTTGCGCGAAACCGGAATTGACGCGGCTTTTCACACTTCGCGGAATCGCAGTTACGACGAATTTCTGCCGTGGTCAATCGTAGATTCGGGACTTTCGTTTGAATTTTTGAAAACCGAACACGAAAAATCGCAGGAAGCACTTTCTTCAAAACCGTGTCCGGCGGTTGAAAAATGCACGACCTGCGGCGTTTGTCCGACAACTTGGCTGGCGGACGCGCCAAACGGTTTAGTGCAACTGCAAAGCCTCAGAACTCCACGAGTATTAGCCGACGTCTAATTGAAAAACAAGTTATTCTTTGAACAAAAATCCGGTTGGCGTGGCTGTATTCTCAAATTGATAATTATATTTGTAGAGTCCGAAAGGAAGTATGCTCACTTGTTTTGAGTATTTGACGTGCGCTTGAATTACGCTTCCGTTTTGTTTGACTTCAATCAAAACATTCTTTGGAACATTATTGTTCGCGGCTGCCATCATAACTTTATGTTTAGCTGAATCAATCATTGTTACATTTGCTCCGGGCAGCGCAACCGCATGAAAGACTGCCGTCTGCATATCTTGTCAAAAACTTTCGCCTTCATACGCGACGGGAATATAATTATAACCGGCGTGGGCAATCGAAAATAAAATTATCAAAACCAGCACGAGTTTGACACCTGCGCCGTCGCGTTCCGAACTTTGTTTTTTCGTTATTTTACTTATTTTTGTTGAATACCTCTGACACAAAAATTTTAGAGCAAATTTATTTATGCAAAACCGTTTCGAGAGATTTCTGAATTTTTGATGCGGGAATATCTTTGTTCTGTAAGATTACGGGCTTGCCGATGCCTTCCAAGAGAATGAATTGAAGCGATTCTCCGATTGCCTTTTTATCATAAGCGAAGGCTTCAATTACTTTTCTTATTTCGATGTTTTGTGTGTCGGGAAGTTTTCCGATGCGATGCAAAACATCGTTTAAAGATTTTAGTTCATTTTTATCAAAAATATCAAGCCTTTTTGACAAATCGGCGGCAAATAAAATTCCATAACCGACGGCTTCGCCGTGTTTGAAGTATTTATAATCGGTAATTTTTTCGAGCGCGTGAGCGAGTGTGTGACCAAAGTTTAAAATTTTACGTGATTTAGCGTCCGTTCTGTGTGCGCTTTCGCGTTCGTCATTGATAACGACTTCTGCTTTAAAGGCAACTTGTGCAGCGAGCAAGTTTTCGAGTTCAGTGAGAAAATTCAGGTCAAAAAAATCCTTTTTGAAATTTTTCAGAGAATTATTTGTTAAAAATTCTGTAGTTTGGTCAAAAAGATTTTGACTCGCAATAGCGCCCTGTTTGACAGCTTCGCAAAATCCGGCAGTTAATTCGCGGCGCGGCAAAGTCTTTAAGGTTTTGACATCAATTAAAACGCCGTTCGGCTGATAAAAAGTTCCGATTAGATTTTTACCGAACTCTGTATTAACGGCGGTTTTTCCGCCGACGGAAGAATCAATCATCGCCAAAAGAGTTGTCGGAATTTGCAAAAAAGAAACTCCGCGCAGATAAATCGAAGCGGCAAAACCCGCTAAATCACCAACGACACCGCCGCCAAGCGCGACCACTGCGTCGGTTCTTTTTAATTTATTTTCGCTGAGGAATTTTAGAGTTTTTTCGAGTGTGTGAAAACTTTTATATCTTTCGCCGTCGCCGATTTTATAAACTAAAACTTCAAAATTACTCTTTTCAAGACCTCTTTTAACAATTTCGCCATACAAGCCGAAAACTTTGGCATTTGTAACAATCGTGATTTTTTTGGCTTCGTTTGAAAGAGATTTCCGCGCCCAATCGCCGCAGCCA
The DNA here is from genome assembly GCA_038232235.1 of Pyrinomonadales bacterium. Taxonomy (GTDB): domain Bacteria; phylum Acidobacteriota; class Blastocatellia; order Pyrinomonadales; family Pyrinomonadaceae. The sequence goes on along the minus strand of JBBSIE010000126.1, from coordinate 2,681 downwards.
TTCAACAGGCAGTGTCCGATTTTAATTTCGTATTGGTGCGGATTGCCTTTTAGTTTGACGGAAACTTTTTTCATAAAAATCGAATTTCCATTGAGATTTTGATTTGGTTTATAAAACAGGTCTGAAAATAAAAGGCGGTTTAAAAAAGATAGAGCAGGCGAAGCAACGTGGAAGTGTACCGCACCTGCCAATTCGTAGTTACTGTCCTCACCCCAGCAACCACTTGAAACGGAGGTTTCACCTACCGTTTCAGTTATTTTAATATACAATTTTTCGATTTAGTTTGGCAAGCCGGGTTAATTTGTTTTTTAACTCAAACTTTTTTTGATAATTTCCGCCAGAGAATTTGCCTGTGCTTCTATTTCCGCTTGGTTTTTGCCTTCGATCATCACCCGCGCAAGGTTTTCCGTTCCCGAATAACGAAGCAAAAGCCGCCCTTTGCCGTCGAGTTCCCTTTCGATTTCGGCGGCGGCTTCCGCAATTTCTTTGACTTCATCAAACGGGCGTTTTTCCTTGACTTTGACATTGACCAAAATCTGCGGAAACTGCGTAAAACCCTGCGTCAATTCCGAAAGAGTTTTATTATTTTTGCGCATCACTTCGAGCAGAAACAGCGTCGTCATCATTCCGTCGCCGACCAGACTTTTATCCGGGAAAATTATATGTCCCGACTGTTCGCCGCCGATTGATGAATTTGTATTTAATAATTCCTGCAAAACGTATTTGTCGCCGACTGCCGTGCGTAAAAGTTTGATATTTTTTGAATCAAGCGCGATTTCCAAACCAATATTGCTCATTACTGTTGCCACAGCCGTCTGATTATTTAATTTATTTTCGGCTTGCAGATGATTCGCCATAATCCATAAAACCGCGTCGCCGTCAACCAAATTTCCCTTTTCGTCAACAAAAAGTGAACGGTCGGCATCGCCGTCAAATGCCGCGCCGAAATCGGCTTTTTCGTCCAAAACCTTTTTCTGCACGTTTTCAAGATGAAGTGAACCGCAGTTTTCATTGATGTTGCGTCCATCCGGCTCGTTGTTAAAAACGGAAACTTTCGCGCCGAATGTTTGAAAAAGTTTTGGTGCAAGATTCGATGCCGCTCCGTTGGCGCAATCTATCACTATTTTTAAATTTTCGAGCGAAAGCGTTGAAAATTCACCAAACAAATAATTCAGATACTCATTTTGCATCTCAACTGCTTTTGAATTTTCGACCTTGAATTTTGAATCTTGGATTTTGAATTTTGAATTTTGAAAAATATCCTTTTCAATTTCCCTTTCGGTTGCTTCGTCAATTTTTCTTCCGGTTGGCGAAAAAATTTTGATTCCGTTATCTTCAAAAGGATTATGCGACGCGCTGATGACAATTCCGGCATCAAAGCCGTCATTTTTTGTCAAAAAAGCCACGCCCGGCGTAGTGATAATTCCTGCCGACTCACACTGCGCGTCGTTGGAAATCGCGCCTCTGCAAAACGCATTTTCAATCCAATCGCCTGATTCGCGCGTGTCGCGTCCGATGACAAAGCGCGGTTCTCTGCCGAGTTTTTCACGAAATTGCCGTGCCAGCGAACTGCCGACAAGTTCAATCGTATTTTTATCGAGCGGAAACGCGCCGGCTTCTCCGCGCATTCCGTCCGTTCCAAAAAGTTTTTTCATATTAAAAGTTTGATTAAAAATTATTTTGATTTATGAGAAATTTTATTTATATCGTAAATGTATCTGAGCAACAAATTAAAAATAACCATAACAAAAATTTGTCAAAGCTATAAATTATTACACGGTATTTGACAACCTTTTGTCCAATGAGCGAATCTTTATAATTGGAATTTTCGACATTCCGCCGCAGTTAAGAATTTCAACGGCAATCACGCCACGAATTGCAAAACTCAACGTCAAATTATTATGAAATCAAAAATTTTAATCGGCTTCTGTGTCTTCATTATTCTCCCTGTGGTCATATTTGCACAATCAAATGATTTATCGCCCAAAGTAATGCGAAACCGGATTATAACAAATCCGACACCTTCTCCTTCACCGACTCCGACGCGAAAAATTGTCGTCATAAAAGATAATTTGCCCGCGCCGACTCCGACGCGCACTCCGACACCGCAGCCGGCGGCAACGCCGATTCAAACGACGATTACTCAAACGCCGACTGCTATTGAAACAGCCGTTCCGACACTGATGGCACCATCGCAGCCGATATTTTATAAACCTCTGAGTTTCAGAGAAATAAAAAAGAAAATCGCCGAAGCTAAGCGGCAAATGTCGGCGCGACCCGTTCAGACGGCAATCACCGACGATTATTTGCAAACCGAAATTGTTCGTCTGGCTTTCTATGATTACGCAGACGCAAAAGTTGATTATGCCGTGATGACGAAAGACGCATTTTTGTCGCGCGACGCGCAAATGGGTTTGACGACGGAAAACGGCAAATTCATTACGGTTCGCATCATTCGCGCCAACGGTGTCAATACGCCGGTGATGATTACCGACACGCAAAACCGCGTGCAAATGCCTCTTCTCGTCCAATATCCGGTTGTTCGCAACGGAGTTTATATCGAAACGGCTTACTATATTTCAACGCACACCGGAATTGTTACGCCGGAAGTCGTCAGCGCGGGCAGACTTTATGTGCGAAATACGATTGACGCGGCGCGGGAAAATTTGAAGAAAAAAGGC
>JBBSIE010000125.1:0-11784 GCA_038232235.1 Pyrinomonadales bacterium | reverse complement strand
TTTACGGATATATTCCTGCTGGTATCGCTGAAAATACTTTGTCCATTTGGCTTGATCAAACCCTGCTTTATCGAACTCAGTTTTTTTAGATTTCGGCATTAAACTATATTACAGATTTAATGCCCTAAAGGGAATAAGTTGATGGCTGAAAAGAAGATAGGTGCTTTGCTGGTGATGGAAAACGAAAAACTTGTCGGGATAATTTCAGAAAGAGATTATGCGCGAAAAGTGATTTTGCAGGGCAAATCATCAAAGCAAACGCTGGTTAGCGAGATTATGACCGCGAATGTTCATCGAATTTTGCCGGAACAAACCGTCGAAGATTGTATGGAAATAATGACGGAAAAACGCTTTCGACATCTGCCGGTTCTCGAAGGTGAAAAAGTGATCGGTATGCTTTCAATCGGAGATTTGGTCAAAGCTATTATTGCCGAACAGAAATTTACCATTGAACAATTGGAAAGTTATATTACATCCTGAAATTAAAATTTATCTTTGAGTTTTTGGTAGGTTGTCGTCAAAGATTCGGGAATCGTTCGCGTTTCGCCGATTGCCGTCATAAAATTTGCGTCGCCGACCCAGCGCGGCAGAATGTGCATATGAAAATGTTCCGCCACGCCCGCGCCTGCCGCTTTGCCCAAATTCATTCCCAAGTTAATGCCCTGCGGTTGATACGCTTCGCGCAGAGCCGTTTGGCAACGCTTGGTTAAATCCATCAATTCATCCGTAGTTTCTTTATCGGCTTGGTCTAAATCGGCGAGATGCGCGTAGGGAACTATCATTAAATGTCCGCTGATATACGGATAAATATTTAAAATGACAAAATTATGCCCGGCACGGTGAAGAATAAATTTTTCTTCGTCGCTTGCCGGGCTTTTTAGAACATCGCAAAACACGCAGCCGTTTGAATCGTCGGTTGAGGCTGATTTATCAGCTTTAATGTAATCGTATCGCCAAGGACTCCACAACACATCCACAGCTAAAATTTCCTTTTTATTTTGTGTTAATTAATTCCTTTAAATCTTTGCCGGGTTTGAAATAGGCAACACGCTTGGCGGGAATGCTGACTGCCTCGCCGGTCTTCGGATTGCGCCCTTTTCGCGCATTGCGATGGCGAACGCGAAAACTGCCAAAACCGCGCAATTCGATCTTTTCGCCTTTATTTAAGGTGCTGACGATGCTGTCAAAAATAATTTCAACCAATTGTTCGGCATCCTTTTTTGTCATTTCCGCTTCTTTGGCGACGCTTTCTACTAAATCTGCTTTTGTCATTTTCTCTTTTCCTCATTCAGCAAATAAAACTCAAGCTGATTTTTCTTCCGCTTCCGCTTTTGGCTCCTTGTTTTCAGCATTTGCTTCAGTTTCGGAATTGGCAGATGCGCTTTCCGATTCATTGGCGGCAGCTTCTATGGCATTTTCTCTTGGTGTTGAGTCATCTGCGGCAACACTGGCTTCACCTTCTAAATCATCAAGTAAAGGTGCTTCTTCAGCGACGGTTTCAGTTTCGGTTTTTGATTCAGCTTCGGAAGTTTCCGTTTTTTCCGCTTTATCAGATGATGTTTCGGTTTCAGTAGATTCTGCAACAGCGGTTTCCGACTTGTCGGTTGTTTCGTTTTCCGGTGCGACTTTTTGCTCAACTTCAGTTGCAGCTTCGGCAGTTTCCGCAGTCGGCTTTTCCGTTTCATCTTCAGATTTAGCAGATTCCTGCGCTTCACCGGAAACTTCTGATGTCGTTTCACTCGAAGTTTCCTGATTTTCGCCTGTTTCCGTTTCCGGCGCAGTTTCGCCGTTATCTTCTATTGCCGCCGCTGCTTCAGCAGTTTCTGAACCACCTTCCGTTTCTGCTTGTGCCTCTTGTTCGGCTCTTTCCTTAGCTTTGATGGCTTTTCTTTCCTTTTTGGATAACTTCGGTTCTTCCGAAACTTCTTCATCAGAGGCGGCACCGCGTTTCAAATTCATCAATTCGCCGAGCGAAGCCATTCCGCCTTTCGCTTCGGTTGAGTAATTTTTCGTATCAACAATCGGCTCTTCATCTTTTCCAACGGCGCGGCGCGAAAGTCCGATTTTCTGATCGTCGTGTTCGATACGCAAAATTTTGAAATCAACTTCCTGTCCGATTGAAACGACATCTTCCGGTTTTTCGACTCTTTCGTCGGCAAGTTCGGAAATGTGGCACAGACCTTCAAGTCCGTTGCCGAGTTCGACGAAAACGCCGAAGCCGGCAAATCTGGAAACTTTTCCGCGCACGACATCGCCGGTTTTGTGCGATGCGACAAACGAATCCCACGCGCTCGGCGTAGTGTCTTTGATCGAAAGCGACATCCGATGTCCTTCCGTGTCAATACTTGTGATAATCGCTTCGACTTCCTGATCGCGCTTTAAAACGTCTTTCGGATGTTTGATTTTTTTGGAATGAGAAATGTCGGAAATATGAACGAGTCCGTCAACACCTTCTTCGACTTCAACAAACGCGCCGAAATCGGTTAAATTGCGAACTTTGCCGTGAACGGTTTGACCGATAAAATAGCGGTCGGCAATCGTTTGCCACGGATTGTCCTGAAGTTGTTTCATTCCAAGACTGATGCGGCGTTCGTCCGTGTCCACACCGAGAACCTGAACTTCAACTTCCTCGCCGTCATTAAGCAGTTTTCGCGGGCTTTTCGAGCGTTTCGACCAAGACATTTCCGAAACGTGAACAAGACCTTCGACCCCCGGTTCGAGTTCGATAAACGCGCCGTAATCGGTCAAACTCGAAACTTTTCCTTTAATTTGCGCTCCAACCGGATAAACTTCGATGACGGTTGACCACGGATCGGCGAAAAGTTGTTTATAGCCGAGCGAAACCTTTTCTTTCTTGCGGTCTAGCTTTAAAATTTTAACTTGAATATGGTCATTAACCTTGAATATTTCATTCGGATTTTGCAGTCTGCCCCACGACATATCGGTAACGTGCAGAAGTCCGTCAATGCCGCCGATGTCAACAAATGCACCATATTCGGTTAGATTTCTAATGACTCCTTCAACCACGTAGCCTTCTTCGATTTGACTTAAAGTTTCAGCTTTTCTGGCGTTTTCAACTTCATCGGTCAAAGCCTTGCGCGAGATGACGATGTTATTTCTTTTACGGCTGAATTTGATAACTTTGGCTTCGATTTCCTGACCTTTAAATGAATCGAGATTACGAATCGGACGCGAATCAACCTGCGAGCCGGGCAAAAATGCCTCAACGCCGTCAATATCCACTTTCAATCCGCCTTTCGTTTTTTCGACAACCGTTCCCGTAATCGGTTCTTCCGCAATAAAGGATTTTTCGATTTTGTCCCAGGATTTGCGGTTCACCGCGTCAATGCGCGAAAGAATGGGCGGCGCATCGCCGGAGTGCATTCGGCGGATGACGACCTCAACGTCGTCGCCTCTTGTAACAGTCAGTTCGCCTTCGGGTGAAGTGAACTCTTCCGCCGCGATTACTCCTTCGGATTTATGCCCGAAATCTACTAAAATTCCGCGTTCCGAAACGCCGACCACTTTGCCTTCGACCAATTGACCGGTGTGATAAGTGGTTTGATCCTGCTCGAATTCTTCGAGAATCGCGCCGAAATCCAGTTCATTGGAACTCGATTTTTCTTCGGCAGAAGCCGTTTCCATTACCGGTGAATCGGGAGTTTCGTCCGCTGTCGTTTGCGGGGTTACCGCTGATGAAACGGAAGTTTCAGATGCCGTCAAAGCGTTTGAATTCTCCGTTTTTGTGTCTGTTGCAACCGCCGCATCGGTTTTCGCCGATTCTTCAGTTTCGTTAATAACCTCGTTAATCATTATAAGTTTATGTAAATTTCCTTTTTAAAAGTAGCTGCTCAATAATAAAGCGCGTCCGCATTTGCCTGTTCAGGCATATAAAAAATGGTTTTAGCGGATAAACCATTATAACCATAAAGCGATACAATTTGAAAGAAGATTAAAAGCTGCTGACGGCTTTTGTGAGGGAACTGTTTGAAAAGAGAAAAAAGGCATCTACTTTTAGCTTCATTTCCGCGCATCGCGTGTTTTACGGATAAACATAGAATTTACACGCCAACAGACACCAATGTCAAGACAATAAAGTCGTCAGGCGAAAATAAAACGGTGGTTTAAGAGATTATTTCACTTCTTTTGTTTCAACTGTAATTTTTTGTCTTGATTTTATTTGCACTCCGGCGCGATGCGAACTGACGCGCACTTTTTGCGTTTATCTGGCGGGCGCGTCGACAATCGGGCGTTTCGGCGTGTAAATTATGACATAATTTGAATCAACCGCGCCGGCGATTTCGGTGGCAAGTTTCAACAGTTTTTCATATTCTTCCGGTGCTTGAAACATTCCGCCGGTGTCTTCGGCTAAATTTTGTAATTTTGTTTCGCTCGTTTGCCATTCTTCACGTTTGCGCCGAATCGTTTTTATCATTTCACTATTTAAATTTACGATAACAATTCTTTGCCCTTCGTTCATACTTTTCAAAAACGCTTTCTATTCGAGAGTCGTTCCGATTAACTTTGTATCATTTTCCAAAATAGCTGCCAAAACTGAATAAATCTAAATCCGCATTATTGTAACGAAGTTGTTTTGTGTGTAATAATTTCTTATTTCCGCGCCCGTAGCTCAGTGGATAGAGTACCTGTCTCCGAAGTAGGGAGTCGCAAGTTCAAGTCTTGCCGGGCGCATTCATTTTTCAATTCTTCAATGTGTTTTTCCCAAGTATAATCCGACGCCCATCAGATATTTTTAGATTGTCCGTTTTTAGACGGTTCAAGCCGAAGCCAGCCTTGTCCAAGATGGTTTTCGGCGGGAACGCCGTAAAGTGAATTGTTAGCAGGACAATAGACAACTATAAAATCAACTTCGCCGTTTTTATATGGTATTCGCACTTCGCTTTTGGGTTGTCTGCGAACAGATTTATATGTACGACATCTTTTCTGATCCAAGCGGTTTTGACTTGAATTTTGAAGATTTTTGAACCGTTATCAACTAATAAGTCATAAATCACGCCTGAACCGAAAGGAATACTCACGGTAAATCCCGCGCCCAGATAAGCACTCAACACGACAGCTTCACTTTTATTGCCGGTTTCATATTTTAACATTTACGTTCTACTGTTTTGGCTGAACGGTTATCTGCTTTATTTTTACATCGTCAAGCGGACGTTCCGGCATTCGCGCATCGGAAACGCTTTTGCCGGTCGGCACGCCGGAGATTGTCCGTACGTTATTCATTCCTTCGATAACTTTGCCGAAAACCGTATAGCGATTGTTAAAACCCGGTTCTGGCTTGAGCATAATGAAAAACTGTGAATTTGCAGAATTATTGTCCATTCCGCGAGCCGCGCCGACGATTCCGGTTTCAAAAGGAATATCGGAAAATTCAGCCGGAACATTCGGTTTGTCGGAACTTCCCATTCCGTCATTCGTCGGATCGGTATCCTTTGAATTCGGATCGCCGCCCTGAATGACCGATTGATTAATACGGTGAAAAGTCGTGCCGTTGTAGAAGCCTTCTTTGGCGAGTTCTTTGAAACGAGCGACCATTAGCGGCGCGATGTTTGAGTAAAGTTCGATTTTTATCGTGCCGAAAGCCGGCTGTTCCATTTCGATAACGGCGATTTCGTTGTCGGCAACAGGCGCAACTCCTTTTTTGATTTCGGCGACATTTGCGTTTGAATTTTTCGTTTTATTATTCGCGCTATTGCACGACAAAAAGCTAAAGAGCGAAATAAAAATGAATAAAATTGAAAGTTTTCTGAACATAATATTTGACAATTTCCTAAAAAAGTTTTGCGCTGTCAATCAAAATCGTAACCGGACCATCATTGACAAGTTCGACATCCATCATTGCCTGAAAACATCCGGTTGCGACTTTTTTTATTTGTTTTTTAGATTCTGAAACAAAAAATCTGTAAAGTTCATCAGCTTTTTCAGGCTTTGCCGCTTCGATAAAAGAAGGACGGCGACCTTTTCGAGTGTCGCCGTATAAAGTAAATTGCGAAACAACGAGAAGTTCGCCCTCGATGTCGAGCAGAGACAGATTCATTTTGCCATCGGCATCTTCAAAAATCCGGAGATTAAGCGTTTTTTCCAAAAGGTAAATCGCTTCTTTTTCGGTATCTTCGCCGGAAATGCCGAGCAAAACCAAAATTCCTTTTCCGATTTCACCGACAACTTCGCTGTCAACAGAAACTTTGGCGCGGGAAACTCTTTGAATTACGCTTCGCATAAAAATAGCAAATGAAAAACGGAAAATGATTTAATTATCCATTTTCCGTTTTTTTCACTAATCCTCAATCGTAACTTTTTCCATCACAACTGACTCAAGCGGCTTATCGTTAGCGTTAGTTTTAACTTCGGCGATTTCATCTACAACATCTTGTCCTTCAATGACTTGACCGAATTTTGTATAACTCGGCGGCAGCGGATAATCGTTGTGCATTATAAAAAACTGCGAACCATTGGTATTCGGTCCCGAATTCGCCATCGCCACCGTCCCTTTATTATACGGACCTTGATAAAGCGCGGACGATTTGTTGATTTCATCGTTAAACTTTCCGCCCCACGCGGATTCGCCGCCGTAGCCTTCACCGAGCGGATCGCCGCCCTGCACCATAAAATTTTTGATGACACGGTGAAAAATCACGCCGTCATAATAACCCTTTTCCGCCAACAGACGAAAATTTTCCGTCGTCTTCGGCGCGTCTTCTTCCAAAAGTTCAAATTTGATCGTTCCCTTGTTCGTTTCGATCACTGCTGTTCTATTTGCCATTAAATTCTCCTTGTAAAATAATAAAATGAAAGATTATCACATCGGTTTAAAATCAATAAATTGAGATGAATCGTTATTTTATCTTCACGACGGGCTGATCGGGATGCGCGGGATTCGGGATGACTTTTTGATTATTGCAGTCAACCGGCAAATCCAAAACTTCTAAAATTGTTTGTCCGATAATTACCTCGTCGCCTAAAACCATTGCTCCTTCTTCTGTTTCGCGCCCGATGATGTCGAAAATTATCGGTTCGGTCAATTCAACACGATCTTTTCTGCCGTCAGCATATTCAGCGACACGCTCTCCGCGCGATAATAAGCCGAGCATCTTCATTACATTTGCCGGAATAACCGATGAAACCGCGCCGGTGTCAATCAACGCGTCGGCTTCATAACTGCGGACTTCATCTTTACTGATTTCACCTCTTTGCCGACGGCTTTCATCATAAGAATTTGGCAACTTAACTTTTACTCTTACTTCACTCATTTTCTCGCGCCTCCAAAATAAATTTTTCGATAGCTAATGCTACACCGCTTTCGTCGTTTGACAAAGTTTGATGATATTTCGGATTTTCAAGCAGTTCGGGCGCGGCGTTGCCCATTATAACGGGCGTTCCGGCGTATTCGAGCATTTCCACATCGTTAAAATTATCGCCCATCACCATCACGTTTTCGGCGGTCAAATTATTTATCGAAGCGAGTTTTTCAACCCCGATTCCTTTTGAAGCATCGGGCGGCAGAATGTCAATCAGTGTGAAATCGAGACGCGGATAAACGGTCGTCAGAATGTTGACCGAATCTTTTAACTCAGCCTGCAAAACCGCTTCCAGGTCAGTCATCGCCGCGCACGCGCCGGAGAATGAAATGTGAACCGTTTCGTGATCGGCGATAATATCCGCCAAATTTTCGACGTGGTGAACGGCGTTTTCGGCATCCGCGCCGTGCAGCCGTTTCGACCAGGCGATATATTTTTGCAGCGGCACATTCGCGGCGGAAACCGTATCGTAAAGCAAAACGCCTTTACCGACCGGATCGGCACTGAGCAGCGCGTCGCCGCCGTGCATTTTGCCGACGCGCAAAATCTCACTGACGGTTTCTTTTAATAAAATCGAAACGGCAACGGTTTCGAGCGATTCGGCATATTTCAGCAGCGCGCCGTTGTGACAAATTACGGGAGCATTCAATTTTAACTGATCGGCAACGGGCAGCGCGTCACGAAAACGTCTGCCGGTCGCAATCGTCACCAATACGCCGATTTCTTCGGCTTGACGAATCGCTTCGATATTTTTGGCGGTGATGTCGCCGCGCGAATCAAGCAGCGTTCCGTCGAGGTCTAATGCGAGAAGTTTTATCATTTACGTCAGTTCCGGTTTCCTTTGCAAAATTTTTATAAGCATACGCAAAAGGATTGAGATTTGCCAAAAGCAAGAGATTAAAATGCGGCTAATTGACGGTGTTACCGGGCTGTCAGCGACCAACTTAAATTTTCGCCGGACTTTAACGAATGAGTTTCGCTCGACGGATTTTTGGTGCTGAATATTTGGTCATTTTCATCGAGCCGGATGAATTTGACGATGCGGGCGTTACGGCAGACGGAATCGTTGGAAGCGTTTGATGTCGGCTGGCAGATTAAACTCAGTGATTTGAGCGATGAATTTGGCGAGGGAAGTCGGACAGCGATGCGTTTGTAGCCGCTGCGGTCAACTCGCAGACGCGCGTCGCCTGAATCGGAACGGCTTGTTTTGCCGTCCGTCATTTGAACTTCGACGGCGACGGCGGCGGAATCGTTTTCCGAATAAACTTCGACATACAGGTAATTTTGTAAATTATCAATCGTATTCGCGCTCAAGTTTTTCGAGTTTATGCGATTTTCACGCGTCGCTTCTTCCGCCATAATGCGATACGTCCAGGGAAATGCGTCCATCACGTTTTCGCGCAAGCCGTTCGATAAATCGGTTTGCACGAGCAGCGGCGAAACGCGCAGCGGCGAACAGCCCGCGTCGGCGAAATTATTATTGACGGTCGCATCGAAAATCAGCGGATGCGAGCCGAATCTTTTGCCCTGAAAATTTCTCGTTTCGTGATTCGCGCCCTGATAAATCTGCGACAAAATCCCGCCCGTTTCGCTGACGCGCATTTCGTAAATCCATTCGATGTCGGTCATTCGTCCCCACCGCGCCATCAGCGCGGCGGATTGCGTGCCGCCGTCTTCGTTGGTGAAAATCGTCGTGTAGCGAATTTTTTTGATGTTTTCCGGTTCGTCGAAAATTTCGTAGTAAGTCAACAGCGGAATGTCGGAGAATTTGTCAATTGTGTTCGGGCGCAGGTAAATTAACGGCGCGTTGAGCGTCGCAAGATACGCCGGAATTGAACGGTCGGGTGGTTTTGTAATGGTTAAATCTTCAAAAAAAGTGGAAAACGCTGATTGAATTTTGACGTTTTCCACATTCGGCGCAGAACGCGCTTTGTTTAAAACAATTGTAATTTGATGCTCGTCGCTGGAATTATATTTTCCGAGCAGCATTTGATATTCAAATGACTTTTCGCCCGCGAAAAGAATCGCATCCTGATTATATTTGCCGTCAACGAAAACGGTCAAAACGGCGGCTTCCGCGTCTTTTTTTTCCCACGACGCGTCTTTGACGCTCGCTTTGATAAATAAACCGATTTCCGCAAATTCGTTTGCAGTTCCGGCGCGGCTTTTCTTAATTTTTAGTTCCTTTAGAACTTTTCCGCTCGTTTCAATCGTCGGCTCATCATCGCAGACGGCAAAAACGCTCAACGAAAACAAAGTTATCAAAAAAATCATTAAACCCGAATTTTTCATTTGATTCAAAATTTACCCTTCTTTGTAAGGCAGACTGTAATGCGTCGCCCAATCAACCAGATCGAGATTAAGAATGCGGTGAGTCGCGCGTTTGGTGTCAACTTCGATGATCATATACGCATCTTCGTCATAGCGCGTCGCGCCCATCACATAATGCTGCGCGCCGAACGTGCGGGCGAAATCGAACCAGCGATGCCAGTGACCGGAAACGACGAGTTGAATCGTGTCTTTGTATTTTTTCAAAATCGGCAGCATTCCGTAATCTCTGACCTCGACATCTTTGACGCTGTAAAGCGGATAATGGATGAAAACAAACGTCGGTTTGTGCTGTTTCAGTTCGCTTTCAAACCAGTTGAGTTGCGTTTCGCCGAGCGAACCCGTGCTTTTATTGTAATCCTTACTTTCTGGATTCCACGTTTCGCCGATGAAATTGTTCAGATGGACGAATTTATAACCGCGATGTTCGATTGAATAATACGGTTCGAGCCCGAGTTTCGCCTTAAAAAGACGGTGCGACATTTCGCGCGAAACTTTCGGCACGTCGTAATCGTGATTGCCGAAACCGACGTGAACGGGCATTTTAAATCCGTCGGTCAAAGACTTCGCGTTGTCAATGCGCGTCTTATTTTTGAAATAAAAATCGTAATCGGGCGACGGATAATTGTGGAAATAATCGCCGACGAGAAAGACTTTTTCCATCGGCGGATTCAAACTGTTAATCAAAGTTCGCGCCGCTTGCAAGCGGTCGGTGGTTTTGAAAATTGATTCCGTATCAAGGGCGTTGCCTTCGGGACCTTTGTAGAAATCGTCAATAATATGCGTATCGGCGATAATGGCAAAGCGGAAAAATCGTTTATCCGGCTTCGGCTGAATGATGGATTGATCACCTGCCGCCTTGATCGAAAGCGGCAGATTAAGCCAAGCAAGCGCACCGAGTCCGATGCCCGCGTTTCGCAAAAATCGGCGGCGCGGCATCAAAACGCGATTCGCTTCATCGTTTGTATTTTCTTCGTTGTTTATATTTTCTTCTTTTTTCATTTCGATTATTTTATAGAAATTTGAACTCACAAATTATCTTTGACATAAATTTCGTCGGCTTTTGAAAACCTTTTTTTGCCCACGAAACACACGAATTAAACGAAAAAGATTTTTCAAAAATGAATTTCGTCTTTTTCGTGTGTTTCGTGGGCGGAAATTTATTTTCAAAGTTAAAAATAAATTTTCGCGGCAAACTGAATTTCACGCGCCGGATACGCGCTCGTAATTGTTCCGAAAGCGGAACTTGATACGTTGCGGTTCGGTGTGCCGAAATTCGTGCGGTTAAAGACGTTAAAGGCTTCGACGCGAAGTTCGAGCCTTGTGCTTTCGCCGTAAAGTCTGAATTGTTTGTGTAGACCGATGTCGGCTTGCCAGAAATTCGGACCGCGAACGGCGTTGCGCGGCGCGTCGCCGAACGGATTTGTCGGATCGGTCGGAATCGCCACCGCCGTCCGGTCGAAATAAGCGTTCGGTGTCGGATTGTCGAAAACGACCTGATCGATGATATTCGGGCGATAACTCAAATCGCCGCCGACGGAAAACTGCGAAGTCGGCGAATAAGTTAAATTAACCGGACGACCGCTCGTGATACGATTGATCGCCGTGAAGCGATAACCGCCGAAAATCGCGTCGAGAACGCGGTTCATACCGCCGCCGAAACGACGACCGCGACCGAACGGCAGATCGTAAACGACGCTCGTCGTGTTGTTGACGGGAACGTCGTAACTCGAAACGCCGTATTCCGCGCCGAGATTGCAGTAATTGGCGCGTGAATTATCGCCGTTTGACGCTTCGAGATGTCCCGGCGCATTGTCCTGCGCTTTTGATAGGGTCAATGAATTCAACAGATATAAGCCCTGCGTAAAGCGTCTTTCAACCTTTAACTGGAACGAATCGTATTGCGCTTCGCCCTGCGCGAGCGAACCTTGAATAAATGAAAAACCGGAAATCGGGCGACGTTGCTGAAGCGGCGTATTTTCGCCGACACCGTTCGGACGGCTCTGTCGGTCATTTGGGGCAATTGATAAGTTGAGCGTAAAATTATTGGATGAATCCGAACACCTTAGTTGCCGATCCTGAAGTTATTGAAATTGACAAATTTATTTCTTCTGCCGATTCAATTACGATTGTTGGTCAT
>JBBSIE010000124.1:0-11940 GCA_038232235.1 Pyrinomonadales bacterium | reverse complement strand
GAATCAAGGGTTGAAATTCTAACTGACTTTTAAGGTTTTACTTTGCCTCCTTTGCGCCTTTGCGGGAAAATATTTTCCCGCAAAGGCGCAAAGGAGGCAAAGTAAAACCTTAAAAGTCAGTTAGAATTTCAACCCTTGATTCGCATACCAAACACAATTTTGGAAAACCTACGAACTTGCCAAAAACTTCTTCAAACAGCAAAATTTCAAATGTGATACACAGTTACGAAAAAGTCGTCGAACTTTTGGAAATTGAAGCAAAATCAATCGAGCAGGCGGCGGCGCGTATGGAAAAAAAAGTCGTCAGAAGAGCCATCGAGATTTTGGAAGAATGCAAAAGCAAAGTCATCGTCATCGGCGTTGGGAAATCCGGCGTGATCGCGCAGAAAATCGCGCAGACTTTGACCAGCACGGGAACAGTCGCGGTTTTTCTGCATCCGTCGGACGCGCTGCACGGCGGTCTCGGCGTGATTACCACAGGCGATGTCGTCATAACGCTTTCAAATTCGGGTGAAACCGATGAAATTTTGCTGCTTTTGCCGACCCTTAAAGCGCGAAAAATTTGTATTATTTCTATTATCGGCAATATCAATTCGACTCTGGCGCGGCAGTCGGATGTTGTATTAGATGCTTCGGTTGACAAAGAAGCGTGTCCGCTGAATCTCGCGCCGACAGCTTCGACGACGGTCGCGCTCGCCATCGGCGACGCGATTGCGATGACTTTGATGCAGTCGAAAGGGAAAACTACCGAAGATTTCGCTTCAAATCATCCGGCAGGTCGTTTGGGCAAGCGTCTGACGTTAAAAGTTTTCAATTTAATGCACGAAAGTCCGAACATCACGCCCGATGCTTCGTGGCTCGAAGTCGTCAAAGGAATTTCCAAACATTCGCTCGGCGCGGTTAATGTTACTGACAAAAATAAAAAACTCATCGGGATCGTAACGGACGGCGATTTGCGGCGGACAATCGAAAAAACAGCCGCTGAAAATCTGGAAAACTTAAAAGCCGAACAGATGATGACCGCAAATCCGACGACGGCAACGCCGGAAATGCTCGCTTTTGACGCTTTGCAGTTGATGGAAAATCGTCCGATGCAGATTTCCGTTCTGCCGGTTGTTGATGAAAAAGGCTGCTGCGTCGGTTTGCTCAGACTACATGACATTGTGCGAAGCGGATTGTAATTTCAGATTTAACATTTAAGATTTGAGATTCTAAATTTGAGATTCTGAAATTAAAAGTTAAAATCTGAAATTCGCGTATTAACAATTTTGAATCTTAATCTATTGAATTTTTAATCTAAACAAAAATGGACAATCGAATACACCGCGAGGTGATCGGCGGGCATTTGCTCGTCATCGGGGGCGCGGAAGATAAATATAATGAACGGCGCATTTTGCGAAAATTTTTGTCGTTGGCAGGCGGTGATAGTGCAGAAATTTTGATCGTGCCGGTCGCATCGGACTTTCCCGAATTTGCGGCGGATGTTTATGTGCAGGCGTTTCGCAATTTGGGCGTGGCGAATCCGCGAGTTTTGCGGGCGACTTCGCGGCAGGACGTTTTTCAAGCCGACGCGGACGAAATGCTCGACGGCGTAACCGGCGTTTTCATTACCGGCGGCGATCAAATGCGGCTTGTATCCTTGCTCGGCGGCACAAATTTCTCGCAAAAATTGCGGCAGATGATTAGCGAAACCGAAATAGTCGTCGCCGGCACGAGCGCGGGCGCGGCGGGAATGAGTTCGGCGATGATCGTGCGCGGCGAATCAACACCGCATCCGCATAAAAATTCCGTCAGACTTTCGCCCGGTCTGGGTTTTCTTAAAAATATCATTATTGACCAGCATTTTACCGAACGCGGACGCATCAGTCGTTTAATCACGGCGGTTTCTTATAATCCTTATAATCTCGGCATCGGAATTGACGAAAACACGGCGATTATCTTAGACAACAAGGGAGTTTTGGAAGTTTTCGGCAGCGGCGGCGTAACGATTGTGGACGGTTCAAGCATTACTTACAACGAAATTGCCGAAGTTGATGACTTTCAATCGTTCAGCGTGTGCGGCGTTCAATTACACATTCTCGGCGACGGTTTGATTTACGATTATTTTGCGCGAACACCGCTTCAGCCGCCGAACGAATTTTTACTGCCCGATATTGAATAATTACGAATTTTGTAATTGGAGATTTGTATTTTTGACTAAACAATTTTGATTTGAAATTTGAAGTTCGTGTTTGAAATATATGGAAATTCTTGAAATCAGAACACTTCGCGGACCAAACTATTGGAGCGGTTATTGGAAAAAGTTAATAATAATGCGGCTCGACATCGGCGATTATGAGCAGAAACCGACCAATAAAATTAAAGGTTTTTTCGGGCGGATGAAAGAAGTTCTGCCTAGTTTGCAGACGCACGGATGCAGTTATCAAGAAGAAGGCGGTTTTTTGAAGCGCGTTAAAGAGGGAACTTGGGCTGGTCACGTCATCGAACATTTCGCGCTCGAACTGCAAACGCTCGCCGGAATGGATGTCGGTTACGGTAGAACGCGCGAAACTTCGGAAACAGGAATTTATAACGTCGTTTTCGCCTATCACGAAGAGGAAGTCGGACGTTATACAGCGCGCGCGGCGGTCAGACTTTTTCTTGAGCTGGCGGAAGGAAAATCAGTTGAAGAAATAAAACAGACGCTTGCCGACGAAGTTCAGGAGATGCGTGAGATTCGTGAGCAGGTGCGTTTCGGACCAAGCACCGGCTCAATTATCGAAGAAGCCGAATCGCGCGACATTCCGTTTATTCGTCTGAACGAACAATCGCTCGTCCAACTCGGTTACGGCATTCATCAACAACGGATTCAGGCGACAGTTACCGGCAAAACGAATATGATTTCGGTGGACATCGCCGGAAATAAAGACGCGACGAAAAAACTTTTGGGCGAAATGGGCGTGCCTGTGCCGAAAGGTTACAAAATTCGTGAAGCAGATGAAATTGAAGGCGCGGTCAAATCGCTCGGTTTTCCGCTGGTTGTTAAACCTCTCGACGGCAATCACGGCAAAGGCGCGACTGTCGGACTGGAAAATCTCGAAGAAGTTATCACCGCATTTCACAAAGCGAAAGATTATTCGAGATACGTGATAATCGAAAAAATGCTGGAAGGTAATGATTTTCGCGCTTTGGTCGTCAATAATCAAATCGTGGCGATTGCCGAAAGAACTCCGGCGCACGTCGTCGGCGACGGAAAACATTCGATTCAGCAGTTAATTGACAAAATAAACGAAGACCCGCGACGCGGTTTCGGACACGAAAATGTTTTGACGCTGATTGACGTTGACGCGCAAACCGAGAGAATTTTGAAAGCAAAAGACTACACGCTTGAAACAATTTTGCCAAAAGATGAAATTTTACATTTAAAGACGACGGCGAATATTTCTACCGGCGGCACGGCGATTGATCGCACGGACGAAGCACACCCGGAAAATATTTTTCTTTTCGAACGCATCGCCAAAATCATCGGTTTGGACATTGCCGGCGTTGATATTATCGCACCGAATATCACCGAACCGCTGCACAAAAACGGCGGCGGAATTATCGAAGTCAACGCCGCGCCCGGTTTTCGGATGCACCTTGCGCCGAGCGAAGGCATCGGCAGAAACGTCGCCGAATACGTTTTGAATATGCTTTTTCCACCCGGAAAACCGGCGCGAATTCCGATTTTTGCCATCACCGGAACAAATGGAAAAACGACGACGACGCGGCTCATCGCGCATATTTTAAAGGTCAGCGGCTGCGCCGTCGGATTTACGACGACGGACGGAACTTATATTCAAAATAATCAAATAGTTTCCGGCGACAACACCGGACCCGTTTCCGCGCAGCTAGTTTTGAAAGACCCGTCCGTGCAAATCGCTGTTTTAGAAACGGCTCGCGGCGGTATTATTCGCTCCGGTTTAGGTTACGATCATTGCGACATCGCGGTTGTTACGAATATCGCCGCTGATCATCTCGGAATGAAGGACATTAACACTCTGGAAGATTTGGCGCGTGTCAAAGCGGTTGTGCCGCGCTCGGTTTCGCCGAAAGGTTTTGCGGTTTTGAACGCCGAAGACGACAATGTTTATCAAATGCGAAAACTTGTTGACGGCACGGTTGTTTTGTTTTCGATGGACGAAAATAATGAAAACATTCGGCGACACGCGCGGCGCGGCGGTATTTCGTGCGTTTATGAAAACGGCTACATTACGATCTTAAAAGGCAAATGGAAAGTTCGCGTTGAAAAAGCGATTGAAATTCCGCTGACTTACGGCGGACGCGCGGATTTTATGATTCAAAATGTTTTAGCGGCAACGCTTGGGTGTTTTGTTCATAATGTTTCGCTCGAAGATATTCGCGGCGGTTTAACGTCATTTACGCCTTCGACGACGCAAACGCCCGGACGAATGAACTTTGTCGAAATCGGCGATTTCACCGTGTTGATGGATTTCGCGCACAATCCGGCGGGAATTGTTGGTTTAGGTAATCTAATTAACAAGTTGTCTTACGAAAAGCGAACCGCCGTTTTGAGCGGAGTCGGCGACCGGCGCGACGAAGATTTGCGCGAAATCGGCAGACTTTGCGCGGACATTTTTGACAAAATTATCATCCGACGCGGCAATTATCTACGTGGACGCACCGAAGAAGAAGTCTTTGAACTTTTACAAAAAGGCATTAAAGAAAGCGGCAAAAATCCCGATGTCGAGATAATTCACGAATCAAAAACTGCGATTTTTGATGCTTTTGATAATGCTGTTAAAAGTGAATTAGTCGTAATTTTAGCCGATACGGTGAGCAAGGATATTGATTACGTCAATCAATACCGTGATAAATTGCAGGAAAACTAATTTAACGCAAAGGCGCAAAGATTTTATGTTTTTAAATTTTTCAATAATTTATAAAAACCTTTGTGACTTCGCGTCTTTGTGTTAAATAAAATAAGTTCAACTTAATTATTTTCAAGTTGACAAGTTTTGTCTTTGATTTTTATTCAATAATAGACGAAACTTACTAAAATTTGTTTTCAATTTTGCGCTGCATTATTCAACGCGCATAATTTCCACAAAAAAATTAAAAATTCAGGAGAAAAAAAATGTCTTTGCGTCAAATTTCCGCAATTATTATTGTGTTACTGAGCGTTTGCTTCGTTTTCGGACAATCGAAATCGAAACCTTCCGACAAATTTCGCCAATTGAGCGACGATGAGCTTCCGACTCCGAACGAATATCGAACGGCTTCTGGTGCGCCGGGCAATAAATACTGGCAAAATCGCGCCGATTATGTGATTGATGTCGAACTCGATGACGTTAATCAAAGAATAAACGGTAAGGAAACTATTACTTATAAAAATGTTTCGCCCGACACATTAAATTATGTTTGGCTGCAAATTGACCAAAATATTCACGCCAAAGATTCTGACACGGTGAAAACGCAAACCGCGCCGTCGTTTGACAAAGGCATTCCGCTAAATCAACTGGAACAGCAAGTTGCGCGAACTTACGATGGTAGAGTAAATATCACGTCAGTCAGAGATGCGAAAGGAAATCTGTTGAAAAATACGCTTAACAATACGATGCTGCGCGTTGATTTGCCGACACCGCTGGCTTCGGGCGGAACTTTTGTCTTTTCGGTTGATTGGAATTATGCCATTAACAATCAGCGCGTTTTCGGCGGCAGATCGGGTTACGAATATTTCCCGCGCGATAAAAATTATATTTACGAAATCGCGCAGTGGTTTCCGCGAATGGCGGCTTATTACGACGTTTACGGCTGGCAGCACAAACAGTTTTTGGGAAGCGGCGAATTTACGCTCGAATTCGGCGATTATACAGTCAGGATTACCGCACCGAACGATCATGTCGTTTCGGGAACGGGGGTTTTGCAGAATTCTAAAGATGTTTTAACAAAAGATCAAATTAATCGTTTGAAACAAGCGGCGACGGCGAAAGAGCCGATGAAAATTATCACCGCCGACGAAGCAAAAGCCAATGAAGCGAGCAAGCCGACGGGCAAAAAAACGTGGATTTTTAAAGCCGACAATGTGCGCGATTTCGCGTTTGCTTCGTCGCGCAAATTTATTTGGGACGCGCAAGGTCATAATGTTGGCGGCAATAATGTAATGGCGATGTCGTTTTATCCGAATGAAGGCAATCCGTTGTGGGAAAAGTATTCAACGCAGGCGATTATTCATACGTTAAATGTTTATTCGCGCTATTCCTTTACTTATCCGTATCCGGTCGCGCAAAGCATCAACGGACCTGTCGGCGGAATGGAATATCCGATGATTTGCTTTAACGGTCCGCGCCCGAACGCTGACGGAACTTATTCTGCCGGAACGAAATACGGGTTGATTTCAGTCGTCATTCACGAAGTCGGACATAATTATTTTCCGATGACGGTCAATTCCGACGAACGCCAATGGACTTGGATGGACGAAGGTTTAAACACATTTCTGCAATATTTAGCTGAACAAGAATGGGAAAAAAATTATCCGTCGCGGCGCGGCGAGCCGCAGTTTATTGCCGATTATATGTTAAGCGAAAACCAAGTGCCGATTATGACAAATTCGGATTCGGTTTTGCAGTTCGGCAATAATGCTTACGGCAAACCGGCGACCGCGCTCAATATTTTGCGTGAAACCGTGATGGGCAGAGATTTGTTCGATTTTGCATTCAAGCAGTATTCCGAACGCTGGAAATTCAAGCGTCCGACACCGGCGGATTTTTTCAGAACGATGGAAGACGCTTCGGGCGTTGATCTCGATTGGTTTTTTCGCGGTTGGTTTTACACGACCAATCACGTTGATATTTCCATCGAAAACGTGCGGCTCTATCAAATAAACACGCAAAACCCCGATGTTGAGAAAGAAATTCTGCGAAAACAGGAAAATGCGCGTCCAAAAACGCTTTCGCAACAGCGCAACGAAAATTTGCCCAAACGCATTGATCAATATCCGAGTTTAAGAGATTTTTACAACGATTATGACCGATTTAAAGTCAGCGATTTGGAACAGCAGGATTACCAAAACTTCGTCGCAACTCTGGATGATACCGAAAGATCCATTATCAATTCGGGTTATTATTTTTACGTCGTTGATTTGAAAAATGTCGGCGGACTTGTGATGCCGGTGATTTTCAAAGTCGAGTATATGGACGGCACGAGCGAAGAAATCCGCATTCCGGCGGAAATTTGGCGTTACGATAATTTTAATGTATCGAAACTTATTATCACGAAGAAAGAAGCCAAGGCGATTGTTTTAGACCCGAATCTGGAAACCGCCGACGCGGATTTGAGCAACAACTTTTTTCCGCGCCGCGTTGTGCCGACGCGCTTTCAAATTTTCAAAGCCGGACAGCGCGGAACTGTTCAGCCCGTTTCCAGCCAACCGCAAGCACGTCCGTCAGCATCAAATCCGAACGCGAGTTTGACAGGGAAATGGAATGTTGCAGTTGATGCGGGCGGACAAACTATCAATTTTGTAATGAATTTGACGCAGGTTGAAAACACCGTTACCGGAAC
Source organism: Pyrinomonadales bacterium (assembly GCA_038232235.1). Classification (GTDB taxonomy): domain Bacteria; phylum Acidobacteriota; class Blastocatellia; order Pyrinomonadales; family Pyrinomonadaceae. The sequence continues at coordinate 4,398 of JBBSIE010000124.1, read as the reverse complement.
GATTGAATCGCCGCAAGGTTCGCTGCAAATTTCGAGCGGAAGTTATAAAGACGGCGTTTTGACGCTCAAAGCGACTTCGCCGGTTGAACTAACTATCGTCGGACAAGTCAGCGGCGGCACAATGAACGGAAATTTTACCGCGCCGCAGGGAACGACAACTTTCAGTGGTTCAAAAACGCCGTAGTTCGATTTTACTTTGTTGAAAGAATGCGGATGGTGTTTTTGATTGCTAATTTGTCAAAAATTACTGATAATTTAACTATGGCTTTTCCGCAAAACCCAAAATTCGCAATTTAAGTTGAAGAAAAGTTAAATTTTTAAACCAAGTGGGAGAATTACAATGAAAAAAATGGACAAAACAACAATTTTGAGTTTTATGCTGGCTCTTTTGATGCTCGGAACTTTGTCTGTCGCGGCTCAGGATAATATGGGCAACGATAAAATGAGCGACAAAAATATGAGCAAAAAAGACAAGATGAACTCAAAAATGTCGAAAGATATGAACTCCAAAATGATGATGAGCGATGAAGATATGGAATTCGCAAAAATGGCATCAATGGGCAACGCCGCCGAAATAAAAACGGCGCGGCTCGCTATGGAGCGTTCAAACAGCCCGGAAGTTAAAAAATTCGCGAAAATGATCATCAAAGATCACACCAAAGCCGGAAGGGAATTGCAAAAAATTGCAATGCGCCACAATATGGCACAGCCTAACGCTTTGAACGAGGAGCAGATGGAAGAATACAATAAACTTCAAGCTGCAACCGGCGCGGATTTTAACAAAATGTATGTTGAAAACGCCGGACTCGAAGATCATCAGAAAATGATTGACTTATTTCAAAAAGAAGCTGACAGCGGCAAAGACCCCGCTTTGAAGGCTTTTGCAATGAAAACTTTGCCGACTTTGAAAGAACATCTTCAAGCGGCGCAAGGTTTGTCAAGTGGCAAAATGATGAACGATTCGATGATGAATAATAAAATGAAGAAAGATTCGATGAAGAAAGATTCTGATAAAATGAAAAAGGATTCGAATAAGATGAAAAAGGATTCGGATAAAATAAAAACATCTTCGGATTCCGACAATTAAAAAACGAATTTTACCAAAAATCATTTTCGCTGAATTTAGTTTTTATGTTGGGCGGGCTAATAGTCTGCCCAATTTTCTTATGAACTATGTATTAAAAACACTATTTTTTATCTTCTTGGTTTTCGCATTTGCGTCAAGCACAATTGCTGCACATACTTATCACACATCTCTAACGCGGATTGATTATAACGAAAAGGAAAAACTTGCCGAAATTTCCATTCAAATGTTTCCCCACGACTTAGTGCCGACTCTTGAAAAACGCGCGAAAAAAAATATTGATCTGGAAAAAACGTCTGATATTGACATTATTATTCTCAAATATCTAAACGAAAACTTTGTTCTAAAAGATAAAGAAGGCGGAATAAAGAACCTTGTCTGGGTGGGCAAAGAAATTCAGGCTGATACCATTTTTGTTTATGTCGAAATTCCTTTGGAAAATGATTTCGAAGGCTTTAATCTGCAAAATACACTGTTTTTCGAGAGTTTTCCCGAACAGACAAATTTGGTAATTGCCCGTTTCAATCAAAAAAAAGCCGATCTATTATACAAAGCCGGCGACAAATTCAAAGAAATCAAAGCCGCAAATCTTTCCGAAGAAAAATCCTCATCATAAACTATAAAATATTACTTAAAGTCGGCGTAATAAATTTTTGCAAAGCTAATATAAAATTTGGAATAAGAAATGAAAATAGCATTAAACGGCGCGACGACGATGCACGCCGATTTGGAAACGGATATAAAAGCCGCGAGTGAAGCCGGATTTGATTTGATTGAAATTTGGGCGGCGAAACTTCGGGAATTTTTGAAATCAAAATCCGTTGCCGATTTGAAAAATCTTTTGAAGGAAAGCAATATTGAGCCTTATTCAATCAATTCAATTGAACATATAACTTTTCGCAATAAAGAAGATTACGAAAAAATCAAAGCCGAAACGGAAGAATTTTCAAAGATTGCAAGTGAAATCGGTTGTCCGTATATCGTTGTTGTGCCGGGAAAATTGCCCGAAGGCGCAACGAAGGAAGAAATCAGCGAAGAATCAGTGCGCGTTTTGAACGAACTCGGCGATATTGCCGAAAAATATAATGTTTCGCTAGCATTTGAATTTCTCGGACAAACCGACTGTTCGGTACAAACGCTTGATTTTTGTAACGAAATTGTCGAAAAAGTGAACCGCGAAAACATCGGTAATGTTCTGGATACTTTTCATTTTTACGCGGGAAATTCGACATTTGAAGCGATTGAAAAGATGAAACCGGAAAAACTTTTTATTTTTCACATCAACGATGCGGAAGATTTGCCGAAAGAAAATTTGACCGACGCGCACCGCCTTTATCCGGGAGAGGGAATTTTGCCGATTAAGGAAATTAAAAAAAGATTTGACAAAATCGGCTATGACCGAATGGTTTCAATCGAGATTTTTCGCCCCGAATATTGGAACGAAAATCCGTTTGAAGTGGCGAAAAAAGCCAAGAAAGCAACGGAAAAAGTTTTAGGACTCAATAAATGACAGACAAAAAAGAAATTATTGAGAAAGCAAAAAAAATCACGCTTCTTTTAATGGATTGTGATGGTGTTTTGACTGACGGAAAATTGTATTTCACGGAAAACGGCGAAGAAATGAAAGTTTTTCACGTCCGCGACGGGCAAGGCTTGGCGATGTGGCACGCGGCGGGTTTTCTTTCGGGAATCATCACGGGCAGAAATTCAAAAATGTTGGAGCGTCGGGCAAATGAGTTGAGCGTGGATTTTCTAAAACAAAATTCAAAAAATAAATTAGACTGTTTTCAGGAAATTATATCGGAGGCAAAAGTTTCGATGGATGAAGTAGCCTTCGTCGGCGATGACGTTCAAGATATAATTTTATTTGAAAAAGTCGGCTTGCCAATCACGGTTGCCGATGCTCATTCGGACATATTTCCGTTTATTCTTCATAAAACAAAAGCAAAAGGCGGTTCAGGAGCAATTCGGGAAGTCATTGATTTGTTATTGAAATCCAAACAATCTGCATAACTGAAAAAAACTTTTGACTTCACTTGACAAGTAATAGGTAGATGTAGAAAATAGTTAATTGCCCCAGACGAACATAGATTCGATTTTGAAAGAAAAGAAAAATTTCGTTTGAGTGCAGTTGACAAAAATTATTGATTGACTATAATTAAAAGTTCGCCTCCTAAATAGGAAGTTATTAAGAAATTAAAAAAGTTTCTTTCGGGGGTTGACAAGTAAGATTTGATTTATTACAATCATAAATTCGCCTCAAAAATAATTTTCAGGTGAAACAAAATTGATGTTTGAAAACTAGATATGCGAGTCCATGTGTTAATTTAAGTAAATAGAACAATATAGAAAGCTAGTAAAAACTTTTTAACGAGAGTTTGATCCTGGCTCAGAATCAACGCTGGCGGCGTGCCTCAGACATGCAAGTCGAACGATTAAAGCTCTCTTCGGAGAGTATATAGAGTGGCGCACGGGTGAGTAACACGTAAGTAATCTACCTCTGGGTGGGGAATAACAGTCGGAAACGACTGCTAATACCGCATAATGCAGCGGCTTCTTATGAAGACAGTTGTTAAAGCATTTATGTGCCTGGAGAGGAGCTTGCGGCAGATTAGCTAGTTGGTAAGGTAATGGCTTACCAAGGCAACGATCTGTAGCCGACCTGAGAGGGTGGTCGGTCACACTGACACTGAATAACGGGTCAGACTCCTACGGGAGGCAGCAGTCGGGAATTTTGGGCAATGGGCGAAAGCCTGACCCAGCAACGCCGCGTGAAGGATGAAGTATTTCGGTATGTAAACTTCGTAAAAATAGGAAGAATAAATGACGGTACTATTTGTAAGGTCCGGCTAACTACGTGCCAGCAGCCGCGGTAATACGTAGGGACCAAGCGTTGTTCGGATTTACTGGGCGTAAAGGGCGCGTAGGCGGCGTGACAAGTCACTTGTGAAATCTCCGGGCTTAACTCGGAACGGTCAAGTGATACTGTTGTGCTAGAGTATAGAAGGGGCAATCGGAATTCTCGGTGTAGCGGTGAAATGCGTAGATATCGAGAGGAACACCAGAGGCGAAGGCGGATTGCTAGGCTAATACTGACGCTGAGGCGCGAAAGCTAGGGTAGCAAACGGGATTAGATACCCCGGTAGTCCTAGCCCTAAACGATGAATACTTGGTGTCTGGAGTTTAATTCTCTGGGTGCCGTCGCTAACGTTTTTAGTATTCCGCCTGGGGAGTACGCACGCAAGTGTGAAACTCAAAGGAATTGACGGGGACCCGCACAAGCGGTGGAGCATGTGGTTTAATTCGACGCAACG
>JBBSIE010000123.1:0-12033 GCA_038232235.1 Pyrinomonadales bacterium | reverse complement strand
CGTCGGCTTTCAAAAGATTATGAATATTTGCCGAAAAGCAGTGAAACGATGATTTATTTAGCGATGAGCAATTTAATGCTCAGGCGTTTGGCGATAAAAGCACCGTATGGAATCGCAAGCCCGCAGAGATTAAAACTAAAGAGATGAAAATACATTTCTTAAACAGCCTCTAGAGCAGATTAGGAGTTGGTGTAGGGCATATCCACAACTTTTGAACCACCCTTGCTCGTCTTTTTCGGTAATCAATAACAATGCTTCGCGCAAGGCTTTTTTCAATTCTTCGCGCGTTCTCGCCTTTGCCTTTCGCAAATAGGTTTTGATCTTCGACCAACATTTATCAATCGGATTCAAATCCGGTGAATAGGACGGCAGATAAATCAACTTTGCGCCTTTGGCTTCGATCAGTTCGCGGATTCCCGAAACTTTGTGCGCCCGAAAAAGTTGAAAAACTTTTTGAACCGTTTTCAGATTCGACGACAGGCGGAACGGGTCTCGGACTTTCGATTGTTTATCAGATCGTCCGCGACCACAATGGCACGATAAACGGCAGAAGTCTTGAAAATTCCGGTACGACAATCCCTGTTGAACTGCCGACGGAAATCAATAATCAGATTATTTCAAGCGCATCCGGGGACGAAGAAAAAATCTTTATACCGTCGCGTCTTGAAGATTTTTTGAATGTTAAAGAAAAAGAAACCGAAGTTTCTTCTTGAAAATGCAGGTGGTTTTTTGTGAGAATATAATTGAAGCGCAAACATCCTGTTTGACTTGTCTGCAAAGCATATAAAAAAATCGCAAATATTCAATCTTTTCGCGCTAAAGTGTTTAATGTTGACAGAATATTTGCATTCCCAACCCACGAATTCTAAAAATCCAATGTCAAATTTACTAATTATTGATGACAAATTACAATCCGACGCGTGTCAAAGCCGAGTTCGATCTGCCCGAAAACGGTATTAATCTCGGTTCACATCTCGAAAATCTGGAAAAAACCTACGTCATTGAAGCCTTAAAACAAACGGGCGGCAATTAAACGCGAGCCACCGAACTTTTGTAAATGCCGGTTCGTTCACTGCGTCATTTGCTCGATAAACACGAAATACCTACGCTTTCGGCGCAAATGCGAAGCAGCGGAGATTAATTAAGATTCAGGATTTGAATTCCGAAACTTGAACTTGTAAAGGTTTTAGTTTTTTCCGAAAAACGATCAAACCGATACTTGCCAAAATTAAAAAGCCGCCAAAAATTGTTTGCGGCGGTAGCGTTTCGCCCAAAAAAATTGCTCCGACAATAATGGCAATCAAAGGAGTAACCAGTGAAATCATCATCGCTTTAGTTGATTCGATTTTGCTTAAAAGCCAATAATAAAGCCAGAATGCCGCAATTGTCCCAAAAATCGTCAGATAAAGGACGGAAATAATTGCCTGCTGCGTCCAATGAAAATTTAACGGATTGCCTTCTTTTATCAAACCGTATAAAATCAGAGGCAAAATTCCGCACAGCATTTGTCCGAAAACCAAACTCGCCGGATGAAGATTTCCGCCGAAGGCTTTCACCAATATCGAAGCATGAGCCGCCGCGTATGCACCGATGACAATCGCCGCACAGCCCGCAAAAGCCATTAAACTATTGATTTGCAGTTGTTCAATGAAAATTGTCGCAACGCCGGCGATTCCAAGCAGAATCGCAAAAACTTTGAGCCACGTAATTCTTTCGGCGGGCAGATGAATCCACGCCAAAGCGAGTCCGAAAACCGTAATCATCGCCTGCAAAACTGCCGCCAAACCTGACGAGATATATTGTTCGCTCCAAAAAACCAGACTGTAATTAACCGAAAATTGCAAAATTCCGGTCAGCGCAAGCAATTTCCAATCGCGTTTTGTTTTCGGCAGCGGAATTTTTTGCAGGAAAATTATAAAAGCGAGAATAATCAGCGCAAGTACGAATCTCGCGGCGGCAAAACTGATCGGCGGCAAATCTTCAAGTCCGATTTTAATAAAAAACCAGGTTGTTCCCCAAATAAGGCACAAAATAAGCCAGACGATTATTTTCATTTTAAGCACCGGGAGCGCATCTTGAAGGATAAAGGCGAAAGGGAAAAGGCGAAAGTAAGACTAAATTTTTTAGTTATCCTTTATCCTTCTAGAATACGCTTCCTGTTAATTTTTCTCATAAAAACTTAATCGTGTTTCACCTTGTTTTAATATGCGCCAACGTCTGATTTCACCGACCAAATCGGGCAAAATTCTTTTTGCGTGATGTTCGATGATTAAAATTCCACTTTCACTCAGTAGCTTTGTGGCATTTTCACCGAATTCATACAAAAATATCGAATAATCAGTTTGATATGGCGGATCGAAAAATATAATATCCCAAACGAAGGAAATTTCACGAGTAATAAACTTTTCAGCCGAATCACAAAAAATTTCCGTTTGTTCTTCGGGAATTCCAAGAATATCGAGATTTTCCTCAATCAATGCACAGGCGCGGCGTGATTTATCAACAAAAGATGAAAACTTTGCGCCGCGTGAAATCGCTTCGATGCCGATTGCGCCCGTTCCCGCGCACAAATCGAGAAAGTGCGTTTCATCATCAATCTTTGGCTGTAAAATATTAAAAAGTGTTTCACGAAGACGGTCGGATGTCGGACGTGTTTTGATATTTGCCGGACTTTTAAGAATACGTCCGCGAAATTCGCCGGCAATAACTCTCATAGAAAATTAAAAGTCCAAAGTCCAAAGTTTAGTTCGATAACCAACTTTGGACTTTGAACTTGAACATTGGAATTACAAATTATTTTCGTTCGTAAAAACTCAGTGCTGTTTCACCTTGCAAAAGCACACGCCAACGCTTCATAACACCGACTTTTTCGGGAAAGAACATTTCGGTATGATGTTCGATAACAAGTGTGCCGCCCGGTCTGATGGCAACTCCGCGCCCGAAATATGTCAATACTTCGTCATAATTCGCGTCATATGGTGGATCATAATAAACTACATCCCACTGTCGTCGTCGTTTTGCCATTCTTTTCAAAAAAGGCACGACTTCCATTTCGACAACTTCGCCGTGTCCTTCTTTTATTCCGATGAACTCCAGATTTTTCTTGATAAAGCTGCACATTTTTGATGAACGCTCAACAAAAGTGCTGATAATTGCGCCGCGTGAAATTGCTTCGATGCCGACTGTTCCGGCACCGGCGCACAAATCGAGAAATCTGCCGGCTCTGACGCGCCGAAACAAAATTCGGAACATTACTTCACGAACACGGCGAGCCGTCGGGCGCACTTTAGAAGAAGTTGTACTTTTAAGATACTTTCCTCTGTGCTTACCGTCTGTAATTTGCATATCTGAAACAATGCGCGGGCGGTTTTCCTTTTCCCATGGCTTAAACGGTTTTCCTTTCGGATTAAAACGTCCTTTTGGCTGAAATTTGTCGTTTTTAGACTGAAATGTACCGCTTTTTCTCGGCGGTCTGTCATTTTGCGACCTATCGTTGGGTGTTCTTTCATCCTTACCCTGAAAACGATTGTTTATTGGTTGAAAACGGTCGTCCCGAGGTGGAAATTTTCTATATCCATGCGGCGGTCTTTCCCCTTCTTTTTTAATATACGGCTTTCGTTCAAAAGCCTTTGAAGTGCCGGTTGCTGTTGGTTGTCGTCGGTTTTCCATTTTATTTACTCCCTTTTAAATACGTGAAATTCCCTTTTGTAATGTTTTTGCCAGCCCATACTACTTTCTCAACAGATTTTGACACTTCAGCTAATTCATTAAACAATTATGAAAGATAATTGCAAAACAGAATGAATTTTTGTTTAGCAAATTGCGTTAGTGAAAACAATTGAGTTTCTTTCAAAAAACTAATGAGAGATTAAAAAGCAATAAAGAAATAACTAAATTTTTGAGAAAAATTTAAGTACCAAATACCTTTTGAGCAAAATGATAATAAATAGTTATAGCTTCAATACAATATAAACACAAATTGGATAAAAAATAAACTGTTTTTTGTAATATAAATTGCATAAACAAGGTTTTTTATCCGATTCCGGCAAGACGAAACCGCGTATTCGATTTAGTAATTTCAATAAGTCTTGAAGTTTCAGAAGTTAGACGTTTTGAAGTCAAATAAAACTCGGCTTCCTGGCGCGCCGCGTCGAGAATTTCCAAGTCACGAATAATATTTCCGATCTTAAAAGTTTGTTCGCCGGATTGCCGTGTTCCGAGAATTTCGCCTTGTCCGCGAATCTCCAAATCCTTTTCGGCGATGCGGAAACCATCGGTTGTTTCTTCCATAATTCCCAATCGCTCTCTGGCGACGGCGGTTTTTTTATCGCCGGTCAACAAAACGCAAAAAGACTGTTCCGCACCGCGTCCGACTCGTCCGCGAAGTTGGTGAAGCTGCGACAAACCGAATCTTTCGGCGTGTTCAATAATCATTAAAGAAGCATTCGGCACGTCAACGCCGACTTCGATAACCGTTGTCGAAATCAAAATATGCGTTTCGCCTTGAACGAATTTTTGCATTACTTCTTCCTTTAGTGCGCCTTTCATTTTGCCGTGCAAAAGTCCGACTTTATACTGCGGAAAAATTTTATCGCGCAGTTCTTCGTGCATTTTCGTCGCTGCTTTCAAATCCATTTTTTCCGATTCTTCAATCAGCGGATAAACAATATAAACCTGTCTGCCGAGTTGTATTTCGCGCTCGATACCTTTATAAACTCCGTCGCGTTTATCTTCGCCAACCACAACGGTTTTGACCGGCGTTCTTCCGGGCGGCAATTCATCAATCACGGAAACGTCTAAATCGCCGTAAACAGTCATCGCCAAACTGCGCGGAATTGGTGTCGCGGTCATAAAAAGAATGTCCGGGTTGTAGCCGCGGGCGCGAAGTTCGGCGCGTTGGAGAACGCCGAAACGATGCTGTTCGTCAACTACAGCCACGCCCAATCTTTCAAATTCCACCGCGTCTTGAATAACGGCGTGTGTTCCGATAACGGCGTGGACTTCGCCTTTGGCAATATCACCTTGAACTTTGCGTTTTTGGGCGGCTTTTAGACTTCCAGTTAAAAGTTCGACGCGATACGGTGAGTTTTCAAAAATCTTTTTGGCATTTCTAAAATGCTGTTCGGCGAGAATTTCCGTCGGCGACATCAGCGCGGTTTGATAGCCGTTTTCCATCGCGGCGAACATCGCCAGAAACGCGACAATCGTTTTTCCGCTGCCGACATCGCCTTGAATCAAACGATTCATCGGCGCGTCCGACTGCAAATCGGCAAAAATCCGCTTGATAACTCTGTCCTGTGCGCCGGTCAGCGTGAACGGCAAAAGCGCAGCGATTCTTTCGTTGATTTTATCGCTGATTTCGATAATCGTGCCTTTCGGTTCTTGTTTGCGTTCGCCGCGTTTTAATTGCAGAGCGAACGAAACCCAAAAAAATTCTTCAAAAATCAAGCGTTTATGCGCGTTGCTTCGCGCCATCGCATATTCGGAAATGTTTGTATCTTCCGGCGGAAAATGTATTTCTTCTATCGCTTGTGCGCGGGGAATTGAGTTTTGTCTTTTACACAAATCTTCCGGCAAAGTTTCTTTCACTGAAGATTTATCGAGATTTTGCAAAATATTGAAAATAATTTCGCGCAGTCTTTTTGTTTGAAAAACTCCGAATTTGCGATAAATCGGCACACAGCGACCCGAATGAATCATTGCGAATTCGGGATTGTCGGCATCTTCTAATAAATCTTCATCTTCGATTTGGTTTTTGATTTTTGGTTTTTGATTTTTGGTTTTTGCAGAAAAATTCTCTGCGTTCTCTGTGTCCTCTGTGGGTAATAAATTTTTTAAAAGTCCGAAACCTTCCGGGTCTTCAAAATTCGGCAAAATCTCCAATTCGTCCGGTTTGTTCAAACGAAGCGCGTAAGTATTTTTTCGCGCGTCCCATTCCCATTTGCCGTAAGCGACAAAGCGCGTGCCGCGGTCAAAGCGGTTTTTATGATAATTTATAACGTGATGACCTTGTTTTCCGGCGACAAACCACCAGACGACGACCGGTTTGCGCGTTCTTTCCGCGTCGCCCGCCGTAATTTCAAAAATATACAGCGGCGGAGCTTTCGGACCGCGATTTTTCCCGACGCGAAAGCCGCCCGAAACACGAGCGTAAAGTTCCAAAGATGCTTCCAAACCGTCGTAAAGTTCATCAATTTGAATCAAATTTGAACGATCTTCGTAGCGCGTCGGAAAATAATTGAGCAAATCTTCAACCGTCGCTTCGGTCAAATCTGTTTTATACGCAAAATTTGCCGCCGCCATCGCCAATTTTCGCGCCATTGCCTGCGAAAGATTGGCAATATCATATTTGTAAAGGTCGAGAAGCGGAGTTTGCAGATCGAGTTTCATCAGGAAAATTTTATCACAAAAGAGTAAATCAATCGGCAGTAGTTAAGGCAAAACTTTGTAGGTCAAAACATTGAGGCTTTCCTGTAAAAAAAGCGCGAATTCGCCGCGTATAAAAATCCGGTCGCCTTTTTTTATCTTCTCAAAGTTTACCGGAACGGCTTCTGCGCCGAAGATTTTCGTCCACAAATCAATCACTTCGTTTTGTGTCAAAGGAAGATTTCCGTTGAAATTTTTGCTGTTGTTTATTAATGCAATTTGATATTTTTCCAAAAGAATTTTAACCGAATCGAAATACGGATTTTTTTTTGTCAATATCTTTGATTTTGTCGGCAGAAATTATATTTTGCGGATTATGAGAGTAAAATAATCCGATTTTGCCCGGAATTTTGTTAATAATTTTGGCGCGTTCCGAAAGCAAATCGAGCGTCAATCTCAAATATTGAGCAAAATCGCCGCGTGTCAGAGGCGCGTCGGCGTGATAATTTTTATCGGCGTAACCGAAAGCGAGTTGATAGTTTTCAGCTAAATCGAGAACGGCTTCATAAAACGGCGAATCTCTTTTTATATCGGCAAAATCTTCGATCTTTTCCGGCTTGAAATAAGTTTCGGTAAAAATATACGGAATAAAATTATAAGTCAGCAAACCGCTAACCGGTTTTGGAACCCCGTCGCAAACAATCGGCGTAAATTTTAGCTTTTGCACTGCGTTTATCACGGCATTTTGTAAGATTCGGTTTCCTTCAATTTGTTTTATTCCCGAAACTATTCCGGTTTCATCAATACTGACGGTAACCGTAACTGTTCCGCCGATTTGCGCCATTTTTGCTTCCGGCGGATATTCCGGCTGGAGAAAAAGTGTCAGCGTTCCCAATGTGAACTTTTTGCATTTGCCCGCGAGAGTTTCCGTCGAAATTGTCGGAACGACTTCAATTCTTTCTTTTTTCTGCGCCGAAGCTGAAAGATTCAAGATGAAAAGAAAAATAGCTGAAAAATAAGAGATTTTTACAATCTTTTTTATCATAAATATTAGCAAAATTATTTTCAGGTTTATAAAAAAGCGAAAGTTACAATCGTCAATTTATTTCAATGTTCAGAAAATAACAACATTTTTAATTGATTAGCATCGTTCCCGTTCCTTCATCCGTGAAAACTTCGGAAAGCAGCGCATTGCGGTCATTTCCGCTGATAATATGTGCGGATTTTACGCCATTTTCGAGAATTTTTATCAAACTTTCGAGTTTCGGAATCATTCCGCCCGTTGCTTTTCCGCTTTCGATTAACTTTTCGGCTTCGCGCACCGAAAGACGCGAAAGTTTTGAGGTTTCATCGCTCGTATCAAGATAAATCCCGTTGACATCGGACAGCAAAACGAGTTTTTCGGCTTTAAGCTGCACGGCGATTGCCGCCGCGATTGTATCGGCGTTAATGTTAAAAACCGAACCGTTTGCGTCCGCGCCGAGCGAAGAAACAACGGGCAAATAATTTGCGTCAAGCAGCAAACTCAAAAGTTCAGTGTTTATTTCCAAAATATCGCCGACATTGCCGAAATCAATGGTTTCGCTGATTCCGGTTTGGCGATTTATTATCTCTTTCGGCGGACGCTTTTCAGCGTGAATTATGTTGCCGTCAATGCCGGAAAGTCCGACGGCGGCGATGCCTCGGCGACGCAGCGCGGCTAAAATATCGGTGTTGATTTTGCCCGCAAAAGTCATTTTCGCTAGCTCTAGCGTATCGTCGTCCGTTACGCGCCGTCCTTCGATGACGGTTTGCGCCATTCCGAGTTTTTTGGCGAGTTCGGAAAGCTGTTTGCCGCCGCCGTGAATGACGCAAACCTTGATGCCGACTTGATGAATCAACGCCAATTCTTCCGCCAAAGACGCGAGATTTTCTTTGTCTTCGGTAACTTTGCCAGAAAATTTGACGACAAAAGTTTTGCCTTTGAATCGTTGAATATAAGGCAATGCTTCACGTAGTAAATCGAGTTTTTGTGTGTTCATATTGTCGCAAATCGTGAATCGTAAATCGTCAATCGGGATTTCTATTTATGATTTACGATTCACGATTACGTTCCTAATAGTAATGAAAGAACCGCCTTCTGAACGTGCAGACGATTTTCGGCTTCGTCAATGACGACCGAATTTGCCGAATCTATAACGCTGTCGGTTACGATTACATTTCGGCGCACGGGCAGACAGTGCATGAAAATCGCCTCATTCGTTTTCCTCATTTTCGTTTCGTCAACAATCCAATCTTTTCGCAAATCCGCGCGAAATTCGATGTCTTTATCCGCCGCGCCGTAAAAGTTTTTGCTGCCCCAACTTTTCGCATAAACGACTTCGACATCATCAAAAGCGGCGTTCACATTGTTGACGATTTCCAAACTTCCGCCTTGTTCTTCCGTTTCATTTTCAATTTCGGCAATCAATTCTTCGTCCAATTCATAACCTTTCGGATGCGCGACTCGCAAATCGTGTCCGAACTGCGCCGAAGCCATCGCAAATGAATTCGGCACAGCCATCGGCAGAGGTTTTGGATGAAACGCCCACGTCAGCAAAACTTTTTTTTTCGCTTTACCGAATTTTTCACGAATCGTCAGCATATCGGCAAGAGCCTGACACGGATGGTGCATCGCCGATTCGAGATTGATAATCGGTTTCGACGCATATTTTTCAAACGCCGACAAAATCGGTTCGGTGCGTTCCAAATCCCAATCCTGCAAATTTGCAAAAGTCCGCACACCGACTGCCGCGACGTATCTTTCCAAAACTCTGACAAATTCTTTGAGATGCTCGGTTTTATCGGAATTCATCACGGCATTGTCCCGATGTTCCAGCGTCCAACTTGTCTCGCCCGGTTCTAAAATTACCGAATTTCCGCCGAGTTCGTAAATTCCAACCTGCATCGAAGCGCGTGTCCGCAGCGACGGATTGAAAAAAACGAGCGCGACGGATTTTTCGTTTAGCGGTTTGTTCGCAATCTTTTGATTTTTGAATTTCTGTGCCGACTCGAGAATTTCTTCGAGTTTTGTGCGCGGAAAATCGGATGTTTTTAGAAAATTTTTCATAAAATAAACTTTACACCTTCCGCATTTATTTTTGATACATAGATATTAAAATCAATTTCGGTTTGTTCATAAATTTTTTTCATCGCCTTTTCAATCTTTTGCGCTGTTTCTAAAGTTTCACTCAACATAAAAACGCTTGGTCCCGAACCGGAAATGCCGCCGCCGAGTGCGTTTGCTTTCATACCTGCGCTTTTCAATTCATCGAAATGCGGAATCAAATTCTTTCTTGCCGGTTCGACAATAAAATCCTCAAGACTGCGCGAAATCAAATCATAATCGCCTTTTGAAAGTGCCGCGACAAGTGCGCCGACGTTTGCCCAATTTTGAATCGCGCTTTGCAAAGAAATTTCCTTCGGTAAAATTTTTCGTGCTTCGGATGTTTTAATTTCAATGTTTGGATGAATAATCGTAGCAAACAGCGGCGGAAATTCGAGTTCGACAATATCGAGCGGATTTACCGAGCGAACAAGCGTGAAACCGCCGAAAAGACAAGGCGCGATATTATCGGCGTGGCGACCTTGCGAAGCGAGTTCTTCACCGATAAGTGCAAATTCGGCAACTTCAAGCCGTGAAAATCTGTCGCCCAAAAGTTTATTCGCCGCCACAGCCGCGCCGACTGCGCTTGCCGAACTCGAACCGATGCCGCTTCCGGGTTTGATTTTTTTAGTGATTTCAATTTCAAAACCGATATTTTCCTCAATCTCATTAAGTATCGCTAAAATTACTTTTCCGGCAACATTTTTTTCAGTTTCGACAGGTAAATTATAATCGTCGTGATGAACGATGCGAACGATTTTTTCGTCAATTATTCTAATAGTCATTTCATCGTTTGGCTCGTGCAAAGCAAAACCCAAGCAATCAAATCCACAAACTACATTGGCAACGGTGGCGGGCGATAAGATTTTGGTTTCTTTCATAAAAGGAAACAGCGATTTTTACCAAAAAAGTAAAACATATTATGATTGTTCGTTTGGCTTAAATCTTGGAAAATCAATGCAATACTTTAGCACAAATCGTAAATCCGCTCACGTTTCCTTTCGTGATGCGACGCTGAACGGACAGCCGCCCGACAAAGGTTTATATTTTCCCGAAAAAATTCCGCAATTATCGAACGAATTTTGGCAAGGTTTTCAAAATAAATCGAAAGAACAAATTGCTTTTGAAATTATCAAACCATATATTGACGGCGAAATTCCCGACGACATTCTTTTAAACATTTGCGCCGAAACCGTAAATTTTGATTTTCCGCTCGTGCAAATAATTAAAAATATTGCGACGCTCGAACTTTTTCACGGTGCGACGCTCGCTTTTAAAGATGTCGGCGCGAGATTTATGAGCCGCTGTCTGCAATATTTTTCAAGGGAAAAGAACGAAAAGACCATCGTCATCGTCGCCACATCCGGCGACACGGGCGGCGCGGTCGCCAACGGGTTTTTTGGAGTCGAAAACGTCGAAGTCGTCATTCTTTACCCGTCAGGCAAGGTCAGCGAAGTTCAGGAATTACAATTGACGACGCTCGGCGAAAATATCACGGCATTAGAAGTCGGAGGAAACTTTGACGATTGTCAAAAACTGGCAAAAACCGCTCTTGCAGATGAAAATCTCAAACAAAAAATAGTTATAACCTCCGCAAACTCGATTAATGTTGCCCGCTGGCTGCCTCAGCAGTTTTATTATTTCTACGCGCTCCAACAATGGATGAAAGAAATGGAAAATGGAAAATGGAAACCAAAAACCAAAAACTAAAAATCAAAAACCAATCATTTGTGTTCCGAGCGGAAATTTCGGGAATATTTGCGCGGGAATTCTAGCGCATATTTCGGGTTTGCCGTGCGATAAATTTATCGCGGCTTGCAATGCAAATGATGTCGTTTCGCGATTTTTGCAAACAGGGAATTTAGAGCCGCAAAAGTCCGTCGCAACTCTTTCAAATGCAATGGATGTCGGCAATCCGAGTAATTTTTCGCGGATTTTGGAAATTTTTGATAACGATTATTTACGTTTGAAAGAGATTTTGATCTCCGTCGGCGTTTCAGATGAAAAGACTGCCGAAACGATGCGCGAAGTTTTCGAAAAATATAATTACGTTTTAGATCCGCACGGCGCAGTCGGATTTTATGCTTTGTCGGAGTATTTGAAAAACAACCGGCAGGAAAAAGGAATTTTTCTCGAAACCGCGCATCCTGTGAAATTCGATTCAGTCGAAAAAATCGTCGGAACTTACGGCGAAATGCCTAAAGCTGTCAAAGATTTATTTTTGCGTCCGAAACAAAGCACAAAAATTAAAGCCAAATATGAAATTTTGAAGGAAATTTTGTTGAATAAAATAGATTAGTTTTCGACCTTTTCTTTGTGAACTTTGCGCCTTTGCGTGATGAAGAATTTTTACGCAAAAAGGCGCAAAGTTCGCAAAGTTGATATAAAAGTTAAGTTATTCATAACAATACTTCGGACAGATTTTTGACAAACAAAGCAAAATCCTTTTGAGTTAAGAGTGAATAAATCTTTTAGCTCAGAGGTTCTGCTTTGTTTATCAATCAAATTTTAGATGGCTTGCAACATATTCACAAGCCCCAATT
>JBBSIE010000122.1:0-12076 GCA_038232235.1 Pyrinomonadales bacterium | reverse complement strand
TTTCCGCAGGCAATCGAAAATAAAGTTAAAGCAGTTAAAATTACTAATTTTTTCATATTATTTATTATCAATATACGGGCGAGCCTGAAGCAAATAAACTCTGCCGTTCATAATTCCCCATTCAATATCCTGTTCTTTTTTGCCGCCGAAAGATTGTTTGACGGTCGAAGCGATTTTGACCAATTCGCGGATGGTTTTGTCGGTCAAAACGCGGCGACTAAATTTTTCGTCGGTTTCCACGAGATCACCGTTTTCGCCGAATTTCAGAACGCTGTCCTGCTGCGAAAGCGTTAAAACCTTTACAGCGTTCGATTTCGGATTAAAAAGCACCTGTTCGGGAACAAATTTATTGGCGGTAATCGGATCGTTGTGTCCCCAAACCGCGCTGATATAAACTGCGCCTTTATTGTCGCGGTCAAACGGATCGGTCGTGAACATCACGCCGCCGCTGTCCATATTAACGCCGACTTGAATTAACGCCGACATAAAAACCGTATCCTGATTGACATAATTGCGAACCCTGGCTTTGTAAGCATTGAAGTTCCACAGCGAAGCCCAGACGAATTTAACGGCTTCGATAATAGCTTGATCTGTTTTGACGTTTTTCACGGTGTCGTAAAGTCCCGCGCCCGAAAAATTCGGCAAATCTTCCGCGTTTGACGAACTGCGAACAAAAACAGCTTTCCCACTGAGTTCGGTTTTCCATTTTTCTATTATTTCCGCTTTTAAGTTTTCGTCAAATTCTCCGTTTTTAATCATTTCACGAAATTCTTCCAACTTCTGCCGGCGAATACGCGGATTGTGAACAAAATCATTATTATCCATCAAATCACCAATAATTTTATCAAACCCGTTGTCCGTCATAAACTTTTCGTACCAGTAAAAAGGCACGGTAAAACCGGCGGGAACAATCGTGTTCGGAATTTTGGCGTGAATCATTTCACCCAAATTCGCCGATTTTGAACCGTAAATGATGCTGTCTTTTTTCCGCATTTCACCAAGCGAAGCGAGTTTTTTGACTTCCAGATTCGACGGCGCAACGGATTCTTCGGGCGAAGGATTTTTTTTCAAATCATCGAGACTCGCCGGAACAATCTTTCTGTCGGTCAAATCAGCGGTAAATCTAACCCAGCGATTGTCGTATTCTTTCAATAATTTGTCGGCATCTTTAATATAGACATTCGGAATTCCCCAACCTTTCGCCAAAATATTGACGTGCGACAGCGGCGTTGAAGATTCGGCGACGATAATTCCGCGCACGGGCGGCAAACTCATCGGCAATTCTTTGAGAACTAAAATCTCGTTATCGCCGATTTCCACCGTGTCGTCGAGCTTTTCGATAATGTGAATGCGCCCGACGGCTTCGCCTGTGTTGAGCGCGAGATATTCTTGATTTTTTTGAATTTCGTCCGCCGAAATGCGATTTATGCCGAGATTGTCGGAATGTTCTTCCTGCAAAATAGAATTCGGTTTAAAGGCAACCTGCTCGAAAAAAGTTTTGTTGATCGTGTCGTAAGCGAGTTTTATCAAATCCGCATTTGCCAAATCGCCTTCCCAAAGTTCAAACGTATATTTCCCGATTGGAGTTTGATAAGCGACTGTGCCGACGATAAATCTTCGATCTTGCCGAATATAAATCGGTTCAAAAACATCTTCGCCGCGGGCGACTAGATAATTGGCGAGTAGAAAATCTTTGTGAAACCGAAATTTTTGCGAATTGACGTAATAAATTTTATTTTTGCTTTTGCGGTCAATAATAAACATCGCGTGCGGCAGCGCATACGGCGTTCCCTGATGATAAACCCGCGCCATCGAATTAAAATCTTCCTGAGTTTTTATGACGTTTAGTGAGCGTTTGAGCGAACCCGGCTTCTTGTCCATCGCACCTTTCGGTTCGCGCATCGGCGAAGGTTTGCGCGACATCTGAGCGTTGACAGACAACGGCAAACAACAAGTTGTAATCAATAAAAGAATCAGCAGACAATTCGTGATTCGTAATTCGTAATTCGTAACTTTCATATTTTGATTTTCAGACGTTTGATGGGCGTTTTGAGATGCAGATTTTTTATCTTTTCACTGTTATTTTTTATCCGATTTTCCCGACGGCAAACGACGTTCAAATTTTGCTAATTCCTTTTCCACCCACATTTTCGTTTTGTCGCTTTCGCTTTGCACGGCGTAAACCAAAACGTCAATTTTGGCGGATTGCTGATTGACGAGAATTGTCAAATTATCAACCTCTTTTTGAACTTTCTCAATGTCTTTTCCATTCGGTCAGACCTTGAAGTCAGGGTAAAAACTTTTGTCATCAAGTCAAATAATTTTTCCCACATTTTATTTCTCCAAAGGAATTCCCCATTTAGCCATACGCTTCGAGGTTTGTTCCATTGTTTTAGCGGTTTCCGTCAGTCTTCGCATTATTTCATCGTGCGTTTTATCAAATCGCACATCGCGTTCGGGACTTTCCTTTTCCATTCTATTTAAAATTTCCAATGTGTCATCAAGCAGCTTTTCAAATTTTTGCGCCTGACTTTCCGTTATCTCAAATGTAATTGTCTTTTCCATTGTCTTATCTCCTTAACGCAATCATTTTACGCTATTTTTCACGCAAAATCACGTTTTTTTAAGACAGATTCAATCGCATCGCAAGCGATATTTGTTCCGTGTTCGGCTTTGACAATCTCACTTGCTTCAATCGCATTCGTTTTATAACTCGAATCTTTTAATAATTCGCGCAATTGTGCGGCGGAATTTTCGGCTGTGTATTTTTCGCGCGAAATTGAGCGTCCGACACCGATTCGCTCGCATCTCGCCGCGTTGTCCGGCTGATCGTGCGAATACGGCATTATCAAATGCGGAACTCCGGCGCGAAGAACCTGCGCCGTTGTTCCGACTCCGCCCTGATGCACCACGCAGGCGGCTTTTGGAAAAACCAGTGAATACGGTGCGTAATCAAAAGCGACGATATTTTTATCGTTAATTTTCGGCGGTTCGTTAAAAATTCCGTAAAGCAAAATAGCTCGGCGATTGAGTATTTGCGCGGCGCGCCCGCTTTCTTCAAAAAAATCCCGCGCGTCCATTACGGCGGCACTTCCCAGAGTGAAAACAATCGGTGGTTCGCCGGCGTTCAGAAATTCGCTCAAATCTTCCGGCATTTTTCCGAGATCGTTCTGACCGTCGTAAAAACAAAAACCCGTTTGCAGCGTCGGCGAATGCCAATCCGGCTGCGGTTTGCCGAGAACTTTTGAAAACATTGCGAGGTGCAGCAAGTTTGAAAATTTGTTTTTGAAAACCGGATCGTGATTCTCGTTTAAACCAATTTCGCGGCGAAATTCTTTGTAAGGTCCGAGCCAAGAATCAACAAGGCGATGCACAATTGAATAGACTCCGTTGTGAAAGGTCGAGCCGAGAAAACGAAAATGTTTGAGCCACTGCGCCGTCGGCGGCACAAACGGATCGTGCGGCGAAAGAAAGGACGCGGGCGCGAGACTCGTCGTAATCCATCGGATATTTGTTTTTTCGGTAACCGAAGGTGCGGCAAAAACGACTTCGCCCGAAATCAAACAGTCCGCGCCTATAACCGCTTTCATCAAATCTTCGTACATCTGGCGCACATTCGGCAAAAGTATTTCACGGAGAAGTTTTTCCGTTCCGCCTTTTGCCGCCATTATTTCACGGGCAAGTTCGCGGTCTTTTTCCGGGTCAACGTCGGGACGCAGCGGAAAAAATTTGAAGCCGAGCAGATCAATCTTTTCACGGTAAATCTCTAAAGTATTTATCGAAATTTCGTGTCCGCGCCGGCGCAGTTCAATCGCCAAAGCCAGCATCGGATGCAGATCGCCGAGTGAGCCGAAGGTTGCAAGCAATATTTTCGCCATATTTGATTCTTTGAACGATGAGAATTGAGTTAATCGTTTTCGTTCGCATTTTTTATTTCCAGCGAAGTTTTTTCTCTTTCCCTTTGCTGCATTCTTTCTTTAACCTGAAAGCGAAAACTCAAAAAGAAACAGACCGCGCCGATGACGGTTGAAATAAACATCGCGTCGTTATTGCCTTTCCACCAAAAAAACACGGCAACTCCAGCCAGAATCGCCGCCATAATTTGAAAAAATCTTTCCATCTTTGTTACTCTGCTTTTATTTCTTCACGCGCAATCTCGCTCGCCAAATTTCGCTTTTCGCGCTTTCTCCAAAAGTATCGCAAAATTAAGTAAATTGGCAAAACGACCAGCAGAAGAAACGGCAAAAGCGCGATTAAAATAGTTACTAAAACCAGAATGAAATTTAAAGCCGCATTGTAACCGCTGCCGATTGATTCTTTTAATTGATAGAAAAAACCCGACGAATTAGCGGAAAAAGCCGTCGGCGATTGAAGCGTAATTTTTATCGTCGAAAGACTCGCCTGATTTTCCAAAAATCGTTTTCTGCCTTCGATTTGCTCGATTTCGCCGCGCACTTCGGCGAGTTCGCGCTGCACATTCAAAGCGTCTTCGACTGAGTTTGATCGCTTCATTATTTCGAGAAACTGTTCTTCGAGAGCTTTTTTCGTTTTCAAACGTGCTTCGATGTCAATAAATTCTTCTGTTACATCTTCGCCTTTGACAGTTTCGACAATAACGCGGCTGGAAGTTTTGCGAATTTCATTTAAGGTTTCGTCAAATTTTTTAGCCGGAACGCGCAACGTCATCGTTATAGTGTCGCGTGTCGTCGCCTGAACGTCGCTGCTGCTTTGCTTTGATTCGATGACAAAACCACCTTTACTGTCAACAATTGAAGAGATTTGTTGCTGCGCTTCTTCCGGCGAATTCGCTTCCAAAGTCAAATCGGCGTTGCGAATGATTTTTCTTTCGACAACGACCGGCGCATTTTGGCTTTGCTCCGATTGTTCGAGCGATATTTTTCGGGCAGACGAGTTACTATTTGCGCTGCTAAGTCTTTCATTTTGGCTTGGCATCATAGCCACCATATTCGCGTTTGTGTGAGAAGAAGTTTCCGAACTATACTGTGAACAGGCTGATAAAATTATTCCCGACAACAGGAAAATTGCAGATATTTTCACTTTCATATTTTTCTCCATAAAAATTTCCCAATGTTTGAAAAGTTCAAATTTAACTGATTTCCAAACTCCATTATTTCTCATTGAGTTTAGAACGAAACCAACTGGCTACATCTTGCAAACTTTCCTGTGAAATTTCGTGCGCCATTGCGTATTCTTTGTATTCCAAATCAACCGGCAGCCGCGATAAAATTTCCTTCGTCGCGCGTCCGTTTTCAATCGGCAAAACCGGATCGTAAATGCCGTGCGTTACGAGAATCGGAAAATCCTTCAGCGCGTCAAAATTATTTTGTTCGGGCAGCATTTCCGGCATCGCGCGTCCGCTCATTGCCACAACTCCGGCGAATTTTTTTGGTTCGGTCAACAATACACTCAAGCTCATAATCGCGCCCTGACTAAAACCGCACAGATAAACTCTTTTCGCGTCCAAATCGTGTTCGGCGACTAATTCGTCAACAAATTTGAGAATCATCTCGCGGCTTTGTTCAAATTCTTTGACGTTGAATCCGATGTTGTTCGGCTGAATCACCAATTCAAACCACGCATAACCGCCGTAAGCCAGCGCAAACGGCGCACGCGGGCTGACGATACAAAAACGCTTGTCCATAAACGGCGCGAGTCCGAAAAGATCATTTTCATCCGCGCCCAAACCGTGAAGCACTACTAACAGCGGTGATTTTTTATTTTCATCGCTCGATATTTCGGGTTCTTTATAACGATATTTAAAATTCATATTTTTAATTTGTTGCAGACTTAAACGCTTTCATCACAGGAATTACCGGTTTTTACTCTAAACTTTCGCCGCCAAAACTACAACTATACTTTCGACTGCCGCATCAAACCTGAAAAATTGACCGATGTTCAAGAGTTATTTATGCAATTATCGCCAACCAAATTTTTTCTGCAAATTGCTTTTCTTTTATTATCTTTCTCATCTATCGTCAATGCACAAGTGCCGACACCAACACCGGACGAACAAACGGAAAAGGTTTTTACCGAAGAAATAAAACTCAATGTTTTCGCCACCGACATTGACGGTAAATTTGTTTCCGACGTAAAAAAAGAAGATTTGGTCATCACGGAAGACGGACGAATAAATCAGGCGAGCAGCATTAAACGAGTTCCCGCCAACGTCTTAATCGTTTTGGATACGGGCGGCGAAATGCGGCAGGTTAAAGGTTTTGAGCAAACTGTTAAAACCGCAAAAAATTTGATTGATTCGCTGCAAACTGAAGATTCGGTAGCGATTATGCAGTATAACGACAAAGTTGACATTATCGCCGAATGGACGAATAAGGAACAAGCATTGACGCTTTTGAAGAGCAAAGCAAGTTTCGGCAGACGCTCCGTTTTTCTTGATGCTTTGGAAAAGGCGACCAAATTCATTCAGAAATCCTCGCTCGATAATCGCCATCTTGTTTTGATTACGGACGGCACGGACAGTTTAAATAAATTATCTGAAAGAGATGCGGCGATGAAAAATCTGCTTGCAACGAGTGTCAATGTTCACGTTATCAGTTACACAACGCTCGAACGCGCCGACATCGAACCGCGAACGAAAGGTATTTCGACTTCGCCGCCGCCGAAAGCGATGCCCGACGAAGTTGCCGCGCAGATGCCGCCCGGAATTATTGCAATGAATCGCGGCAGCCATATTTTGACAATCAATACGGACAAAGCGTTTTTGAGAAAAATACGCCAGAGAAAACAGGATTTGATTGACAGCGAAAAATATCTTGCGACACTTGCCAAAGACACCAACGGCGAGATTTTTCTGCCCGAATCGAAAGAAGAAATGCTTGATAAAACCGCACAGGTCGGCAAAATTATTGATTCGAGTTACGTTATAACTTACATACCGAAACGCGCTTTGGCAGATTCGCCGCCGGGTGAAATCCGCGATATTCAAGTAACCTCGCGCCGCCCGAATTTAAGCGTTCAGGCGCATCGCAAACTTTTGATTTCGCCAGCGAACGGCAAAAATCGTTAATTTCGATTTAGCTGCGGATTTGTTTTTGCCAAATGCTTTGCAAAATCTCGCCGTCTTTGAAATTTTTGAGCAAAACTTTTAACGAATCGCCGTCAGCGTGGCGTGTTTTAAGGTAGATCAATGCGGTTACCACAGCGAAAAACGGGAGCAGTATTACGCCGAGAAATTTGATTAACGTAATCGCCGCACTATCGGCGAGCCGGGCGAATTCATCCCACGGCAGAGCGTAAACCGACGGAAAAAAGTTTTGCGAGATAAACGCGGCGAGATTCAGGATAATGACTGTTACCGAAACTCCGGTGATAAAAAAATGACGAGATTAATGATTATCGCCGTAATGACCGTTGAAACAGCTTTGAGACTTAATCGCCAGCCGCGTTTTAACGCTGCCAAGCCGTGATAATTTTCCATCATCACGACAGACGGCAAAAACCAGAAAATAAAAGTTTCAATACTCGACAAGAGAAAAACCGTCACGGGTGAAAACGTCGTTAAATCGCCTTGAATAAATAAGTTTATAACGATTCTCAAAGGAATAATCCACGCAAATTGTTTCCATTTTTTCAAAAGAGCCAAAAACGCGCGGCTCACGCGAAACGAGCGCAGAGGAGCGTCAATATACTGCACGACGATCCACGTTACCGCGCCCGTGATTAAAGTTTCGGCGGCAACTCCGGCGGCGATATTCGCGTGTTTTATTAAGCTCAAGAAAACGGTCGAAATTTTCGCCGTTAAATCATCTGAGAAAAATCCGTTAAATTTTAGAATATTGACGAAAAACGTCGCCAGACTGAACAGAATAGTCGGAAAATAGAGAACCAGACTGAACCAAATCAATTTTGAGAAATTTTCGATATAAACGACCAGCGAACGACGGAAGATAGTGATAATATTTTCCGAATAAGAACGCATTTGACTTGAAAAAATTTCAGCCGTCGGCGGGCGTTCAACCGGAACTTTCGACAACGCGCGGTGAACGACTTTTTTCACTTTGCGCGGAACTTTTCTCGCTTTTAAAGGCGGCGGCGGAAATTGCAAATGACCGCTGATGACCGAAAGATTTTCGCCCTCAAACGGCGTTCTGCCGGAAAGCATTTGATACGCTATAACTCCGAGACTGTAAATATCCGAACTCGTTCCCAATCTTTCCGCGCGGCACTGTTCGGGCGACATATAAAGCGGCGTTCCCATTATCGCACCGACGCGCGTTATTTCGGCGGTGGTTTTTTCGTAGAAACTTTTTTTATCTCCTTCAGCCGACACCGAAGCGAGTTTGTCCGCCCGCGCGTCTTCGAGCGTTTTGAGCTGCGAAAATGGCGTTTCCGTCGCCGGATTGATCAGCGAAGTCAACGATTCGAGCGGTTTCGGAATGGAAACTTCATCGAGATTATTTCTATTTTCGACATTTTCGATGAATGTTTCATACCCGGTTTTTACCGGCGGATGTTCATCTTCGGAAAATATTGCGGTCGGTTTATTATCTTCGGAAAACGGGTAAAATTTCTCACTTTTATTCGGCAAGTGATTTGTTTCGATAATTCCGGCGTTGAATTCTTCGCTTGAGATTTCGAGTTTAGCTATGCCGAAATCTAGGACTTTGACAGTATAGCCGCCACGTTCGTTGGGTTTGAGCCAAATATTATCCGGCTTTAAATCGCGGTGAATAATTCCCCGGCGGTGCGCTTCGGTAACGGCTAAACAGACTTGTTCAAGAATATCAACCGTCCACGATAGCGATAAGAATTTCTCTTCGTCGAGAATTTTTGTCAAAGTGCAGCCTTCCAGATATTCCATCACCAAATAAGCGACTTGACCCTCGGCGGTTTCAGCAATTCCAAAATCCGTTACGTCAACGACGTTCGGATGATGAAGCCGTCCGGCAGCTTCGGCTTCGCGCTTAAAGCGTTCGACAAACTCGGTGCGCCGCATAAATTGCGGCACGATGACTTTGACGGCGACCGGTCTTTTCGTACCGAGATGCACGGCGTAATAAACCGCGCCCATTCCGCCGCGCCCGATTTCTTTCTGAATGCTGTATTTATCGTCAAGTGTTTGTCCGACCAAATTCTGCATATTACTTCCGGTCAAAATATTTTCAACAAAAATTCTACGGTTGACCTTTTGCACCTAATTCAGAGAGGTAATTGCAAATTCTTTCAGCGGGCAAAATTAACCGCACTACCTGCAAGTTTGAATTTATAATTGATGTTTCCCGAAACGACTATTTTCATAATAATTCTCCGCTTAATAGTAACGGGCAAATCCTTAACTTGTCTTTCAGGCGAACCTTGAGCCGATAAATTATCATATTTTAGTGTGGCAAATTTTGTGTCCATCATTGACCATTCGACGTAGCCGCCCGCATCCGATTTATTCAGAGGTGTAATATCCAAAGTTAAAGTCAATGTTCCTTTCACCACATCAAAGGTATAATAATAAGTCTTCTCATCGCTCGAACCGCCGGAGCTACTGCCTTCGATAACACCTTTTGTCAAAGCCGTCGGTGCATCAGGGTCGCTCGATTGGGCGAAATTTGTCTGCGGCATTATTAATGTTAAAACAAAAAATAGTATCGCCGGAAAAATTACTTTTGCATATTTTTTGATTGTTAATTTTGTCATTTTTTTCTCCTATCCTGAATTAAGCGATTGAAATTTTAAGGTTGATTTTGAAACTTCTGCGAAGCCAAAACAACTACATATTTGCGTAGGGTTTAGAAATTTTCGAAAAATATTTTGTGGCGATTTTTGAATATGCAGCAGAATCGTCGGTTATATTCTATTGTGCAAAACTTACTTCCAAAGGCTTTAGTGCATTGATAGTAAGTAATTTCCAATCTTTTCCTTCGGCTAAATACTGCAAGCTGAATTCGACGATTTTGTGCGAATCGGCTGTCCATTCTTCATAGTTGCCGACCAAATTTAGCGAAGTGTGAAATGTTTTAGATTCAGGGCTTCCGATTATGGAATCCGTGTAATCCGTAAATACCGGCGGACGAAAGAATTTTGCTTTTTTATCTTTTGTCCAACGATACGCCTTAACATTATATTTCTGCCCGCCGTAAACTTCTTTAAGTCGCTCCGGTGTAACTCTGTGAAGTATCGAAACGGTTGCCGTGTTTGCGTAAAACTTTGTAAAATCGCCCGATTCCAGAGCATCGGCATATATTTGAATCGTGCCTTGCAGCAAAACCTGCAACTCGGCATCGGACGGCATTTTCCCGCTTGAAGCATCCGGCAAACCAACCGTTTTATCAGAATCAACTTTTGCTGAATCATTCAAAGGCGATTCGGTTTCGATCCGGCAGTTTTCCAGTCTGATATATCCGATGACTTCACTATCAATCATTCTTGATTTAGACGGTTTTATTCCCACATTCCTGCCCGTTGTCATAATCCGCTGAAATGAAATAATGCCGTCGGGATTTACCTTTTCCGATTCATCGAAAACACATTCAATCTCTCGCAGTTTAGATTTATCCGCAGGCTCGCTGTAAAGATCGGTATGAACCGAAATTATCGCGGGCTTCGGATTATGCTGTATTCCCCCGACTCTTCCGGCAACCGTCAACATTTTGCCTTTATATTTTTCATCCGCCTCTTTTGGATTTTCCTTGTATTCTTTAATCAAATCTCCCGCTTGAATAAAAATTGGCTTTTCATCCGAATTCAATGAATCGGTTGAAGCCGTTACCTTTGCTGAAGAAATAATGAAAGCAAAAGATAATGAAATGATGACTTTAATAATTACGCTTTTCATATTTATATTCCAAAAGTTTTTTAGCACCTCTCAGATTTGCTATTATCTGTGTGGAAGCTCAGTAAGGATTTTCATAATTTTTATATTGAGCAAGTAAATTGTTAATATTTACTCGTCAAAGCCGTCGGTTCATCCGGGTCGCTCGATTGCCCGAAATTCGTTTGCGATAAAACTACTACCGAAATGATTGAAAGAAAAGTCAAGAAGATTGTCTTTGAATGATTTTTCAACATCAGTTTTGTCATTTTGCCTCTAAATCTAAAATTCTAATCGTCATAAAAACTTAAATCTAATTTTTCATTTTATGGATTGGGTGGAATTAGGTCTTTTGCCGAGTCACGCGAAACCGTTGCATTCTTGGTCTGAACGGGTCTTTCATCTCCAAAAATAGTTGGCTGATAATTTTTTATAATAGTTACATTTGGCTCAGGTGTTCCCCATTCATAACGTATCGTCGTTTGCGTTACGGTAACAGTAGAGGTATATACCAGTGACACAGTTACCTTCGTGTTCTGGGTGACCTTGTTTACTCGATAGCTTTGTGGAAATTCAGAAACTTCACGTGATCCCTTACTTTCGTCGTAGATATCCATCGGTTTAAGTCCCGCGAGATTCAGAAGTAAGTCAAGAGCATCCGCAGAGGGATCTTTTTCGTTATGTACATTTATCGTTTCCGTTTGCATAAATTCTCGCTTGACAATACGCATGACTCTATTTACTGGTCGTTTTGGTCTGGGTCCCGGCGGTCTGAAACCGTAAACGTAAATTTTCACTGCTCGCCAGTATCCATCGTCATTACTTTCATCAGTTCCGCTTTGTGTTTCCCCTCTCGCATCAGGAACGTGAAAATCAATTTTGTCAGAATAATTTTAAACCCATTTTTCAACTGACTCGCATCTGCGTTTCGACAAACTATAATTATAGTTGGCATTACCACGCTTGCTTGCATAGCCCGTTATATCAATCCAACAAGTTGTCAAGGAGCGAATAGTTGGTTGCAGATTTGTGTCAAGCCAATTTTGATGAGAGATAAGTAAGAAATCTCCTTTAGTTACAAAATTACAAAGGCGAACAGCTAATTTTGCCTGCGTCCCAGTAATTATCTCAATATCTTTTGCCATAATAGTTTCTCCTAGAGGCTGTTTAAGAAGTGCGTTTTCAGCGACTTATTTTGAAGTTGTTGATATTCTTGAGTTATTTCGCTCAAGGGAGGACAAATCTATGCCTATTTCTCGACGCTCTTATTCAACCGATTTGACTGATGCCGAATGG